>CAZNGJ010000075.1:0-12015 GCA_964572615.1 uncultured Bacteroides sp.
ACTCCTCTTTCAAGAATGAAAATCTTGCGTCCTAGCCGATAGACGAATGGGCCGCGAAGTGCTAAACGCACTCATAAACGAGCGGCGGCAACCGGGTTGTGGTCGGTTTAGCCGAGTTTAGCAATGTGATGAGCCAGTTTGCTCTTGAGGTTAGCGGCTTTGTTCTTGGAGATTGCCTTTTTGGAAGCAAGGCGGTCAAGCATGGCACTAACTACGGGGAGCTTGGCAAGCGCTTCGGCCTTGTCGGTCAGGGCACGAAGTTTGCGCACGGCATTACGGGCGGTTTTGGCGTAGTAACGGTTGTGTGCGCGACGCTTTTTGATCTGGCGAATTCTCTTTTTTGACGAATCGTGGTTTGCCATTGTTAGGTGTTGAGTTTTGCTTTAATTTTTTTGTAATTGGTAGCCCATAGGAGAATCGAACTCCTCTTTCAAGAATGAAAATCTTGCGTCCTAGCCGATAGACGAATGGGCCATAGCGGGATGTGCTTCCCGAAAGCGATTGCAAAGATAGGCACTTTTTTTGACCGAAGCAAATATTCGGGGGAAAATTCTTCATTTTAAGATTTTTTTAGTAATTTTATGGTCGCAAAAAGAGATTAGCATCTATGTATACGCGTATAACAGCGGTGGCGTTGCGCACGATTCGCCACAATGACAGGTCGTCGATTCTGACGGCGTGGTCGCCTCGGTTGGGGCGGTTGTCGCTGCTGATGCCTGCGGGTAATGGCCCGGAGGCGCGGCGGCGTCGGGCTTTGACGATGCCTATGGCGTTGTTTGAGTGCGAGGCTGACATGCGTCCGGGGCGTGAACTGACGGCGGTGCGCGACCTTAGGCCGTGGGCTCCGGAGGGGTTGGCGTCGCCCGATGTGTCGGCAGGTCCGCTGCAGGCGTCGGTGGCTATGTTTGCGGCCGAAGTGCTTGAGGTGGCCACGCGTGAGGGTGCACCGGATGCTGCCTTGTGGGAGCTTATCGTGGTGTCGGCTTACCGTATCGCGGGCAGTCGCGGTGCCGAGGCGGGGGCGTTGCCTCCGGCCTTCCTGATGCGTCTTGCGGGCGTGTTGGGCATCGAGCCGGATATAGCGGAGTGGCGCCGGGGCTTCGGGCTGGATATGCGCGAGGGTACTTTCCGTGCGTCGCGGGCGTTGCATGACCAATGGATCGACCCGGCGGCCGCACGGGTCCTGGTGACGGCTCATCGTGCATGGGCCGGCTACGACCACTTGGGTCTGCGTGTGGGCAATCGCGAGTCGCGGGCCCGGCTGTTAGACGGCATCGTGGCGTATTTCGCGATGCATTATTACCGGCTGGACAGGCTGAAATCGCTCGATGTGCTGCGGGCGGTGTTTGCCGTATGAACTACCGACCCTGTTTTTACATTATATATACAGAGAATAATTACATAACTTATAAACATACATTTTATAATACTATCATGGAAGAAAAAGACAAATCGCTCGACCGCATCAGCTATGCGCTTGGTCTGAGCATGGGTAATAATTTCCGCGCCTCGGGCATCAAGGAAATCAACGTTCAGGATTTTGCCGACGGTGTGGCTGCCGTTTTCGACGGCTTGGCTCCGAAGATGAGCTATGACGAGGCCAAGGAGGAAATCCGCGTTTACTTCGAGGCCATGCAGAAGGAGCAGGAAGCTGCCGCTGCCAAGATGGCCGAGGCTAACGCCAAGGCCGGTGAGGATTTCCTGACCGAAAACGGCAAGCGTGCCGACGTACACACCCTTCCTTCGGGTTTGCAGTATGAAGTTGTTACCGAAGGTGACGGCCCCATCCCCACCGCACAGGACCAGGTGGAAGTACATTACACCGGCAAGCTGATCGACGGTACCGTATTCGACTCGTCGGTAGATCGCGGTGTGCCCGCAACGTTCGGTGTCACCCAGGTTATCCCCGGTTGGGTAGAAGCTCTTCAACTGATGAAGGCCGGTTCGAAGTGGCGTCTGTACATTCCCTCGGCGCTGGCTTACGGTCCGCAGGGCGCAGGCAATGTCATCGGCCCCAACCAGACCCTTATCTTCGACGTCGAACTGCTCAAGGTAGTCGGCAAATGATAACTACCGGCCGTCGCATACAGCGCAGCGTGGCAGCGCTCGTCGCCGCGGTCGCCATGGCCTTCGGCGGGGCGCGTGCCTACGCTGCCGAGCCTGCCGATGCGGCTCTTGCCGACTCGGTGAACCGCGCCGTGGCTGTAGTTATGGCTGACAACCTCGATGAGGTGTTGACCGGACTGACCAAGGCAAAACTGCCCGTCGACCGTGCCGAAGTAGGTCGCTACATAGCGCAACGCCTGGCCGGTGGCGACCTCGGCATCAGCCGCCAGGATGCCAACATGCTGGTCGACAATATGATTCGCGCCAACTCGTCCTACCTGCCCGATTCGGTGTCGGTAGAGAGTCAGCAAGGTTTCCTTGCCGTAGTTGCGCAGTTGCCCGGGGCAATTGTAATGCCTGACGGACTGATATTTACCGTCATCACCGAGGGCGAAGGCGTGCATCCCGCCATGGACGACAAGGTGAAGGTGCGCTACGTGGCTCGCCTTAGCGACGGCACTGTCTTCGACGACACTGAAAACGAACTCGTCACCTTCGACGTCGCCAAGGTCATCCCCGGATTCACCGAAGGCCTGATGATGATGAAACCCGGAGGCACCTACCGCGTGGTCATCCCTGCACAGCTCGGCTACGGCGAGCACGGCATCCCCGGCATCATCCCCGCCAACGCCGCCCTCGACTTCACCGTCACCCTCGACGAAGTCCTCCCCGGCGGAAAGTAAGACCGGTTCTCAATAAATATTAACGGCGAGGCCCATATCGCGTAGTAATCTTACTCAACGATTGGGGGCCTCGCTGTTAATATTTATTCTGAATTAGTACTTCTAAATATATTCCCGTAGATTAAAAAATATTTCATTGAAAAAGATTTGATAAATTCAAAAATTGTCTCTATCTTTGCAAAACTAACCTTAAAAACCCAATCAATATGAAGCGCCTAACCCTCTCTTTACTGACAATCCTGTCAATCATTTTATCATTCGCTGGGTCCTATACGTACAATGTTACCTTTGACCCAAATGACTTGAAAATCGATTACGGTATCGATGGCTCTGATTCTGTAGCATTTATAACAAGTCCCGGTTTATATAACTATGGTGAAATTGGTGCTGCTTATCTGCCTGTTAAACAAATTCAGTTCTATGTACCGCAAAACGCTAATAATTTTAGCGTAACGGTAAGTGACCTACGCAAGAGTACTAAACTTTTAGATTACCCTGTGTCTTTAAGTAATTGTGCAACTGCTAGTGGAGACATTACTATAGGCGATAATCTGGTGCCTATTGACTCCAGCGAGGTTATTGCTCCGCTTTTCAAAAAGTTTGCAAATGTTACTAACGTTAGTTATTTAGGAGGACAGTATAAGATTGTACATGTGAACATATATCCGTCAGTAGTAATGGCCGATAGGAAGACGCTTTATGTTGCATCTTCATATACAGTTGATTTAAGTTACAATACTTTAGGTGAAGATGGGTTATATGTATTCCCTTCGGTGAAAAAAAATACCAGGGATGGTTATGGGGACTACATTCGCAATAAAGTAGTAAATGGTAGACAATTCAAGGAAACACCTACTGTATCTCCCCTAACCTCAGATATGCAGGAGTATACACATATTATTATTACGCCTGCGCGATTTGAAAAAAAAATGGAGCGTCTGGTTGCCATGCGACGAGCAAAAGGCATTAGTTCCAAGGTCTTTACATTAGAGCAGATTTTGGGTGACTCCAGATTTGCAGAAGGTGATAAAGTATCGGGCATCTGTGATGATGCAGGTAAAATTAGGGCTTTTTTGAGCTATGCATTCTCAATCTTTGGTACCCGTTCAGTTTTATTTGCCGGTCGGTATCCCGAGATGCCTATTCGCTATGTATATAGTTCAGAGATATTGGGTGTAGCAGGATACCAAGATAAGTTTGTTCCATGTGATTTCTACTTTTCTGAACTCAATAATAAATGGAAGAAATCCATTTATGATGGAAATTATGTTCTTCAAAATGAATCCTACGATATTTTTAATGAACTTGAGATTGGCCGTATTAATGTAAATTCTGAAACTGATATTGATAATTATCTTGATAAATTAAAAATTTACGAGTTTAATCCAGGGTTAGGTTCGTCGGATTATCTTTCGAAGATCCTACACACTGTCCAAGATGATGATTGGAAGATAGCAGACTATTATGTACCCAAATATCAAGATGTCTATAGTGAAGAGAATTCTGTAGTTTTTAGGGCAAGCGATTTCAAGCCTCAAGAACTCACAGGAAGTGAGGTAATCAACAAGTGGAACAATAATCCAGTGGGGCATGTTAACCTAAACGGCCACGGGAATTATGGAGGAATCGCCGTATATTCTCGGTCGTCAACTAGTTTTAGAGGGGTTGTCGGGGTAGATAACGATGATTGTTGGCATATAAACGAAGTTGGTAATGGATTAGATAATCTAAACAATGAAAATTTCCCTTCTTGGGGCTATAGTATAGCATGTGGGGTAATGCCGTATGATTATAAAATAGAGACGGGAGAAGATATAACATGCGGTTATAACTTTGCTGATGCTTATACAATTGCCTATAAATCAGGTGGTGTAATCTTTCTTGGGAATACGCGTTCTTCGTTTTGCAATGATGGTGGAATTTCCATGCAGCGTATATACGCAGACTTGAAAGATAAATATCGAGATTTGTTACAACTTGACTATGTGGATGCTGGATTAATTCAGAATTCATTAATTGCTACCAAATATAATCACACTCATGAACATTACATACGAGCAATAACCGGAGATCCCCATGTACCTCTATGGACTTTGGCTCCTCAAAGAGCAAACATAACTATCCTTGATGCAGATTCTTTGGATAATTATTATAATATTGCTGCTGAAAGTACATTACCTGACAATTTCAAATTGTCGGAGGCTAATCTTCTTGATGATGCATATTCTATAGCTTTCGATTATAAAAAGTCGGATATATTTAGCCACAAATTAACCGACAATTATTTGCGAACGATTATCCGCAAAGATTATATACCAGAGATATTACCACTGAATATTCGGAATTTCGATTTTTGGTTGTACAGCACAAAGTATATTTTTGCGAACGAAGTAAACATTGGAAGCGATGATTATAAAGCTAGAGAGGATGTATTAGTTATGCCATCCAATGATGTAACCATTGAGGCATTATCCGATGTTAATGTTAAATATGGTCTTTACATCCAAAGTAACGCAAAGCTGACAATTATTTCGGACGGCGATGTATATTTATCCCGATTCCGTATTGGTGATAATGCGACTTTGAAAATAGTTGCAAACCATATTTATTATGATAAGATGGATATTGACAATGATGGTAAATATTATTTAGATTTCACCGAACGCATACCTCAAGCTAATATAAACACTACGCTATCGAATAGTAAAGAAACTCAAAGCTATACTCCCATGGTGGTTGAGGGTCGCACGTGGTGGTACAAGGCTACTGAATGTTTTACGAATTTGGAATATGGTATTCGTATAGGCTCGGAGGTTGAGGTTGGTGGAAAGACTTATAATAAGGTATCTATGTGTCTGAACTATAAAAATGTTTTCGGAAACACATACGTCGATCCGACATATACATGGATGGAGACAAATGAGGATGAAGGACTCGACGCGTATATCCGTGAAGAGAATGGCAAGGTATACATTCTCTTTACTGTTCCCGAACGCACTGAATCAGAGAAATATCCCGGTCAAAGACTGTACGGATTTACCGGTTGGTCTATTTTTACTCTCGGCTTCCAATGTGAAGAAAACGTAGAAATTCTTATGTATGATTTCACGCGTGAAAATGATATGATCACGTTAGGATGGGAAGATATAGATGGATCAAATCCATATCATCATGACTTTAACTTTGAGATGGTCGGTACCTCTGAAATTGAGTCTTATGGCAATAAATTCAAAGTATACGATTATAAATATTCTAACAACGAAAACCGTTTTGGCGAGATCCCCGAAAAAGTATCATTTGTCGAAGGTCTTGGATTATTGACAAATGAAGATGAGCGCACACATTGCTTGTTCTATAACTTGTTTCCCGCTGCGTTAGCCGCATATAATGTAACGGCGCAGTTGCGCTATGTTACTGAAGGCGACGATAATCATATTATCTTCGAGAACATTGGCGGCAAGAAACTGTGGGTGGAATATGCCGGCGTGGATAACGTCAAGGTCGACGACAGCAACGCTCCCGTTGAGTACTACAGCCTGCAGGGTGTGCGCGTAAGCCAGCCCGCAGCCGGTCAGTTCCTCATCAAGAAGCAGGGCAACACCATAACCAAGGAGTTGGTGAAGTAAACCTTCCAATTAACAAAATTTGGCTAATAGCGCTGTGAGCTATTAACATATATTATCGAATGCAGCCTAAACCTTTGAGCGGCGCGGCTGTCTATAAAAGCGTCGGTTGCCCGTGGAAACGCGTGGTACCGACGCTTTTTCGTATACTAATCCAACCCTAATCACATTTCAATCAACGAGATGTCAGACACAATACAATCGGTATTCAGGCGCAGAATGGCGCTACTTCTGACGGCGCTATCACTGGCGACAGCGGCAATCGCATTCAACATCACGGGAACAGTCAAGGACGCTGCAGGCGAGACGCTTGTGGGCGTATCGGTGCGTCTGCTCCTGGGGCGCGACAGCACGGTGGTGCGCACGGCTATCACTGATGCCAACGGCGCGTTCACGCTGCGCAACGTGGCCAAGGGCCGCTATGTGGCCGATTTCACATACGTGGGCAGCTCGCCTGCCAAGAAGGCCGTCACGGTGACCGACAAGGACGTCAACATCGGGTCGGTGACCATGGTTGAGGACGCCGTGATGCTGCGCGAAGCCGTGGTGACCGGTATCCGCACCCCCGTCAAGGTGATGGAGGACACGGTAGAGTACTCGGCCGAGTCGTACAAGGTGCAACCCAACGCAGTGGTCGAGGACCTGTTGAAGCGCCTGCCGGGCGTCGAGGTGGGCAGCGACGGCGCCATCACATCCAACGGCAAGACGATATCGAAGATACTTATCGACGGCAAGGAATTCTTCTCCGACGACCCCACCGTAGCCTCGAAAAACCTGCCCGTCAACATGGTGGAGAAGGTGCAGGTGGTTGACCGCAAGTCCGACCTGGCCCGCATCACCGGCGTTGACGACGGCGAGGAGGAGACAGTGATCAACCTGACCGTCAAGAAGGGCATGAAGAACGGCTGGTTCGGCAATGTCCAGGGCGGCTACGGAACGGACAGCCGTTATCAGGGTTCGGCGGTGATAAACCGCTTCTGGAACGACAACCAGTTCACGTTCCTTGCCGGGCTGAACAACATCAACGAGCCCGGATTCACCGACGGCGCCTCGGGACGTTTCCGCCGCTTCGGTGGAGACAACGGCCTCACTATCAGCCGTGCGTTGGGTCTGAACTTCAACGTGGGCAACAAGGAGATATTCCGCGTGGGCGGCGACGTGATGTACTCCAACACCGACCGTCGCACTGTGTCGAGCCAGGAGCGCCAGTACCTGTTCACCGATTCGACATCGTACCTGAGTTCCAACCGCAGCGCACGCGACCGTGGTCATAACGTCCGTGCCGACTTCCGCATCCAGTGGAAACCCGACTCGTTCAATACCCTCGAGATTCGCCCCAACCTGTCGTTCAACTCGAACCGCTCGTTCTCTACCGACTCGTCGCTGACCCGTTCGGGACGGATGGAGCCGGTGACCCGCTCGCAAAACATCGACGACTCGCACGGCAACTCGTGGGAGTTTGGCGCACAGTTGATATACAACCACAATTTCCGCCGTCGTCGTGGCCGCTCGTTCTCTATCCATGCACAGCTCCGCACGTCCAATGTCCGCGAGTATGAGGATACATACGCCTACAACCGCTTCTACCTGCTCAACGACTCGGTGGACATCGACGACCGTTATATCGACAACCACACATGGGCCAACACCTTCACGGCGCGCGCCACATGGACCGAACCACTCGGCGACCCCTCGAAGGGTCACTTCCTGACGCTGGCTTACCGCTTCCAGAAGCGATGGAACAATGCCGACCGCATAACATACGACCGCCCCGTCGACCCCGACGATCCCTTGGCATGGACATGGACGGGGTGGAGCGACGCCGACATGATATACAATGCCGAGCTGTCCAACCGCTTCCGCAACGACTACACCAACCAGGACATCCGACTGGGCTATAAGTTCGTAAACAAGACCACCAACCTGCAGGTAGGCGTGTCGGCCGTGCCCCAGGCATCACACTCCATCGACCTGATCAACTCGGCCCGCAACATCGACCGGACGACCCTCAATTTCGCGCCCTTCCTGCGCTACCGCGTCAAGATGTCGAAGACGCGCAGCTTCAATATCGACTACCGCGGCCAGAGCAACCAGCCGTCGATGAGCCAGTTACAGCCCGTGGCCGATGTGTCCGACCCCCTGCGCATCGTTATCGGTAACCCGGCACTCGACCCGTCGTTCACCCACAACATCCGCTTCCGCCTGCAGGACTTCAACCAGAAGGAGCAGCGCTCCATCATGGCCATGCTCAATGCCTCGATAGTGCAAAACAGCATCGTGTCGACCACCACCTTCAACCCCGAGACGGGCGGTCAGACCACGACCTACACCAACGTCAACGGCGCGTGGAACGCATTCGGCGGAGTGATGTTCTCGGCACCGCTGCGCAATCGCACCTTCACGACCTCGGTTCACTCGATGTTCAACTACAACCATAACGTCGGCTTCAACAACGGCCTGCGCAACACCTCGTCGTCGTTCCGCATGGACCTGGCTCCCGGCATCGCATGGCGTCCCGACCACGTGCAGCTCGAGCTGCGTCCCCGCTACGCCCTCCAGACCGTGGCCAACACCGTCGCTATGGCCAACAACCGTACCACCCACAGTTACGGCGGCCGATTCGACGGCACATTCTACACCAACTTCGGCCTGACCGTGACCACCGACCTCGAGTACACTGCCACGTCGGGTTACAGCGCCGGCTATGACACCCGCACATGGATGTGGAACGCCCAATTGTCCTATTCGTTCCTGCGCAGTCAGAATGCCACCGTGAGTGTGCGCGCCCACGACATCCTCAACCAGAACTCCAACATCCGTCGCACCATCACGGCCAACTACATCGACGACACGCGCTACAACTCGTTGGGCCGCTACGTGATGTTCACCGTTGCCTACAAGTTCAACACCTTCGGCAAGGGCAACGAGCCCGCCTCGCGCAACCAGCGCCGCTTCCCCGGCCCTCCCGGCGGCCCTCCCGGACCACCCCCCGGCCGCTAAAAAAAAGAAAAATCTCCCGTTTCCCTGCCTTTGACAAGGAATCCGGGAGATTTTTTGGTAGTACGGATTTAATTGCGTAACTTTGGCCCATATTCCATGAAAACAAACAAATTCAATTAATACCAATCACAAAAATCTGATCAGAATGAAGAAATTTTTACTCCCTCTCGGCCTTCTGGCCATGACAATGCCCGCTTTTGCAATTGTCGAAGACTCGAAGTATGACAACTTTGACGGTCTTACCTGTACCAACCTCTACAACATCAGCCGTGCTTACAGCCAGGACGAGTTCAACGCCACTCCGATGGCCGAACTGACCAACAAGACCCGCTCGATGGTAGCCAAAGACGGCAAACTCTACATCGCCGAATCGCGCACCATGGTCGAAGGTGATGAAGACAGCAACGACTACGCACACCTGATCGTCATCGACCAGCTGACCGGCAACGTAGAAGGCCGCGTGCAGCTCACCGTAGGCGGTTCGCCCATCAAGGGTCTGCTCTGCGCCAACCAACTCGGCGTCGACGACTTCGGCAACTTCTGGCTTATGGGCCTGACCGGCAGCACCGAGACCACCCCCTGGAAACTGTATCACATCAAGGACGTAAAGACCGGCGACAGCGAACTCATCGCCGAGCTCACCCTCCCCGCTGACGAAGCCGACGCATACGGCCGCCACGACTACTACGACCTCGTCGGCGACGTTACCGGCGCTCAGGCAGGTACTGTTGTTATGTCGCCCGTGGCCAGCGGCAGTGCTCCTTATGTTGTTGGCTTTTTACGCGAACAGGGCAGCGACACATGGGGTCCCCAGATGGGTGACTACTACAGCGCCACCATGTCCGAGACCTATCCCGCCGACCAGACCACATGGAACGGCGCACCCATGATCCGCATCATCCGCGACGAGGACCATTCGGGCCAGATGTTCTACGTGGACGCTTTCGTGGCTTATCCCACTCTTTATAATGTAGAAGGCACGATGATCGACTCGTTCGTCGACGCTGTCGACCTCGCTCCCCAGGCCAACTCGAACGGCGTTGTCGAGTTCTCGCTTGCCGGCCGCGACATGATGGCCTACACCTACACCGACTACGACAAGGGCGTAGGCACACAGGTGCGCGTGGTTAAGCTCGGTGCCAACCAGGCATTCGACGGCATGCAGCTCGCTTGGGACCTTCCCGAAAAAGGCCTCGGCACCGTATCCGACTCGGGTAGCCGTATGATGGGTATGTGCCCCGTTAACGTTACTGACGCCGAGGGTCACGAAGGCTGCTACCTGTCGCTCTACAAGTGTAACGGCGGTCTGAGCACATACCTGATTGCCGAACCCGGCTTCAAGGCAGGTGTCAACGACGTTATCGCCGACGCTGCCGACGTCAACGCCCCCGCCGAATACTTCAACATCCAGGGCCAGCGCGTGGCTAACCCCGCCGCCGGTCAGCTGCTCATCAAGCGCCAGGGCAACACCGTCACCAAGGAACTGGTGAAGTAACTACGAACTACCAGCTACGAACTACGGCCCCACCCCGACCCTCCCCGAAGGGGAGGGGTCCGGCCGTCATGATGTCAGATTGACATGTTGTCAGATTGTCATCATGTCATCATGTCATTATATCCCGATTAATCTCGATTTATCCTGATTAATCGGGATTTACTTTTGTTTTATCCGGAATTATCGGGATTAATCAGGATTTATCTCGATAAATCAGAGAGCATTTCGGGATTAATCTTGTTTGATCCCGCGGGGAAGCTCCCTACCCTTTGAGGAGGCCGGGGCGGGGCTTTTTTCTTAGCAAAATTCTTGGCGAGTTCGAGAATTTTTGTAATTTTGCAAGTGTTTTTCAGTCTCTTTGTCAAACAGGCAGTAAAACACACATCAGTTATCTCATAACTAACCATCCAAGTTAATCCCATGGAAAAAATAGACGCTCTCGATCGCAAAATCCTCTCAATCATAGTCAAGAACGCGCGTATCCCCTCGAAGGACGTGGCTCACGAATGCGGCGTGTCGCGCGCTGCCGTACACCAGCGCATTCAGCGTATGGCCGAACTCGGTGTAATCACCGGTTCGGGTTACACGGTCAATCCCAAATCGTTGGGCTACCGCACATGCACATATATCGGTGTCTCCCTGGAGCGCGGCGCGCTGTATCGCGAGGTGGTGCCTCAGCTGCAGAAGATTCCCGAGGTTGTCGAGTGTCACTACACTACCGGCACATTCGGTATGCTGCTCAAGGTGTATGCCCGTGACAACGAGCATCTTATGGAGCTGCTGAACGACTATATCCAGATGATACCCGGTGTGATAGGCACGGAGACATTTATCTCGCTCGACAACTCCATCCACCGCAACATGCCTCTCTGATATCCCCAATTACTTCCCCTAACACCATGAAAACCAACGCTATCTGCTGTATCATGGCCGGAGCTGCCATGGCAGTATCGGCCACGCTGCCTGCGCGCGCTGCCGCTCCTACCACCGTAGTTCACCCCGAATGGGCACCGAACGCCGTCATCTACGAAGTCAATACCCGCCAGTACACCGACGAGGGTACATTCAACGCCATGGCCGCTCACCTCGACCGGCTTAAGACGCTCGG
>CAZNGJ010000076.1:0-11973 GCA_964572615.1 uncultured Bacteroides sp.
GCTGAAAGTACGCCGACTAAACAAACTATAACTGAGCATCCTCAGTGGTAAAACAAGTCGGCATCCCTTCGGGACGCCCTTGTTTTTGTATTCCTTTCCCCGCACGCCTCGCCTTCGGCTCGGCATACGGGGCTATAACTGAGTCGGCGTTCTTCGACCACCATACCTCGCTTAAGTAAACTGTATTGTGTCACGACGATCATCCCGTAACGTCCGTCGCGGCTTGCCACGACGCTTCAACTCTGCACACTAGACGAAGCTATCTGCATAAAATGGTTTAATTATTCTGAATGGTCTTGTTTACTTCAAAATTAAATCATAAATTTGCAAATGGACCATTCAATTTACTGATTATGAAGTCGTCGATATTGTATTACTTATTCACGCTTATCTTGCAGATGGTGGCACCTCCTGTAGATGCCTCTGCTGCTAATGATAACTATTCGCTAATAGTTCGGGATTCGAAATACGGAGACCAAAAAGAAAGGTTTTCGTTGAATAACAAGATGGTAAGTACCGATCTTGGCGAAAAGATATTTGCCTTGCAAGATAGTCTGACGCGTGTTTATAATTTTACTTTTCTTGACTCATTTAGCGATTATATCAAGGATTTTGACTTAAATCTTGAACCAAAAGATTATGAGAAACTTTCGTTCATTTGGACGATAGATAATAATGCGAAAAAAGTGAAAATATGGTACTTACAGGATGGCGAGGTTATTGCAGTGGACTCTATGCCGACCTTCTCTACCTCGGATTGGCAGTACGATTACGTCAGCTATCAGGATGAGGAATTAATTAACGAATGGTTGCCTGAATATGTAAAGGACTATAAGAATAGTAAATACCATATAGGTCACATACTTATGAAGACTTTCGTTCCGTTGACCAACGAAATTATTAACAGGAAAATAGGTTTTTCTGATATCCAATGGAATGAGACGGAAAAATATAAGAATGACATTTTCAATTATAATATAGTGAATACATATAAGAAGGTCATACTCCCCAATATTAAATCCTTCTTGTCAAACCGCGATAGTAATGCGCTAATGCCTAAGGCCGTATTAAAAACATTTGCTATTGCTTTAATCTATACCGTATTTTAGCCATGACAACGATTTTGAAAAAAACTATAATAGCCTCTATTGTTACGCTGTCTGCGGTCACAGTTAGCGCGCACGAGCGCGTCGTGTCAATTGGCAAAGTGCTCGACACGCAGAAGTACCTTAAAATGGACCCGAGCAAGGTTCAGGAATATGTGTTACGCAACGAGATGCTTCAGGCCGAAGCTATCAATATCGGAACCGACATGCGCGACCAGTTGCTCGGACTGTGCATCCGCTCCTTTATGGCTTATTGCCACGTAATTACGGGCAAGATTTATCCGACCGAGGTATTTCGAGTTGGTATGGTAGGCTATAATCTTGGTCACGAACCGTTGAATGAGAAAGAGCAGAAAACCCTTGATAAAATCCACTCGCTCAAGAAGTATGACACTGTTGAAATCGATATAATCATCCGAAAAGCCCAAGAAGCTGCTAATTATTCAGAATTCGACCGAGACAAAATATGGCACATTCTGTATGCTGAACAACTGCCCTTTACGATGGCTCCGCTATATCAGGGTATTAAGCCGGTCGACCTACTCGATGGTAAGAAAGTCCTGATAAACATCCGCGATGAGGGTGATGTTGATAACTTTGTTGATATTCATCTCGACGCATACATTCCCACCGGCCGAGCTAAAGGTGAATATACAAAGGTAACCAATAGCTATGGCTTCGCTTTCAACGGATCATGCAAAGAAGACAAAAGTCCATCCGACTGGTTTAAGAATTTATTTCATTTTCAAGAAAATGGAGCACTCGAGTTTAATTATATGAGCGGAGCAGAAGTTGCAGATCTGTGGAAACTCACCAGGTTCACCACCACAAGCGATGTCGTGATGTTCCGCCCCGGCCGATATCCGGCCACTGTCGACAAACTCTTCAAAGTAGACTAGTAGCTTAATCTCTGTAATTCTATTCGATCACGCCTCACGATGCTTAGCGTACACGATGAACTAATGTCGGCGTCCTACTGCTCTCCCGTCTTCGACCGCGCATCGCTCGTCGCGATAGATCGCGACGCTACACCCCTGACTACCCCTTCCCTTTTGGGCGTGGCTGTGACTACTGGATGATGGCGGAGCCTTCGTCGAGGGAGAGGATGTTGTGCATGATGGCGTAGATGGTCAGGCCCGACGTACTGTGGATGTTGAGTTTGTTGCTGATGTTACGACGGTGGGTAGTGACGGTATGTACGGAGAGGAAGAGCTTGTCGGCGATCTCCTTGTTGGACAGGCCACGCGCTATAGCCTCAACTATGTCGCGCTCGCGGCGCGTCAGCACAACATCACCGTGGTCGTCGAGAGTGTTGGTTGATTCTTCACCCGCACCGTCAGCATCGCTTTCCGCCATGTCGGCCTGCTCTGTTCTTACGGTTTTGGATTCGAGAGCTTTGACCGCCGGAACAAAAATTCTGTCTTCAAGTGCACAGTGATAGAGCAAATCGCGCTCGCAGATTATCAAGTCGAACAACACGGTATTGAGCATGTCGACACGACCATGTTCGGCCGTATAGTGACCGATAAACAACTCCTTGATATCGCGCAGCTTTTCGGCAATAGGCAAATGATTTTCGACAAACTGATCTATCGTAAAATCAGACGTGCGGATGCCTTGACAAAGCTGCAGTACATATTCGAAAACATTGTCCTCCTCGTAAGCCATGTGACGGCGGACTTCCTCGACATACTCGTCGTAAAACTTAATGAGCATCCATGTGAAGTTACAGTGCTTGCCCGTCGAGATAGCCGAAATCAACTTGGTACGTATGGTCGGCAACACATAATCAAGGAAATATCGGTGGGCACTCTTGAGGTAGCGAACTAAATCAGGAATATCGACATCGTCAGCGTGGGCTTCGCGCGCCGAGAAGAAATTGCACACCGTCAGGAACGTCATCGTATCCACCCCATCACGTTTGCACACATCGTCGACCGACGATTCGCCGAAACCGAGTGCAATCTCAAATCGACTAAGTACGGGCAGAAGGTACGGATTTTTCAACACCAGGTCGCGCATACGGTCGTGTCCGGTGAAAGGCGAATGAAATATCTCCTGCATTTCGGCTAATTGATTTTCCATGACGATGTGATGTAATAGGGTCAAAACGTGCTTATTTGTAAATTCATGCAAAGATAGCACAAAAAATCAACCCTTGCAATACTCATTTATAGGTATAATAGAGCCGCAAAAAATACATCTATTTAGGTATTGCGAGCCTCGCAGACATCAACTAACTTTGTAACAGAATTAGTAGAATGATAGTTAGAGCACTAAACCTCTTAGTCGGAATTGCCGTTGGGTGTCCCCCAGCGGCTTTTTTGTCTTGCCACCAAAGCATCCTCCGCAGGATTGGAACAAGCCGACCAGAATCGCGTACCCCTGATGTCGTCAGGAAGGAACTGTTGCTTGACAAAGTTGCCCGGATAGTCGTGGGCATACTTATAGTTTTCGCCGTAATGGAGTTGCTTCATCAACGCCGTTGGAGCATTTCGGATGTGAAGCGGTACGGGCAAATTTCCCGACTTGTCAACCTGCGCTAATGCTCGGTCGATTGCCATATAAGCAGAGTTGCTCTTAGCGCTCGTAGCAAGATATATCGTACACTCGGCAAGGGGTATCCGACCTTCGGGCATACCAATCTTCATGATAGTATCAAACGTAGCATTGGCCAACAGCAGCGCATTGGGGTTCGCAAGCCCTATGTCCTCGGCGGCAAGGATAACAAGACGACGGGCAATAAATTCGGGATCTTCTCCACCACGCAACATCCGCGCCAACCAATAGATGGCCGCATCGGGATCGCTGCCACGAATACTCTTGATGAACGCTGAAATGATGTCGTAGTGCAACTCGCCGTTTTTGTCGTAAGCCTGAGGATTTTTTTGCAGACTCTCGGTAACGACCTTGTCATCAATCACGATGGGCTTGCCGTGCGGAGTAGCCTGCTCAAGTAAGTCAAGGATATTGAGCAACTTGCGGGCATCGCCACCTGCATATCGAAACAGCGCCTCGGTCTCTTTGACTTCAACCTTACGGTCAGCTAATACTGAGTCTTTAGTAATTGCGTGATCAAGAAGTTTGTGTAGATCATTCTCGTCCAGGGGATTAAGCGTGTACACCTGAGCACGACTCAACAGAGGGCGTATTATCTCGAACGAAGGATTCTCCGTGGTTGCACCTATCAGAGTGACAATACCGCTCTCGACAGCACCTAACAGACTATCTTGTTGAGATTTGGAGAACCTGTGTATTTCGTCGATGAACAGTATGGGGCGCGAAGTCGAGAACATGCCACCCTGCGCCTTGCAGCGGTCGAGAACCTCGCGCACATCCTTCACTCCCGAGTTAACAGCCGACAGTGTGTAGAACGGCACATTGACAGCCTTGGAAATAATCTTTGCAATAGTAGTCTTGCCCACTCCGGGAGGTCCCCACAGAATGAACGAAGCGACCTTTCCGGTCTCGATCATGCGCCGCAAAATGGCGTCAGGACCGACCAGGTGAGTCTGACCGATATAATCGTCAAGTGATGTCGGGCGGAGACGTTCCGCCAAAGGTAAGAATGCCATAGGAGAGTAAGTTCGGAATTAATTGAAATAGGGATCAGTCAGACGGGCGCCGCGCAGGTAAGCGTCGACTGTCATACGTTTCTTTCCGGCAGCCTGGAGCTCAAGAAGTTCGAGTTTTGTTGTCCCGGTATTGACAAACATACGGTTACCGTCAATTTCGACCGCTCCCGGTTGGCCGACTGAAGGTATATCGGTCACAACGGTTTTGAATATCTTGATTTCAGTCGGAGGGGTGGTTGCCGAATGGATAGTACTCCACGCACAAGGATATGGCGAAAGCCCGCGCACAAGGTTGTGTATCTTCTCGACCGGGTTCGTCCAGTCGATATGACCCGTCTCCTTAAAGATTTTCGGAGCCGGACAGGTCTGAGTACCTGTCTCGATCAACTCTGCTTGGGATGTGGTCTTCAATGTTCCGGCGACTATACCGTCAATAGTTTTAAGAGTCAATTCCGCACCCAGAGCCATAAGCCGGTCGTAAACATCACCGACATTGTCCTCGGGTAGAATATCAATCTTGACACGGTCGATAATGTCGCCGGTATCGATTTCATGTTGTAGGAAGAATGTTGTCACGCCTGTTTCGGTCTCGCCATTGATAACCGCCCAGTTGATGGGCGCAGCCCCGCGGTATTTGGGCAGGAGCGAAGCGTGGAGGTTAAATGTGCCCAAACGAGGCATTGTCCACACCACCTCGGGCAACATGCGGAAAGCGATAACCACAAAGAGGTCGGCATTGATCGCTCGCAACTCGTTGACAAACGTCTCGTCTTTGAGTTTCTCGGGCTGAAGCACACGTAAACCACGTTCAACAGCAAAGTTCTTGACAGCCGAACAGAGCACCTTGTGACCGCGACCGGCAACCTTATCGGTAGCCGTAACGACGGCAGCCACGTTATAGCCGTTGTCAACTATAGCCTTGAGGCTTTCGACAGCAAACTCGGGCGTACCGAAAAAAACTATTTTAAGATCTTCCTTTTTCATTTCGTAATTATTCTTGGGGGTTTCCTTCGCACACCTTTTCTTCCAACGCTTTCCACAGATTGTCGTCCGGAACAGGCGCTGTAACAGATATCAACTGCTTCGACACAGGATGGACAAACTCGATATGGCGTGCCAATAGCGATATACTGCCGTCAGGATTGGAACGCTTGGCTCCGTACTTCAAGTCGCCCTTGATGGGACAACCAATACCGGCCAACTGCACACGAATCTGATGCTTGCGACCGGTAAGCAGTTCCACTTCAACAAGGGCATAACGGTCGCCCTCGGCCAATACACGGTAGTTGAGTTTAGCCTCCTTGGTGTGTGGCCCGGCTGCGGGCTTGATGTAAGTCTTATTGTTGTGTTCTACGCTCTCTAAGTGATTGACTAACTGCCCTTGCGACGGATTTGGCGTGGTGGATGTAATTGCCCAGTAGGTCTTGTGGACGTCGCCGTTGCGGAACATCTCGTTTAGACGTGCCAATGCCTTGGACGTCTTGGCAAACACCACGACGCCACCAACCGGACGGTCGAGACGATGGGTTACGCCGAGAAAGACATTGCCGGGCTTGTTGTGTTTGTCCTTAAGCCAAGCCTTGACAGTCTCCGACAGCGGTTCGTCGCCGGTTTTGTCGCCCTGCACTATCTCGCCGGGTGCCTTGTTGACGATAATTATATGATTGTCTTCGTAGAGAACTTCCATAATTACAAATTTACAATATTTTTTTCACATACGGAAATACCAAACGCGTCGCTCACGAAAAAAGTAGGTCATGGATTTGGATATTTCGCGTAAAATTACGAAATTAGCGAATATTTTTGGTTGCACCTCCTTTTTACGAGGACCGGGGCGACGATTAAGACCTTTGTTACCATGAACCTACTGACAAGAATATACCGATTCTACCGCGACGGATTTGCCGGCATGACTGTCGGCAAAAGTCTTTGGGTACTCATTATAATAAAAGTCGCAATTCTTTTCTTGGTTCTTAAACTTTTCTTTTTCCCGAATATTATAAAGGAACGAAGCGCAAGCCAAGACACCGATCCGGGAACAGTGGTACGCACCGAACTGCTCGACCGCACAACGCGATGACCCACCCCGGCAATCCTTTTGAAATAAAACAATTAATACATAATCCTAAAAATCTAACTTCAGACACATTGAGTATATGAACGACTTGTTATCGACCATCGACTGGTCACGAGCTCAATTTGCTCTCACAGCCATGTATCACTGGCTGTTTGTGCCACTTACCATCGGCTTGTCGCTGATAGTGGCCATCATGGAGACTATCTACGTACGTACCGGTGACGACCGCTGGAAGAAGGTGACCCGCTTCTGGATGACACTGTTTGGTATCAACTTTGCCTGCGGTGTGGCGACGGGTATTATCCTCGAGTTTGAGTTCGGCACCAACTGGTCGAACTACAGCTGGTTTGTCGGCGATATATTCGGCGCTCCGCTTGCAATCGAAGGCCTGTTCGCATTCTTCCTCGAAGCTACCTTTGTCGCAGTCATGTTCTTTGGTTGGAACCGCGTGAGCAAACGCTTCCACTTAGCCTCCACATGGCTGACTGCTGTAGGTGTCTGCCTGTCGGCACTGTGGATTCTTGTGGCCAATGCGTGGATGCAAAACCCTGTCGGCATGGAGTTTGACCCCGACCAGATGCGTAACGTTATGTCCGACTTCTGGGGATTGGCCTTCAATGCCGTATCGATGAACAAGTTCTTCCACGCCGTAACGAGCGGTTGGGCGCTTGCGGGTGCATTTGTTCTCGGTGTGAGCGCATGGATGATATGGCGCAACCGCAGTCTCGAAGCCTCCAAGATGTCGCTTAAGGTCGGTGCTTGGGTTGGTCTCATAGGCCTCATGCTGACAATGTGGACAGGCGACGGCAGCGCTGTTCAGGTAGCCAAGGTTCAGCCCATGAAATTAGCAGCCATGGAGGGTCTGTACAACGGTAAGCCCGGCACCGACCTTGTGGCTATCGGTATCGTCAATGTACGCGAAGACCGCCACGAAGAAGCCGAGGAAGCCTCGATGGCAATCAAGTTGCCCAAAGGGCTGTCGCTGCTGGCAAAACACGATCTCGACGCATTCGTTCCCGGCATCAACAACCTGCTCGACGGCTACGAACTGACAGCCGACGGTGATACCGTCTACACCGACAGCTACGCAAAGCGCATCGAAATGGGTCGCGCTGCTCACAATGCACTGCGCGTGTACGAACAGGCCAAAAAGGACGGCAACACCGCGCTGGCTGATTCGTCGCTGACTGTACTCAAAGCCAACTACAAATACTTCGGTTACGGCTTCCTTAATGCGCCCGAAGACGCTATTCCGCCCATCGCCCTTACCTTCTACTCGTTCCGCGTCATGGTCGGACTGGGTTGCTACATGCTGCTTGTCTACCTGATTACCCTGCTGGTAATGTATCGCCGCAAAGAAGCCGATTACCGTCCTGCGGCCTGGATTTGCTGGCTGCTGATGCTTGGCATACCTGCTGCGTGGGTCTGCAGTCAGGCCGGGTGGATTGTAGCCGAAGTCGGTCGTCAACCTTGGACCATCCAGGACATTCTGCCAGTCAACGCAGCCATCAGCGACATCAATTCAGGTGGCGTCCAGCTGACTTTCTGGATTTTTGCCGCATTGTTCACCCTTATGCTGCTCGCCGAGGTATCGATCATGCTGCGCTATATCAACAAAACCTCGAAAAAGGGCATTCTCAACGATTGACAGTTTGACAGATTAACACACTAATATAACATTACTATGGACTTTTCATTCTTACAAGCATATTGGTGGATTTTGATATCCGTCCTCGGAGGCATACTGGTGTTCATGCTGTTCGTTCAAGGTGGCCAGACACTTGTGTTCACCAACCGAAGCAAAGACAGTCAGGCTCTTATGATAACCTCGCTTGGCCGCAAATGGGAACTGACGTTCACTACCCTGGTGGTTTTCGGCGGAGCCTTCTTCGCAGCCTTCCCCCTTTTCTACTCCACGAGTTTCGGTGGCGCTTACTGGCTGTGGATGCTCATCCTGTTCAGCTTTGTCGTGCAGGCTGTCAGCTATGAATTCCGTACCCGTCGCGGCAATCTGTACACATCGCACACTTACGACGCCTGCCTGGTCTTCAACGGCCTTTTTGGCTGCGTGCTGCTCGGTGTAGCCGTGGGCATGATGTTCTTTGGGGGCGAATTTACCGTTGTCAAGGGTAACATCCTCGATGCATCGGCTCCTGTGATCAGCCAGTGGGCTCCTACCCACGGCATCGAAGCCATATTCAACTGGAAGAACCTGTTGCTTGGTTTCACCGTACTTTTCCTTGCCCGCACACTCGGCGCCCTATACTTCATCAATAACATCCGCGATCAGAAGGATTTCTGCGTGACTATGCGTACCCACGTATTGGTAAATGGTACTATCTTCGCCCTGCTGTTCGTCAGCTTTGTTATCGTACTGTTCATGAGTACAGGCGTTCGCGAGGTCGCTCCCGGTGTCTTCGAACCCGAAAAGTATTGCTACTGGAACAACTTCGTCACCCTTTGGGGCATTATTCCCGTATTCGCCCTGGCTGTAATAGCTGTTCTGTTCGGCATCTACCGTTCGGCTTTCTCGGCCACTTATACCAAGGGTATATGGTTTGCAGGTACAGGCACGGTTATTGTAGTCATCCTACTGTTCTGGCTTGCCGGTTTCAACCACACACCCTACTATCCGTCGCTGACAGACATCAACAGCTCGCTTACGATTGTCAACTCGTCGTCGACACCATACACCCTCGAAGTCATGGCATGGGTATCGCTGGTTATCCCCGTGGTCCTCGCCTACATCGCCTACGTGTGGCGCAAGATGAACGAAAAGCCCATCACCGTAAAAGACCTCAAGGAGAGTCATTGACAATATAATGCTATAAACGACGACGGGTCTCGCAATCGCGAAGCCCGTCGTCATTTATAGGGGTTATTCAAATCTCAGTGTCGATGCCGGTGAGAGTCGGGTTGCTATCCTCGCCGGCAGTATCAGTATCAACCAGGCTGACAAGACCACGCAAAGATTAAGGATAACGACCGTCAACAGGGAAATATCTACCGGAACGTGCTTCAGATAGTACATTTCAGGGTCGAGCGATACTACCTGCCAACGGGACTGAATCCATATAAGGCCAAGGCCGATAACATTGCCTATTATAAGTCCTAACCCAACCAACTTGAGGGTGAGAAATACGAAGATTCGACTGACAAGGCTATTGGGCGCTCCTATAGCGCGCAAAAGTCCGATGGCATTGACTTTTTCGAGAACCTGGATAAAGAGCGACGAGATAAGAGTGGACGCCGCAACGAGAGCCATTAGCACGAAGATGACAACCACATTGGTATCGAGCAAGTCCAACCAATTGAGGTACATAGCGCCTTCTTCAGTAACGGTGCTTACGGTCATACACAAGCCCGGGTCGCGGTTTTCGACAGCCCGGTTATAATACTCGTCTCGCAATCGCTCGCTAAGAACCGGGACCGAATCAAGAGGTATGCCGCGCACTTCGAGAAGCGATACCTCATCGTCAGTCATATTGAGTATACGGCGTAAATCGGCCGCTGAAGCGTAAGCTACGACCTTGTCGTACTCGCCAAAACCGGAATCATATATACCGGCAACAACAAACGGACGTGCCTTGACCTTTCCGTCGATAAAGAAGCACATCGTCAACTTGTCTCCGGAAGTCAAACCGAGGTTCGATGCCATGTATGACGAAATGACAACACCACGTTTCGCATCGGGCGACAGCCAATTGCCTGTCTTGATGTTCGACTTCTCGAAAACAGCCGGATAGTCCGCTTCGTAACCGCGCAAGGTTACTGCCAGAAAATCACCTTCGGTTTTAATGATGCCCGGGAGTACCACCGAACCGATTACCTCGGCTTCCGGCATGACAGCCTCTATAGGCTGAATCACACTCGCGTCCGACACAAAAAGATTGCCGTATTGGGTTGAGCCTTCTGTTACCGGTGCCGTGACAGATACCGGCGCCACGAAACCCTCCAGCTTATCGGTGATTCGTTCTTTGAATCCCACCGAGATAGCCAAAGTTAGTTCCATGACGGCTACAGCAAAGGCCACACCAAGGACAGCGATTACGCTGCCGGTGCGGCCTGTGCCCCGGTTATTGCCTGACAGTCGGCGAGATAATCTATATGCGAGATTATTTCCCGACACCGTGGCAGTTCTTGTACTTCTTGCCGGAACCGCAAGGACAGGGGTCGTTACGGCCGATCTTGGGAGCGGCTGTCACAGGCTGTGTCGGTGTCTGCGGACCACGAGGAGCTGCGGCAGCGCGACGCTGTGCCTGCTCTTCGCTGGGCAGGGTTGCCTTCGACGTCTTATACTCCGAGTCGGGACGACGGCGGGGCATAGGACGGTCGATTTGAGGCTGAGCTTGTTGAGCCTGCTGAGTGGGCTGTTGTTGCGCTCCTTCCTGTGCTTCGCTCTGTTGGGGCTCTGGCTGAGGCTCGGGAGCGGGACGGAAGAACACTCGGGCACGCATCAGCGACTGAACGGTACGGTCGTTGAGGGTGGCAAGCATACGCTGGAACATGTGGAACGACTCCTGCTTGTAGATCACCAGCGGGTCTTTCTGCTCGTACGATGCGTTGCGTACCGACTGACGCAGGTCGTCGTTTTCGCGCAGATGTTCTTTCCAAAGCTCATCGATGGTGAGGAGGATGAGTTTCTTCTGCCATTCCTTAACAATCGAGCGACCCTCGGTGCGGGCGGCTTCCTCAAGGTCGAACACTATGCGGTAGATACGCTTGCCATCGGTAATGGGCAATGCACGGAGACCGTTCTGACCTTCCTCGACCATTGCGTTTACCATAGGCATCATGACATCGACAATCTGTTTGTTGCGGGCATTCAGACGGTCCATCGCAATCTTGTGGATGGCATTAACTTTGTCCTCGGCCGACATCGAGTCATATTGCTTGCCGTCGAAGTCGGGCTCGATGGCCAGCACGCGCATCAACTCGAGTTTCAGATCCTCAAACTGAGTGCCGTCGGGATATGCATTCACCAGATTTTCGATTGCGTCGTAGATCGTATTGGAGATATCGATACCGATGCGCTCGCCACGCAGGGCGTGGTTACGGCGGTGGTAGATGAACGTACGCTGCTTGTTCATAACGTCGTCGTAATCAAGCAGGTGCTTACGGATACCGAAGTTGTTCTCCTCGACACGCTTCTGAGCCTTGGCGATAGAATTGGAAATCATGCGGTGCTCGAGAACTTCGCCTTCCTTAAAGCCGA
>CAZNGJ010000077.1:0-11951 GCA_964572615.1 uncultured Bacteroides sp.
GGCGTCGAATCCGTCGGCCGGTATGGGCGGCATGAAGTGGATGACCTATCTGATGCCCATCATGTTCCTGTTCTTCTTCAACGACTACGCGTCGGGTCTTAGCTACTACTACTTCCTGTCGCTGCTCATCACCATCGGCCAGACATACTTCTGCCGTCGCATCGTCGACGAGGACAAGGTGCGCAAGCAGATGCTGCAGAATGCCAAGAAGCCCAAGAAGAAAAGCGGATTTATGGCCCGCCTTGAGGCTGCACAGAAGCGCCAGGAGGCCATGATGCGCGAGCAGGCCAAACAGCGCGCCAAGAAGAACCGCTAGTTTTATCTCAACCCGCAATTTTAGAAGAAGAAAACCTTAGAAATAGAAATACCAATCTCTCAACCAGACCAATGAAACAATCAATCATCGCCGCAGCCATCGCCGCAGCGGCACTCGCTCCTCAGACAGTGTCGGCACGAGGCACTGCCGTACTCCAGGGTGTCACATTCAACATCGACACCGTGAGTCATTTCGTAATCGGCCCGGGCGTAACCCAGTCCAAGCTGGTGTTCTCCACCTCCGGCCGTTCGTTCAATGCCTTCGTCCTCGACATGAATGCCGACGAAGCCAAAAATGTCCGCGTCAAGGTCGACGTGGGCCGCGACTCGTGTAACACTGCCGAAGCTATCACCGCGATAGCCAAGCGAAAGACCAACGCCAACACCCAGTACCTGGGCGGTATCAACGGTGACTTCTTCATCACCTCGTCATTTGCTGCTCAGCACGAGTTCGGTAACGCCATCCTCGGTTATCCCAATATGTCGTGCGTTACCGGCGGCAAGATCGTCGCCCCCGACATGATCGATATCACCTCGCGCGAAAACGCCCTCATCGTAGGCTCGGACGGCATGTGGATCGATGCAACCGACCTGAAGTACCGCGTGCTCAATAACGGCGGCGACATCGTCGTCGATGCAACCGCTGTCAACTACCCTCGTCGCGACGAGGAAATGGTGGTCTACAACAGCTATATGGGCAAGTACACCAAGACTTCGCCCCAAGGCCGCGAGATAGTGCTCCGTCTTGCCGACGGTGCCAAGTGGGCTGTCAATAAGTCGGTTAAGTTTATCGTCGACTCCGACTGGCATGCCGGCCAAAGCCAAATCCCCACCGACGGTATTGTCATCTCGTGCGGTCCCAAGTACGCCAACGACTTTATCGACGGTCTTAAGAAAGGCGACACCGTCAAGCTCAAGATTGTCCTCTCGCTGCCCGCCTTCTCGAAGCTGAAACCCGACGTACTCGAGGTTTGCGGCGGCGACGTGCGCATCCTCAAGGAGAATGTTACCACCACCTCGGCTATCCGCTGGATCAATACCCCCTCGGCCAAGTACAGCCGTTCGCTCGTGGGCTACAGCGAGGACCGTAAGCACACCGTGCTGTGTGCCGTCGACGCATCGAGCTATTCGTCGGGCGTGACATACTACGAGGCTGCCGACGTGATGCGCGCACTCGGATGCTGGGATGCCCTCGACCTCGACGGTGGCGGCTCGACAGCCATCTGGAGCCACAGCCACGGCATCTTCAACAATCTGCGCGACGGTAGCGAACGCGCTGTAGGCAACGGCCTGTTCTTCGTCCTCGACGATGCCAAGGGCGCCGACATCAAGGATATTCGCTTCAAGGACCACACCATCACGCTGCCCCGTTACGCCATGTACCGTCCCACGGTTTACGGCTACAACGAGCAGGGTCAGCTGATCCACCTCGACGTCAAGGACTTCGTACTCGAGGCCGCCGAGGAGTTCGGCACCGTAGGCGCTGACGGCAACTCGATACTCGTCACCGGCACAGGCTCGCACGTGCTCACCGCCCGCTCCGGCGACATGACCGCTACCATCAATGTCAATATCGACGGCTCGGCCGCCGCTCAGTCAGTTGCTCCCGCATATTTGCTCGACGGCTATCACGAACAGCCCCTCGTGCTCGAGGCCGAAGTGGCCGGCACGATGATGGAGGTGGCCGCCCGCGCTTACACATGGACCGTTGCCGACCCCTCGGTGGTAACAATCGATGCCGACGGCGTGATGACCGGTCTTAAGAACGGCACTACCGTTGTTACCGGTGTACTCGGCGACAGCAAAATCGAAGTGCCCGTGACCGTCGAAAAGCCCGAATCGTCCGACGTGGCCGTGTTCGACGAGTGGAACCCCGAAGACTGGAAGATTACCCGCACCTCCGTGTCGGCAGCTACCGCAGTGGCTAATCCCGAAGCCGGTGGCATGGACATCACATACAAGGTGAGCAGCACCCGCGGTCCCCGCGTCACTCTGGCCAACGAAAAGGCCATCTATTCGCGTCCCGACGGCTTTGCCGTAACGCTCGGTCAGCCTTCGGCAGCCATTGCCGGTGCTACCGTCAACCTGATGCCCGCCAACGTAACCCGCTCCGTAGCCGTGAACGCCGATGCTTCGAAACTGCCCGCAGCCGGCGAAATCAAGAAGATCGACTTCGACCTCAAGAGCGCCATCGACCTGAGCGATCCCGCCGTATACCCCATCAAGTTTGTGTCCCTGGCCTTCACCCCCGCATCGAAGACCGGCGAATACACCCTAAACCTGCGTGGCATCCACGGCGTGTACTCGTATGTCGAGAACGGCGTTGATGCTGTTGCCGTGCCCGAGGTTGTGGCCGAGAAACTTATATGCAGCGTGGCCGACGGCATCGTCAGCCTGCCCTTCACAGCCGACCTCGTCGAGGTGTACACTCCCGCCGGTGCGCTGGTAGCCACTCAGGCTACCGCGTCGACCGTAGCTGTACCCGGCAAGGGTATGTTTGTCGTGCGTGCCACTCTCGGCGCCAAGACCCTGTCGGCCATTGTTCCCGTAAAGTAATTCCACTCTAATTGAAATGAATGTAGCTATCGTGGGCGCCTCGGGCGCCGTTGGCCGCGAGTTCCTCCGCGTACTCGACGAGCAGAATTTCCCCATCGACAACCTCAGCCTGTTCGGCAGCGAGCGCAGCGCCGGCACGTCGGTGCGATTCCGTGGCGCCGACCATGTCATCAAGCTGTTGCAGCATAACGACGACTTCCGCGACATCGATATCGCGTTTGTGTCGGCCGGTGCGGGCGTGTCGCGCGAGTACGCCGACACCATCACACGCCACGGGGCGCTCATGATAGACAACTCCAGCGCGTTCCGTATGGACGATGATGTGCCCCTCGTGGTACCCGAGGTGAATGGCGACGACGCATTCAACGCGCCCCGCCGCATCATTGCCAACCCCAACTGCACGACCATCCAGATGGTGGTTGCCCTCAAGCCCGTCAACGACCTATCGCCGATACGCAGTGTCCATGTGGCCACCTATCAAGCCGCCTCGGGTGCCGGTGCCGCAGCCATGGATGAGCTCTTCGAGCAGCATCGTGCCATAGCCGGAGGTGCCCAGCCTGTAGCTCAGAAGTTCGTGCACCAGTTGGCCTTCAACGTCATCCCCCACATCGATGTCTTCACCGACAACGGTTACACCAAGGAGGAGATGAAGATGCACCTGGAGACCAAGAAAATAATGCACGCCCCCGACCTGGAGGTGAGCGCAACGTGTGTGCGTGTGCCCGTGATGCGTGCCCACAGCGAGGCCATTTGGGTCGAGACCGAGCGTCCCCTCGCTCTTGACGAGGTGCGCGCTGCAATGGAGGCTGCCGAAGGCGTGGTCGTTGTCGACGAACATGCCCCCAAGGGTTATCCCATGCCCCTCGACAAGGCCGGACACGACCCCGTTTATGTAGGCCGACTGCGTGCCGATCTGGCCAACCCCAACGGCATCGCCTTCTGGACCGTCAGCGACCAGATTAAGAAAGGCGCCGCCCTCAACGCCGTCCAGATTGCCCAATACATCCTGGCCCACAAGTAAGCAATCCTCAGGATGCCGGTACCGCTGAGAGCTTGTTTCACAAGAAATGTTAAGGGCGGGGCGGTCAATCGTTGAAGCGTTTTGTTCGGGCGAAGAGGGAGTGTGGCGAGCCACATGACTGATGAGCACGGACGAAACGGCCAACGAGGGGCCGAGACGATGGTAATTCCAAAATAGTAGCAGCCATAGAAGAGTCAGCCAAAGCGATAAAGAATTTAGATTTATAATCTCTAATTATTTTTTTTGGTTTGAATAGCTTTTAATTAATATTTTTAAGATAGATTAAGTACATTAGCTCACAATTGCATCTCACGGGTGCTTTTTGCCGCTGGGCTCAGTCACGTAGCTCGCTACGCTTTTTCACTTGCGCAACAAAAATCCCTCCGTGATATGCAACCCCGCCGTTAATATTTCTTGTGAAACAAGCTCTTAGCTCCATAGTAGCCCCGTTGGTCACCCAGCCCGTCGCCATTTTCCTGATCGTGCTGGTGATCATCCTGCTTGCGCCTATCCTGCTCAACAAACTCAAGATTCCTCACATCATAGGCATGATCGTGGCCGGTGTCATCATCGGCCCGTTCGGCTTCAATGTGCTCGACCGCGACTCGTCGTTTGCCATTTTCGGTCAGGTCGGCCTGCTATATCTCATGTTCCTCGCCGGACTCGAGATCGACATGTTCCATCTCAAGCTCAATCTGCGCAAGGGCATGACGTTCGGCGTGCTGACGCTGTTGTTGCCATTGGCCATGGGTGTGCTGTCGAGTGTATATCTGCTTGGTCTTGACTGGGTTACGTCGATGTTGCTCGGTGCTATGTATGCCTCGCACACGCTACTGTCGTACCCCGTGGTTGCACGTTTCGGCGTAGCTAAGACCCCGGCGGTGGTCATATCCATCGTCGGTACCATCATTGCCGTTATCGGTGCACTTATCGTGCTTGCCGGCGCGGTCAATGTCAAGAATGTCGGCTACTTCGACCCGCTTGAAATAATGCGCCTTGTCGGGCTGATGATAGTCTATGTGGCTGCCGTCATATACGTCTATCCGCGGCTCACCAAGTGGTTTTTCCGTCACTACGGCGAGAAAGTGACTCAGTATGTCTATGTCCTTACCGTGGTATTCTTAGCAGCGTGGGGCGCCACCTGCATCGGCCTCGAACCGGTCCTTGGCGCCTTCCTTGCCGGCTTGGTGCTCAACCGCTATATCCCGGCCTCGTCGCCGGTCATGGTGTCGATCGAGTTTGTCGGCAACGCCTTGTTCATCCCGTACTTCCTGATAAGCGTCGGTATGATGATTAATATCCACGTCGTGCTCGACCTGTCGACACTCCGCGTGGCCGGTATTATGCTTGTCATTGCGTTGGTCAGCAAGTGGTTACCGGCCTGGATAGCGCAGCGAGTCAATGGCCTCAGCAGCGCCGGACGCCGTGTGATCTTCGGCTTGACGGCCGCACATACCGCGGTGGCTCTGGCAGTTGTCACCCTTGGTCACAACTTAGGACTGTTCGACGACACTATCCTCAATGCCACCATCACCGTCATACTCGTCACGTGCGCCATCGCGCCGATGATTACGGCATGGGGTGCCCCGGCGCTTAAAATCGAGATGATGACCGACGAGGAGAATCAGCGAGGCTTGATGGGTGCGTCCAATGCCAGTCGTCTGCGCGTCAACAACACGCTCATACCCGTGGCCAACGAGACCACGGCGCGCGCATTGGTCGAACTGGCCGTGCTGATGCGCAACGAGCGCGGACGCCACGAGATCTACGCCCTGCATGTGCGCAGCGACAACTCGCGCGCTGCCCGACGCCTCAGCGAGGAGACACTGCGCGCCGCCGTCAATATCGGCGCTGCTGCCGACGTCGAGGTGCGCACGCTCGACCGCTACGACCTCAACATCGTCACCGGTGTACTCAATGTCATCGAGGAACGCGACATCACCGAGGTTATCCTCGGTCTGCACCGCCGCGCTTCGTTTGTCGACTCGTTCTTCGGTATGAAGGTCGAACAACTGCTCCGCTCGACCAACAAAATGCTCATCATCACCCGCTGCTTTATCCCCGTTAACACTGCCACCCGCATCGTTGTGCTCGTGCCACCCAAGGCGCAGTACGAATCGGGTTTCAGCCGTTGGGTGCGCGCCGTGGCCCGCCTGACGCGGCAGTTGGGTTGTCGCGCCGTGTTCTGCTGCCCGACGGATATCCAGCCCTTGATACGCGGCGTCCTCTACCAGGCCAACTATCAGGTACGCTGCGAGTTCACCACCACCGAGGACTGGGACGACTTCATCGCCATGGCCGACCGCATCTCTGACGACGACCTGTTTGTCGTTATCGGTGCACGCCCCGCCTCGGTATCGTTCAGCAGCGACATCGCCGAGATGCCGCAATTCCTCCAGCGCTATTTCTCAAGTAAGAACATCGTGGTCATCTATCCCGAGCAGTTCGGCGAGGAGATACCCCTGACAGGCTTCGCCGACCCCATGGCCGCCGACCTCAACACCACCTCCGCCCCCTGGCTCCGCCGCCTCCGCCGCTACCTCCACCGCTAACCACGAGCTACGAGTTACGAACTACTGGCCCCTCCAAACCTCCCCAAAAGGGAGGCTTAACTACGAGTTACGAACTGCTAAATGGAGTCGGGAGTGATGCCTGATTCATTGATGAGGCGTTCTACATCTATTTTAAGTTGCGGGATGTGTCGGATGACTAAGCTCCAAAGGAATTCAGGTTTGACGGAATCATATCCGTGAATTATGCGGTTGCGAGTATCAATTATAGCTTTTGCGTTCGGTAGCGGAAAGTCTCGTTGTAGTTTGAGAATCCTGTTTATAGCTTCACCCATTATCTCTGCTTTGCGCTCAACTGCACTTCTGCGAAGAAAGTCTTTTTCGAAGACGTCATACCGCATAGTGTAGTCGGTAAAGTAACTTTCGACTTCCTCAATAGCTCTCTTTACGTCGTAAAGATAAACTGCAATGTATTCATCCATAGATAAGTTGCTTTTTTCTGTCAACAAGAGCCTTAAAGATTGGGTTCAGATTATCGCCGTACTCGACAAGATCAACCTTGCGGCTGAACAACTTTTCGAGAGAATGTTTCAAGTCGAAATAATTACCCACATAGTCAAATTTGTCGTGGTCAGTGGATTCGAAATCTACAAGCAAATCAACATCGCTGTGGTCGTTGAATCTATCAGTCAGTATAGACCCAAAAACAGACAGCGTTTTAACCTTATGCTTTCGGCATAAGTCAAGAATTCGTTGAAGATTAAGCTCAATGAGTTTCATAATGCGCAAATTTAGCTATTTTTTTTGAGAAGGCAAGTAAGTTCACGGTTTAATTGCTTGTAAAAACTGCAAACTTGACATAAAATGAACAGAGGGCGCATCGCGGGGATGCGCCCTCCAAACCTAAAACAATATATACCGGCGGGTTGGGCTTCGCAGCTTCAAGGACGCCGTACCTTGATGTTTTTCACCTTTGTTTTACTTATATGTAAAATAACTGCATGTCGATCAGAAAATAACCTTCTTGGCAACTGTCTTCTCGGGGGTGGTCACGGCTACGATGTGTAGTCCGTGGAGGTTAGTGTCGATTTGTCCCGAGGGAGTGTCGATGCTGTATTCGGCAACCTTATTGCCGGTCAGCGAATAGACAGTCACTGTGGCCGGGGTGTTGAAGTTGCCGAAAGTGAGAATGCCGCTTTCGGCCGTGATGAAAAAACTGTCGTTGTCGGCGACTACAGCATCCACACCTGCGCCTGCATTGGCGTCAAGAGTCCAGCCTTCGAGGCGTTTTACGGCAGTGGGGGTGTCGGCGAAGGCAGTAACACCCTCCTGCGACTTTGCGTTGGCGAACACGCGCACCGACGTTGCCCAGGTGTCGTTGATGAAGATGTCGAGTATCGAGTGGTCGAGGAATACGTTGAGTTTCAGGGTTTCGCCCTTGGCAAGCGTGCGGGGCAGAGTGCTGCGGTATAAGCCGTCGAATACACCGGCGTCGTTGATAAGCCGGTCGACTCCGCGAGCATCGACAACGAGTTCGTTTGTGGCGCCATCGTAATACACCTTGATGGACGAAGCGCCGTCATCGAGCAGGGTGAAACCACACTTGCCGGCAGTGACAGTGAACTCGCCGAGGACTTCCACAGCGCGGCCCGAAACGCCGTTTAGTGCGAGTGTACCGTCGAGCGTGAGGTTTGCTTTGGCGAACCCGCCGTCCTTGCGCATGGCTACGAGGCCCGAGTAGGGTTTCTGGCACAGGTTGCCGTCGGCGTCGACCGACCATTCGCGGGGCAGCGAGTAGGTGTGCGCGTAGCCCAGTTCGTAGTTGGCTTTCGAGGGAAGTTTGTCGGGCACGATGCCCAGAGCGATCACCTTACCGTCGTGCTCGTAGACGGTGGGCGAGAGCAAGCCGTAGCCGTCGCGAGCGAAGCCGGGCAGTTCGATTGTTGCGGGCACCGATTTGTCAGGTGCGAACGTGCCGTCGGCATTTATGGAGCCTACCCAATAGAGGGCGGCTACGCCCTTCGATGTGTTTTGGGGTGTCACGGTAAAGAGCCATTTGTTGCCCATGCGGGTCACGTTGGGCATCTCCCAGAACGTTCCGCAGGTGACGGCGTTCGTACCGGTGAAGAAAGTCTTGCCGTCGTTGCTCCACGAGCGTGCAACGGGATTGTACGAGTGCAGGGTTGTAGTGCCTACACCGCCCTTGCTCGAGCCGACGATGATGTACGCATCGTTGCCGTTGCGGAAGAAGTAAGGGTCACGGAAGTCGTCGGACAGGCCGTTGGGGCGCCCATTGATTATGGGCATGGACGACTTGGTCCACCCGATGAGGTCGTCGTCGGTCGGTGTGGCCTGAGCTATTACAGCCTTGGCGTAGTCGACACCGGTGTAGATAATCGAGGGCTTGCCGCCGGTGAGTTCGTCGTCAGTGAACACGCAGCCCGACCAGCAACCCTTGATGTCGTACGACGCGCCGGGAGTGATAGCGATCTTCTCCTCGGTCCAGTTGTACAGGTTCTCGCTGGACAGATGTCCCCAGTGGAGACGCGACATGAAGGGGCCGTTGGCGTTCTTCTGGAAGAACAGGTGGTAGCGGCCGCCCGAGTATGTCATGCCGTGAGTCTCGTTGGTCCAGTTGGCGCCCGGCATGCCGTGGAAGGCGGGACGCATGGGGTCGTCGACAAAGCGTTCGTCGGGTATGCCGAGGTTGGCGTTATTCTCGGGCTGCATTGCCGAGATGGCATCGGCAGCCAAGGCTTTGTCCCACACCTCGATGTCGTCGATGAGACCGTTGAACGACGTTAGACAGAACGGGCCGCTAAAACGCTCGTTGAAGCTACGGCCTATGCGCATCGTCGAGTTGGATACGGTGACGTTGCCGTTAGCCTTGGACGATGCTACCTCGACACCGTTGTTGTATAAGCGCGCCGTACGCGACTCGGTATCTATGACGGCCACCAGATTGACCCACTCGTACTGTTTGAGCGGGGTATCGACTTTCATTTCGAGGGGCCAGCCACCGATAAAGGTCTTGAACGAGTACTTGCCGTCGAAGCCCACAAAGAAGCCGAACCCGGTCTTGGCGCTCTCGTCGAGACACGATGCTACGGCTACCTGCTCGGTGGTGTTCTTGTCGATTTCGACAATGGGATATGTCTCGACGGCAAACCAAACGGATGCTGTCATCTTTTTCGAGCCGGCGGGGATGATGTCGCCTACGGTGGCATCGATATAAGTCGAGTATCCGTCGAAGCGCAGTGCGCGCCCCTTGGCTCCGGGGAGGTTTTCGGCGCTCCGGACGCCGTTTATCGCGAAGGTCTTACCCGATACGGTTTCTGTGATGCGGTCGCTGTTGTTTTCCATTGAGAAGTGGGCAACCTCGCGGGCTGCTGCTGACAGCGGCATCAGACCGGCAATAGCAACCGGGGTGACCTTAATAAGTTTAGAGAGATTTTTCATGGATACTTGATTGATAACGACCGGCGCCGAGGCGCAACAGGCATCGGCGCCGGTCGATACGGAGTGTCTTATTTGAGATAATTCAGAATGTTGAGGGTGAGCTGTTCAATGTTGTGCTGATAGGGGTTGGTGCCCGAGTTCTGATTCCATTCGTAGGCGGCCAGACCGTTGGCGATGCATCGGCCGTGTTCGGCGTTGGCGAAGAACTCTACCAGACCGGCTACGCAGTGGTCGCGTACATGGCCCCAAGTGGCGAGCACGAGCGAGTTGGTCGTTACCTCGAAGTTGCGGATCACGTCGGGCTGGTCGCCGCGGCCGTAGATGTTGCAGTCCCACATGCAGTTGTGGTCCTCGCGCTGACCGGGGCCGATGAGCGGCAGGTTGTCGTAGCCGTAGCCGTTGGGGTCCTCAAGAGTCAGACCCTTGTAAATGGCGTGGATGGTGCGGTCGTAGAAGCCCTGGTCCGAGCCGTTGCGGAAGTCCCAACCGAGGTAGGGGTTGATGACCCAGACATCGTCGCCGCTGCCGCCGTCGCCGTTACCGAACACTGTGGGAGCCATGTATTCGGGCACTATGCCGAGGGGTACGGTGAGCTGAGTGGCCATATTGGACAGGTAGAGGCTGCCACCGTTGGCTGAGTACTGCTTGAGGGCGGCGATGGTAGCGGGATTGCTGACTTCGGAGGGCAGGTTCTCCCAACCGAGTGCCAGACCCACGCGGTCGATTTCGATCCACATCACGGGGTAGATGTCGGCATCGAGGTCGGCGATCTGATCCGGAGTGATGAAGACTGCGTTCTCCTGAGCGGCAAACCATGTTGCGGCTGCGCGTTCGTCATCGTCGGGCAGAGCCGAGATGGAGGGAGCGGTCAGCAGGTATGCCATCTTGGGGGTGATGTAGGGCACCTTGACAGTTACCGACGAGCCAACCGAGTTGTAGTAAGTGTCGTAGATGGCTTCGACGGTGTAGGTCAGTTCCTTGTCCATGGGCTGGCCTTTGAGCTCGAACGAGGTCACGCGGCCTTCGACTACAGTGGCGGCATCGGTTTCGCCGTCACGGATGATGCGCACGCCGGTCACTTCGTTGCTTGTGGGGAGCACCCACGACAGAGTCACGGTACGACCCGAGATGTCGGCCTTGAGGTTGGTTACGCCGGCCAGTTGCTCTGTGGGCAGTACGGAAGTCACCGAAACACCTTCCGAAACGTAGCCGCCTTCGTAGAGAACCTTGACGGTGTAGAAGTATTCGACGCCCATGGGTTGGCCGCTGACGGTGTAGGAGGTCGGACGGCCTTCGAGGACGATGGCATTGTCGTTGTTGCCGTTGGTGACGAGGCGAACGCCTGTCACGTCCTTGTCGTCGGGCAGTACCCACGACAGGTTGACCTTATGGCCGGCTACATCGGCCTTCAGATCGGTTACCTTGGGGAGGTTGGGAAGTTCGGGCATACCTTCGGGCTTGAAGTCGGAGCAGGCACCGAGGATGCAGCACAGGAAGAGTGTGAGCAGCCCGAGGCTATATGTATGTAATTTTTTCATTGTCGGATAGTATTAATAGGTTGGTTTACTTGTAGAGGTCGCCTGCGTTATCCACCTGGTTGACGGGGATGGGGAAGTAGATCTCGTTGGCAGTCAGGTTGGCGCCCTGATAGTAAGTGCGGATCTTGCCTTCGGAAGCGTAGTATTTGTTCATTGTGTCGACTACGTTGCCCCAGCGGACGAGGTCGAACCAGCGGAGACCTTCCATGGCCAGTTCGAGACGGCGTTCCATACGCACGGCCTTGCGGGCATAGTCCTGATTCCAGCCGGTGGCGGGATATTCCTCGACGGCATAGTTGGCTACCATGGGGTTGCAGTCGATGGGTTCGTACGAGGGATCGACCGAGCGAGCGGCCTTGCGGCGGATGTCGTTGATGAGTTGACGGGCTTCGTCGAGGTTCTTACCCTGTTCGATGAGGGCTTCAGCCTTCATGAGCATAACGTCGGCGTAGCGGATGAGGATGCAGTTGAGCGACGATGCACCCCAGGGCACGATACCGGGCTTGACGTAGGGCGACTCGGGCGAGGGATAGGGCTTCTTGCCGGAGTACT
>CAZNGJ010000078.1:0-11947 GCA_964572615.1 uncultured Bacteroides sp.
CACGGTCATGTCGTAGGGCGAATCGACGCGGATTATCTGGCTGTTGCCACCCGAGATGAGCAGGCACAGGAAGGGGAACTCGGGCACGCGGTCGTCCGGGCTTTCCTGCACAAAGTGGCTCAGTACGTGGCCGTGCAGGTGGTTGACGTCTACGATGGGCTTGCGCAGCGCCAGCGACAGCCCCTTGGCAAAGCTTGTGCCGACAAGCAGCGAGCCGAGCAGCCCCGGGCCGCGCGTAAAGGCGATGGCATCAAGCTTACTCTTGTCGATGCCGGCGCGACGAATGGCCGTATCGACCACCGGCACTATGTTCTGCTGGTGGGCACGCGATGCTAACTCGGGCACCACGCCACCGTATTCCTCGTGGACGCTTTGGCTCGCGATGACATTCGACAGCAACAGCGTGTCGTTGACGACTGCCGCCGACGTATCGTCGCACGACGACTCTATGCCTAATATATAAGCCATTATATCAGCGTTTTAGAATATTTTATCAGCGCTTCAGAACACGTAGCCTATGCCGGCAAGTATGCGGATGCCCGAGTTAGCCTTGACAAACGTGTAACCGGCTTGCAGCGACAGCTTGAGCGTCGACGACACCTTGAGGTCGAAACCCGCGCCGAGGTTGATACCGAAACGGTTCTTGCGCGAAGAGACTCCGGTGGTATATTCGTCGTCCAGGGGTACCCATCCGTTGGTATAGATCGTCTTGAAGTGGTAGTTCCACGACGAGAAGTTAAGACCCGCAAAGGGATACAGCGAGAACTTGTCGTCGCTGAAATCGAACGGCACCTGTGCGTTAAGGTCGATCGTGAAGGCGTCGCGGTCGTGATGACGGAATACCAGATCGGCAGCCGGCTCCAGGCGAAAGTGCTCCGAAAACGAATACTGGAAGAAAAGACCGAAGTCAGCCGAACGGTTGCGCGACACATAGCCGGTGCGTACACCGAAAGTTTTTTCGCCGCGTTCCGCAGCTTCGGCAGTCGAAATGCAACCGAAGGTCATAAGGGCGGCCAACAGGCACCCCGTCAGTTTGGATTTGAGTGACATATAGAGCGAATTGAAGTTAGGGTATTATATAATAATGTGTAGGCCGCCACGACGACCAAACGGAGTACAAATATACAATTTTTTATCGAAAAGCACATACAGTCATCCAATTTCCATATCTACCGGGTCGGGTGGAGAGTCGCTGTAGAGAATTTAAGGTGTAAAAAATGTTAAAATTCTTTGTCAGAATCGAAACAATGACTAATTTAGCGCTGTGAAAATGCCGGTTGTCTGAAAATATGTTTCGTCGGCTGTAGCAAATTCACGGTTGTTGGCTGCAAGTCAGCACCTAAACGCGTTTAATAACATCAAAATACCTTCTAATCCATGACTTCAATGGCATTTTGCCATCCCGGAGTAACTAACAAGACCATAAATTACCTTAACAGTCTACACATTTTTCACCAAGATAAACAATAATTTTATCAATAATTAACCAAGACTTGCGGCCGCAATCCTCGTGCAGGCCCGCTGCCCCGAGTCCCCAATGTAACAATCAACAATTAACCTTATGAGAAAACATTTATTTGTGACTCTACTGTTGACTTGTGGCCTTCCCTTCAGCGGACAGATGTTCGCCCTGGCTGAACCCACACCTCAGACAGAAAGTCAGGCTACGGTAATCAAAGGTACCGTACTTGACGAAAACCAAGAACCGATTGTCGGTGCATCTGTTACAGTAAAAGGCCAGGCCAAGGGCGTTTCTACCGACGCCTTCGGTAACTTCGCCATCTCAGCCCGTCCCGGCGCCCAGCTCACCATCTCGTTCGTGGGCTACAAGACCGAAAGCGTCAAGGCCGCCCAGGGCATGAGCGTTTACATGCAGCCCACCACCGAGATGCTCGACGCACTCGTAGTCGTAGGTTACGGCCAGCAGAAGCGCGCCAACCTTACCGGTGCCGTTGCTACCGTTGACGTTGCCCGCACTATGGATAGCCGTTCTACCGGTGACGTCGCCAAGGCACTCCAGGGTTCTGTCCCCGGTCTTACCATCACCACTTCGAGTGGTGACCTGACCGACAACCCTGCCATCTCTATCCGTGGTTTGGGTACTCTGTCTAACGGTCTTAAGTCGTCTCCCCTTATTGTAGTAGACGGTGTTCCCGTTGATGACATGTCGTTCCTCAACCCCGAAGATATTCAGGACATCAGCGTTCTTAAGGATGCTTCCTCGTCCGCTATCTACGGTGCTCGCGCTGCTTTCGGTGTGATCCTTATCACCACCAAAGACGCTAATACCGCTGAACGAGTTCGCGTTTCTTATAACAACAACTTCTCTTGGGGTCACGCTACCATTCTTCCCACTCCTAACAGCACAGTTAATCAGCTGAAGGTTGCTATGGACGACACCAACCCCGGTGCCGACACTGAAATCTTCGGTATGTACTATAACGAACTCCTTCCCTTCGCAGAAGCCTGGGCTGCTCAGCACAACGGTCCCTACAAAGGCTTTGTTGAAATGCAGCCCTTCCAGAGCCCCGATCTTGTAGGTGACTACTATGTGTATCCCGCCAACTCGATCTCGCCCATGACCGGTCTGCCCTTGACGACAAACCGTTTCATGTGCTATGCTGATTGGGATGTTTCTTCGACTCTGTTCCGCACCGCTCCCGGTAACAAGCATAACGTAAGCTTGGAAGGTACTTCCGGTAAGACACACTATCGTATGTCGTTCGGTTACGACGGCAAGCAGGGCCTGCTCCGCTACAACCCCGACCGTTACAACCGTTACATGGCTAACGTTAATGTTGACACTGAAATCTTCAAGTGGTTAAAAGCCGGTGTACGTTTCAACTTCAGCGATAAGGAATATACCTCGCCCAACGTACAGCGTAACTCGTACCAGTATGTATGGCGTTTTCCCTCGTTCTTCGAAATGTACGGTTATGTACTGAACGAAAACGGTGAACCCCAGTCGTTCCGTAACGATATCACTATCCGTAAGAACTCGCACATGGACAAGACCAACACCACTCAGACCCGTATTCAGGGCTGGATGCGTGCTGAGCTTCTTAAGGGTCTTACCCTTCAGGCCGACTTCACTTACCAGGTGCTGAATCAGGATAGCGAATCTGCAGCTACTCCCTATACCGGTTGGAACAACTGGACTCCCGGTGCCAACACACTTGGCTCTTGGAGTCCCTACAGCCAGTCGACCACTTACGCTGCTCGCAGCCACTTCAAAGATGACACATGGACTGCCAACATCTTCGCTACTTATGCTAAGACTTTTGCAGACGTTCACAACCTGAAAGTTATGCTTGGTTGGAACGCAGAGCAGGAAGAATATAACTACTTCTATGCAAAACGTAACGGTCTTGTTGACTACAACCTTCCTAATCTTGAGCTGACCAACTCGACCACTTATGCTACAAGCGCTAACGACTACAAGCGTGCTACAACCGGTTTCTTTGGCCGTATCAACTACGACTACAAGGGTATCTATCTGTTCGAAGCTAACGGTCGTTACGACGGTTCTACAGGTTTCTCCGCTTATGACCAGTGGGCATTCTTCCCCTCGTTCTCGGCAGGTTACCGCTTCTCGGAAGAGTCTTACTTCGAGCCCCTCAAATCATGGTGGAGCAACGGTAAGGTTCGCGCAGGCTACGGTCACATCGGTAACGAAGCTGTTGGTCAGTATCGCTTCCTTTCGACTTCGAGCCAGGTATCCGCAGGCAGCGTTCATTGGCTCAACGGCAATCAGAAGATCACTGAATACTCGATGCCTACCCTCGTTTCGTCGACACTCACTTGGGAACGTATCATCACTTCGGGCGTAGGTCTTGACCTCGGTTTCTTCGACAACTCGCTCAACTTCACATTCGACTGGTTCCAGCGTGACACCAAGGATATGCTTTGCCCCGGTGGTGACCTTCCCGGTACTCTGGGTGCTTCGGCTCCTTACGGCAACCACGGCGCTCTCCGCACTCGCGGTTGGGAACTCTCGGTTAACTACAACCACTCGTTCGGTGACTGGGATGTATATGCTACATTCAACTTGGGCGACGCTCGCACCAAGATTACCAAGTGGTCTAACAAGGAGACTATCTATTCTTACCTCCCCACCAACAGCAACTACACCGAAGGTATGTACTTCGGCGACATCTGGGGCTTCGAAACCGATCGTTACTTCAATGCTGACGAATGTATCTTCATCCCCGGTGAAGGCGATAAGAAAGGTTATTATGTACTCAACACTGAACTCGTAGCCGACCAGAGCGCTCTCGAACAGGGTTCGTTCCACTACGGCCCCGGCGACATCAAGTTCAAGGACCTGAATGGTGACGGCAAGATCGACGGCGGTAAGGGTACTGTTGAAGACCACGGTGACCTCAAAGTTATCGGTAATGCACTTCCCCGTTACGAATACTCGTTCCGCCTCGGTGCTGCTTGGAAGGGCTTTGATATTGACCTCTTCTTCCAGGGCGTTGGCAAACGTAACATGTGGACAACCGGTTCGACCGTTACTCCTATGACTCAGTCGGCTCTCGGTACCTTCACCAACCAGCTTTCTTACAACAAGATCGCTTATAACGAAGACGGTTCGCTCAACTACGACCTCACTTCGATCAACCAGGATAACGTTTATCCCCGTATGTATGCTGCTTTCGACGGCAACGGTACAGTCGGTAACATCGGTCAGGGTCGCTATAACTTCTATCCCCAGAGCCGTTACCTGATGAGCCTCGCTTATCTCCGTCTTAAGAACATGACTTTCGGTTACACCCTCCCCACCAATATCACTCAGAAAGCCCTTATCCAGAAGGCTCGTCTGTACTTCTCGGCTGAAAACCTCTTCTTCCTGCACAACGGTGCCGGCAAGTATCAGCTTGATCCTGAAATGACCCTCTCGGCAGGTAACTCTACTTCGGGTTACAACGCAGGTCAGGGTATGTACGGTCGCACAACTCCCCAACAGCGAGTGCTTTCATTTGGTGTACAAATTACCTTATAAATCACGTAAATCAATATGAAAAATTATATTTTAGGAATATTGGCGGTTGCCGGTGCCATGACTATGGCAAGTTGCGACGATTTCCTCAACGACAACCGTTATCCTCTGTCAAAACAAGTTGTTAACCCTGAGTTCTGGAGTAACCCTGTTAACGTAGAAAATCAGATCAACTATTTCTACGAGGATTACACCGGCTATGGTAATGGTAGCGGCAGTGGTACATTCTACTGGAGCTGGCTGAGCGATGACCAGGTTGGTCGTACCGCTCTCAACGACTGGACTTTCAAAACTGTTCCTGTATCGTCTGGTTCGTATACCGCCCCCTATACCGAAATCCGTCGCGCTAATCTCGTAATCGAAGGCGTTGAAAGCTCGACTCTTACCGACGGTCAGAAGACTGCTTATATCGCTCTCGCACGTCTGCACCGCGGTCGCAGCTACTACGATCTCGTTCGCCGCTATGGTGATGTACCCCTGATTGAAGGTGTAATCGACATCAACGATGATGCTGCCCTTTTCGGTCCCCGTACACCCCGTAACGAAGTTATGGACTACGTTCTTGCTGACCTCGACTTTGCTGTAGCCAACATTTCGACTACCGCAAGCAAAACCACTTTCAGCGTAGACATGGCACAGGCCTTCAAGGCTGAAGTTTGTCTGTACGAAGCTTCTTACAGCAAGTACCACAAGAATGATAATGCCCGCGCTCAGAAGTATTTCCAGGAAGTTGTTAAGGCCGGTGAAGCTATCGCTTCCAAGTACCCCATCAACCCCAACTACCTGAGTCTCTATCAGTCTGCAAGCAAGACTCTCGGTGGCATCGCCCCCCTCACCTCTAACTCGGAGGTTATCTTCTGCAAAATGTACGAAGAAGGCGTATTCATGAACTCGATCTCTGACTACTCGAATGCTACTGATGGTGTTGCCGGTCTTACCAAAGACGCCTTCAATGCATTTACATTCCGCGATGGTCTGCCCGCTTGCAAGACTTCGTACAACAACACCGATAAGGGTGAAATGGATGGCGCAACCGCTATCTCGATTCAAAACCTGCTCGATGTTCGCGACGGTCGTCTGTCGATGATCACCTACAACCACCTCATGTTCCCCGGTATGGGTTGGAGCTTTACCAACACAGGTAGCATGTCGTCCCAGTCGGGTTATGGTGTTCAGAAGTTCAACAACCCCGCCGTTCCCGCAACCGTTGTTAACGAAATCAATAAGAACTACCTCTGCGCTCCCCTCTTCTGGGGTGCCCGTCTATACTGCGCTATCCTCGAAGCTAAGGCCGAACTCGGTACTCTTTCTGACGCCGACCTTACTAAGTACATGAAGCCCTTGTGGGATCGTGCGTCGATCGACACAAGCAAGCTCTCTGTTGCTTTCCTGTCTGGAATCAACGATACCGCAAACAACATGAACGTATCGAGCCTTATTTGGGAAATCCGTCGTCTCCGTCGTTGCGAGCTTATGCTTGACGACAACATCCGTTACTGGGACCTCGTTCGCTGGAAACAGCTTGATAAACTCGATAACATTAAGTACCCCGCAGTTACTCAGGGTGCAAACGTATCGATGTGGAACGGCACTCCTTCGAACGGTGCTACCGACGGCTACCTCAACGGTGCATTTGGTCAGGCTCGTACTTTCAAGGAAGCTTACTACCTGTATCCCATCCCCTCGAAGCAGATCGAACTCAACCCCGATCTGACTCAGAACCCCGGTTGGTAATCTGATTCCAAATTGATTCGAAGGTAACAACATCGCATGTTACCGTTAGATAAACTCCTTGGGAGGACGCACGCTCAATAAGCGATGCGTCCTCTCTTGGTTTTATAGAAAATTTTTTGGGGGAGTGGGTTAAACTTTGGAGGAGGTTGTGTGTCTTAATGGTATGGCTCCGGCGGGAACGGTCGGAGCGGCTTAACTGTTTTTGTACGGTTTCTTATCGTACAAAATGTAATTTTTTGTACTTTTGCTTATGTTTCGCAAGTTTTTTGCTATAGCCGCGTGTGTTGCGGCATTGTCGGCCTCGGCCGGCACGGTCAATCCCGAATTGCTAAATGGCGAGTGGATGATCAAGGCTGTCGGGGCTGCTCACATCAGCGTCGAGGAGGACTACCCTTACATCCATTTTGTGGCCGAGGATAACGCTTTTTATGCCTCGAACGGCTGCAATATCCTCAACGGCATCTTTACAGTCGGGGCTGACAACCGTCTAACGTTCCACAATGTCATGTCGACCATGAAGTACTGTCAGGATACGCCATACGACGCCCAAATCAGCAAGGTATTGTCCGACGACAACACTGTGTCGATGCGCTACGAGCAAATAGCCGGCGAGGGTTACCTGTATCTCAACAACGACCGCGGCCAGCGTGTGATGACGCTCCGCAAGCCCGGCATGGACTTCCTGAACGGCAACTGGCGCGTAGTCGAGATAAACAATGAGTCGATCAACAATCCCGAAATGACCGTTTTCTTCGACATTGAGGAACGAAAAGTGCATGGCAACACCGGTTGTAACTATTTTAACGGTGAAATTTTCATTGACCCGGTTACGGCCAACTCGCTCAGTCTGTCGAAGATGGGAGTGACCCGCCGTTTGTGTCAGAATGCCGACGACGAACGCAAACTCCTTGTCGCTCTCGAAGATATTGCCATTGCCATCAAGGGCGATGCCAACTCGGCGCTTCTCACCGACTCGTCCGGTCAGACGGCCGTCAAACTGGTGCGGGTTAACGACAGTAAATAGTTCGCCAAAACGATGGATTCCAAATTGTCCATATACGGATTGGTCGGTTACCCGCTCGGGCACTCGTTTTCGCGCGCTTTCTTCAGCGAGAAGTTTGCTCGCGAAGGCATTATGGCCAAGTATCGCAATTTCGAGTTGCCCGACATAGCCTTGCTGCCCGGTGTGATTGCCGAAACGCCCGGTCTGCGCGGATTCAATGTCACAATCCCCTACAAGCAGGCCGTAATGCCGCTGCTCGATCGTCTTAACCCCGACGCCGCCGAGATAGGAGCCGTCAATGTAGTGCGCTGCGAGGCCGACGGCACGCTGACCGGCTATAACAGCGACGTATATGGCTTCGTCGAGAGTCTGCGCCCCTTGCTTTCGGGCGGAAACCACACAGACGCACTCGTGCTCGGCACGGGCGGTGCGTCGCGCGCCGTGTGCTACGGCTTGCGCATGCTTAGCCTCAACGTAACCCGCGTATCGCGTACCCCCGGCAAGGACAACATCACCTACGCCGACCTCACCCCCGACATAATGGCCCGCAACACGGTGATAGTCAACACGACACCGCTTGGCATGTACCCGAACGTAGACACCGCGCCGGATATCCCTTACGAGCGGCTTACCCGTGCCCATGTCTGCTACGACCTCGTCTACAACCCGGAACAGACCTTGTTCATGAAACGCGCCGAGGCACAAGGCGCCACCACGACCAACGGCCTGCGGATGCTTCACCTCCAGGCCCTCCGAGCCTGGGACATCTGGACTCATTACTGATTTTTTTTGTCATATCGGGACAACCACAAGGCGTTTTTGCTTGTTTTAATCTAAAACTAATTTTACGTACAAGTATTAATTCAAGTACCTAACTGACTATGAAACACGCCTCTTTTGACGCCTCGTCCAAGGCCGTCCTTTCCGCAGTGATGATTTCGCTGGGCAGCGCAGCAGCATTTGCCGAACCTGATGCCACCGCTCCCGACACAGTATTTATTCCCGAGCGCGCTGTCGTTATCCACGGCGACCCAGCCAAGATTGACAAGGACGTTGTGGCTATCTATTATAGCCGCGAGAACCTGTCGTTCCAGGATCCCGATGCTCCCCGCTTCCTGTTGCTCGACCGTCAGGGCAAGGTGATGTTCGGTATCGGTGGTCAGCTCTACGGAACTGCCAGCTACGACATGCACGGAGCCATCGACGGAACCGGTTTTACCACCTACGACATCAATGTCCCCGCCAACCCCGCGCAGATGAGCCGCTTCGGAGCCGACCTGAGCCACTCCAGCCTCTTCCTTAAGTTAGTAGGCAAGAGCGACCGCTTCGGTACCTACCAGGTTTACTTCCAGAGCAACTTCACCGGCGGTAACAACGGCTACGGCTTCACCCTCAAGCAGGCGTATGTAGGTCTGGGCAACTTCACCGTCGGTCTGACCAACTCGACATTCGTCGACGGAGCCACCCAGGCGCCCACCATCGACACCGAAGGCCCCTCGGGACAGGTAGCTGACAAGAATATCCTTTTCCGTTACACCACCCCGACCCGCAAAGGCGTGACGGCAGCATTCTCTATCGAATTGCCGCAGACAAGTTACACCCTTACCGACAAGACCGAGCACCTGTCGGCTCGCGTGCCCGATATACCCGCCTACGTACAGTATTCGTGGAAATCGGGCAACCATGTCCGTCTGTCGGGCATATTCCGTGATATGGCCTATCGCGACCTCGTAACCGGCAAGAACCATCTCAAACCCGGTTGGGGTGTGCAACTCAGCACCATCACCGATGTCGACCCCGCCGGTGTGGTACAGTTCTTCGGCCATGTGGCCTACGGTCAGGGCATTGGTCAGTATATCAACGACTTAGGCGGCAATGGTTACGACCTCGTCTATGACAAAGAAGCCGGCCAACTCATGGCACCCAAGATGATGGGCTGGACAGCAGGCGTTTACGTCAACGTAACCCCCAAACTTTTCTTTACCGGCTCGTTCGGCCGTGCCCAGGTATTCGACCTCAAGCACCTCGGCGGCGACAGCTACCACTACGGTCAGTATCTCGACGTCAACGGATTCTATAATGTCGATTCCAACTTCCGCGTAGGTGCCGAGTATTGCCGTGGCTGGCGCCAGAACTATGACGGCGAAGTTGGCCACGCCAACCGCGTCAACGTCCTCCTGCAGTATTCGTTCTGAACCAAAGTTCCCGCCAAACGTTCTTAATACAGAAGGAGGTGAAAAGACCTCCCCATGATAACATACCTTTAACTCAATAATACTTAAAACACACGACTAATATTATGGAACGTAAAATCTCTCTTACCGACGTGCAGAAAGCCGTCGATAATGCTTACGAACAGTACAAAAGCCTGAATGCCGGCGAGGTCAACGACCGCGTCAAGGACCAGGCCGACCCCAAAGACTTCGGCATCGCCGTAGTCCTCGCTGACGGCCGCGTAATAAAGAAAGCCGACGCCGACACCAAGTTTGCCCTCGGCGACATCGCCCGCTCGGTGGTAGCCACAGTGCTTATGAGCCAGAACACCCCCGAGGAGGTGGTCAAGAAATCAGGTACATGTTGCAAGTGCAAGGCCAACCCCGAAGCCAAGAAAGTCAAACTGCCCGTCAACAAGCATGCACTCCGCGCTACCAGCGCCATCGAGCCTACCGGCGACAGCGACGGCAAGTACAACCTGTTGGTTAATACCCTTATCGACATGACCAACGGCGAACCCGACTTTAGCGACAAGCTCTATAAGGAACTCAGCGACGAATGTGCCGCCGCAAACGTAGTCGACGAACTCGCCAAGGCCGGATACGAACTCTATGACGACACCGAACTCGTTGTCAATGTCTACAACAAACTCCGTTCGGTTCGCCTGACAGCCGAAGAGGTCGCTACCCTCGGTGCAACCATCGCAGCCGACGGCGTCAACCCCAAGACCAACAAGGTAGTGTTTGACGGCAGCAAGGCCGCAAGCATCGTAACCCTGCTTGCCACCGTTGGCAACAAGCGTCGTAAACGCGCCGAACTTATGAAGCTCGGTCTGCCCGTTTTGCACTCGTTTGCAGGTGGTGTGCTCGCCGTTCTGCCCGGATTCGGTGCCATCGCAGCCTATTCGCCCGAAATCTGCGAAGAATGCCACGCTTCGGCCAAAGGCATCAAGGCCGTTGCTTCCATCGCTAACGAACTCGGCCTCAATATCTTTGCCAGTGCGCGCGTAACCGTTGAATAAGACTCAATACCTCATCTAACATAACCAAGGCCCGGCCGTTCCGACATAGGAGCAGCCGGGCCTTGGAGTGTCCGGATATGCACCAATAGGCAAAATTTGTATTGCTAATTACTAAAAATGGCAAAAAATACTGCCGATTGCCGCAAAAAGTCCCCAAATAATTTTGTGGGTTAAAAACTATATTTTAACTTTGCGATAAGTTTGTCTAAACAATCTTTTAACAACATAATTTTTTCAACCATCAATCAACAAATCATTATGGAAGCTCAAAAGCCCCAAGCAGCTGCCAAGCCCGCACAGGCAGCTAAAAAGAAATCCAACGCACCCGGCATCAAGAACGCCTCGTGGGTTATCATCATCTGCGCTATTGTCTGCGTATGTCTCTTCATCTTCTGGTTCGGCTACGACGGCCACTTCGACGAAGAAGGTCATCCCCAGAATATTTGGGGTACCATCTATAAAGGTGGTGTGATTGTACCTATCCTTCAAACTCTCTTCCTTACCGTTATCGTACTGGCTGTAGAACGTTGGTTCGCTCTCCGTTCGGCCAAGGGTACCGGTTCGATCGCCAAGTTCGTTGCCGGCGTTAAGGGTTGCCTCGCCAAGAACGACATCGCCGGTGCACAGGCTCTCTGCAAGAAGCAGAAAGGTTCGGTTGCTGCCGTTGTTGCTGCCGCTCTCGTTCGCTACGAAGAAATGGACAAGAACACCGTCCTGACCAAAGAACAGAAGATCGCCACCCTGCAGAAGGAAGTCGAAGAAGCTACCGCTCTCGAAATGCCCACCCTGCAGCAGAACCTCCCCATCGTTGCTACCATGACCACCCTCGGTACTCTCGTTGGTCTGCTCGGTACCGTTATCGGTATGATCAAGTCGTTCCAGGCCCTCGCACAGAGCGGTGCTCCCGACTCGACCGAACTCTCGACCGGTATCTCGGAGGCTCTTATCAACACCGCCTTCGGTATCGCAACCG
>CAZNGJ010000079.1:0-11603 GCA_964572615.1 uncultured Bacteroides sp.
GCGAGGACATCCGCGTGGTGCTCATCAAGATGGCCGACCGCCTGCACAACATGCGTACCCTCGGCTCGATGGCGCCCGCCAAGCAGTACAAGATAGCCGGCGAGACGCTCTACATATACGCTCCCCTTGCTCACCGCCTGGGCCTGTTCGCCATCAAGACCGAACTCGAGGATTTGGCTTTCAAGTACGAGCACCCCAAGGCCTGGGAGGACATCACTAACAAAATCCGCGAGTCGGAAGCGCGTCGCAGCGAGGTGTACAGCGACTTCTCGCTGCCCATCAAGGAGAAACTCGACGAGATGGGACTGGTCTACGACGCCAAGGCGCGCCTCAAGTCGTGCTACTCGATTTGGAAGAAGATGGAGTCGAAGCACGTGCCCTTCGAGGAAGTGTACGACCTCTACGCCATGCGCATCGTCTTCGACTGCGACGACCCCGCTAAGGAGAAAGCCATCTGCTGGAGCATCTACTCGGCCATCACCGACCTGTACCGGCTGCATCCCGAGCGTACGCGCGACTGGATAGCCGTGCCCAAGGCAAATGGCTATCAGGCTCTGCACCTGACCGTTATGGGTCCCGACGGCAACTGGATCGAGGTGCAGATACGCTCGCGCCGCATGGACGAGATAGCCGAGAAGGGCTTTGCCGCCCACTGGAAATACAAGGTCGGCGAAGGCGAGGAGGAGTCGGAGCTGTCGACATGGCTGCGCACCATCAAGGACATCCTCGACAACCCCGAACCGAGCGCCATCGACTTCCTCGACACCCTGCAGCTCAACCTCTTTGCCGCCGAGATAGTGGTGTTCACGCCCACCGGCGAACTGGTCACCCTGCCCGCCGGCTCGACCGTGCTCGACTTCGCCTTCAGCCTCCACACCGAACTCGGACTACACTGCATTGCCGGCAAGGTCAACCATAAACTTGTGGCACTCAACCACGTCCTCGCTTCGGGCGACCAGGTGGAGGTCATCACCTCCAACTCGCAGGAACCTCAGGCCGAATGGATAGAATTTCTCAAGACGGGCAAGGCCAAGACGCGACTGCGTCAGGCTCTGCGCCGCGCCCGCCAACCCAAGACCGTCGAGGGCCGCGAGATACTCACCCGATTCCTTGACGAGCACGACCTGACGGCCGACAACACGGTGTACACCAAGCTGATGGGTCGGTTTGACGCCCAAGGCCGCGACGACCTCACTTACCGCATCGGCACCGGCGAGATACACCTCGACGACAGCGTGGCCGCTCAGCTGAAAGGCAACGCCAACTCCGACGGCACGCCACGCGAAGGCGAGCGACGGCTGCTCAGCAAGTTCCTTAAAGCCACACGCAACGTACTGACCCTCAACGGCATCAATGCGTCGCGCAAATCGGACGGCGAGGCTACCGATACCGTCGACAGCGCCGAACGTAAACCCGTCAACCCCAAGGAGACCTACACCCTGCGCTACGACCGCCACGGCGCCAACTTCCGCATTGCCGACTGCTGCCAGCCCATCCCGGGTGACGAAGTGCTCGGATTTATCGACGACAACGGCGAGGTTGTCGTCCACGCGCTCAACTGCCCCCGCGCGCTCGTCCTCAAGGCCGGTTACGGCCCGCGCATCGTGTCGACACGATGGGCTGTGGCCACTCGCAAGTTTATGGCCCATATCAGCGTCGAAGGCATTGACCGTCAGGGCATTCTCCAGGAAATCACCGGCGTTATCTCCACCCAGTTGGCCATCGACCTGCGCCGCCTCGAAATCGAGGCCAAAGGCGAGGTGTTCCACTGCCACCTGTGGGTGCGCGTCGAGGACGTATCCATCGTCAACGATCTGTGCGACCGTCTGCGCAACGTCCACGGCGTCGAGAGTGCCGCTCGCATCCAGGAATCCGTAGCCGAATAACCGATGAAGACCCTCCGCCACATACTCATCGCGCTCGTGACTCTCGTCGTCCTCTCGGCTTGCTCCGACTCTAACCGCGTGACCATCAATGTCGACACCCCCGACGGCCGCGAACTCACCCTCCGTGCCGTCACATACACTCCCGACGGTGTGCATACCGCCATGCTCGCCACCCGCTCGGGCCATTGCGCGTGGCAGGAAGAAGTACCCGAGACAGACCCTCCGCAGCCCGTCTATATCGAGTTGTACTCCAACGACTACCGCCTGCTTGGAGTGGTCAGTGCCAACGCCGGCGACGAACTCCGCCTCACCCCCGACCCCGAGGGTATCAAGGGCTTCAAGATAGAGCGAGACGGCGACGCCACACCATTTGACAGCGCTATCGGCGAGTTTGTCGCCTCCATCAAGGGCCGTCCGGACAACACGGCCGTCGAGCGCTTCGTGCGCCGTCACCCCGACAACCCCGCCGCATACGCCGTACTTACCACCCTGTACGACGCTTCCGGCAGCCCCGAAAAGGCCGTCGACCTGCTCGCCGCTCTCCGTCCCGAAGCCCGACCGGCATATTACGACAACGGCTTTGCGACACTCGCTGCCGGTATCGCCGCGCGCCCCACCCGACTCGACAGCTACAGCGTCCTCTCGCTCGGCGACACCATAGTTAATATAGACCCGCGCAGTCACCGGTTGACTCTCATCGCATTTACCGGTGACGAACAGGAGCACACCGACAGCGTCGTGCCCCTGCTGAGGCGACTGGCGCGTCGCACCGGCCGCAATCTCATCGTCGAGCACAGTCTGCTGCCCGACACCATCACCTGGCACCGCACCGCCCGCACCGACACCGCCACATGGACATCCGTATGGTCCGGCTCCGGCACAGGCGCCCTCGGCGTCGGCCAACACGCCATCTCCACCCTCCCCCACTTCGTCGTGGCCGACTCCACCGGCCTCATCCTCTACTCCGGCCCCTCGGCCAATGCCGCCGCCCGCCACTTCACCGGCAAGTAGGAGGCCTATCGGTCTTATAAGTCTTATAGGTCCTACAGGTCTTATAATCGGGTTATTAACTATTAGTGTTACAATCATGTGACAATTCGTCAAAAATTAGCAGTTTTTTGATTTGGGTTTGAGAAAATGTTTTAACTTTGCATTAACCAAAAAAGAATTAATACACCTTATCACATCTCTTTGTATTATATAATACATACTGTTACAGTAGATTTTTGCAGCTGAAGTAGCTCTTCAATTTTTTCTTCCCGATGCAGAAAATCGGGAATTTGAGTATTTATGAAAAGAATCTTAGCGTGTGCACTCGCAGCTCTCGCCGTTGCTGACATCTTCGGTCAGTCGGTGTCATATACCGAGACAGAGTGCTATGAAATAGGCCGATGGCAGAAGGATTCTGCATTAGACGACGATGTGGTTTCGGCGGACAGTCCCGTCGGAAGCGCCAATAATGTTGTGTCGGAAAACAAGGCCTCAAAAGACGCTGATTTTACCCCCCCCTATTCGTGCATCTCCCTTAAAACCAATCTGTTATACTATGGAGTACTGCTACCTAACATCGAACTGGAGTGGCTGTTCAACCCGCATTGGTCGGTAGCCTTGGAGGGCAACCTGGCCGCATGGGGCAGCTATAAGCGGGAACGTAGCTACCGCCTGACGCTTATCGACGCCGAAGGACGTTGGTGGTTCAAGACCCGCGGCCCGTGGCACGGTATGTACGCGGGCGTTATCGCCGGTGGTGGCTGGTACGACTTCGAGAAGGGCACGCCCGGCTACCACGGTTGGGGCCTCATGACGGGTCTGTCGTTCGGCTATATGTGGCCGGTGACGCGCACCCTGTCGCTCGAAGCCGAAATCGGCGCGGGCTTCATGCACACCCGCTATAAGGAATACGAACCCATCGAAAACCACCATGTGTACATCCGTACAAAGGATCTGAACTACTTCGGCCCCATCAAGCTGAAGTTCGCACTGTCGTGGCGCTTCATGGAGACATTCAAACGTAAAAACACCGGTAAGGCATTATGAAGTGGCGCAGGTTTGACATATTAGCTGTACTGCCGGCGCTGCTGCTGACCATGGTGTCGTGTCGCCAGGAGCTCTGCTACGACCACTACCCCGTGCTCGACGTGGCCTTCACGTGGGAGCAGGAGTGGGAGCGCGACTACGGCATGGCGCATCAGCAAGCCTGGGAAAACGACCGCTTCGGCATCGGGTACGACGAACTGCGTCCCGAGTTGCCCGAGTGGATCAATATGATCAGCTACTACGATGACGGTCGCCGCAGCGACACGTTCATGTCGCCCGACGGCAAGCGCTTCATCGTCGATGAGGCCGGTAATCGCTCGATACTGCTGTACAACGGCGACACGGAGTACATCGTGCTGTCCGACGTGGCATCGCTGACCGATGCCCGCGCCACGGCCACCTCGCGCTCACGCTCGCGCGCCTCGCTGGCCGCCATGTATCAGACATATCAGAATGCCCGTACCACCAACCCGCCGGACATCCTGTATGCCGCTTTCCTGGAGAACGTGCCCCCCATTAAAAACCATGAGTTGACGGCCATTCCGGTCAATATGCAGCCTCTGGTGTACACCTATCTGGTCAAGTTCGAGTTTGAGTACGGTCTGAAATACGTCGCTCTGGCTCGCGGAGCCCTTGGCGGTATGGCCGAAGCTGTCTACCTGCGCACGGGCGTGACGTCGGAGGACACGGCCATCATCCTGTTCGACTGCGATATCAAGTCGGACGGTTGCCAGGCATCGGTACACTCGTTCGGCGTGCCGGCCTTCCCGGATATTTACTACGGCCAAACCCCGGCCTCGACTGGCCAGCCTTACACCCTTCAACTCGAGGCGCTGCTGACCAACGGCAAGACGATAATATTCAATGTCGACGTGTCCGACCAGATAAAGAAGCAACCTCGCGGCGGCATACTGACGGTTGGCGGTCTGCGCGTCGAGGACGAACAGGCGCAGTTCACCGGCGGATTCAATGTCGAAGTCTCCGAATGGCCCGACGAACCCAACGAGATAATCGACGTACCGTTGATACATTAACAGACAACTTAATAGACAATATAATAGACACTTAATAGACAAATTAATAGACTTAATAGATAAATAAGAAAACAAATACTTAATTTTTTAATCAATCCAATTTATTAATCACAATGAAAAAGAACTTATTCTATTTCGCTTTAGGTGCACTGGCCCTTACGGCATGTACCTCTGAAGATGTGGTGACTCCTCAGAAATCAAGCCGCAACGTGATCGGCTTTGAGAATGTGGCCAACAAGTTCTCGCGCTCGGCCGAGGATCTGACTAAGAAAACTCTGACGAAATTCCACGTGTTCGGTTTCTACACCACTCCCGACAACAACCTGAAGGCTGTCGAAGTGTTCAACAACACTCCCGTTACCAATATCAGCGATAGTTGGGACTACGTAACCGAAGCCGGCGAATACCGTTACTGGGTGCCCAACGGCCACTACTACTTCTATGCTTACAGCTGTGGCAGTGTGTCGAAACTCGACTCTGCTTTCGGCGAGTTCAAAATGGACATGGCCGACGGTAAGACACCCGCTGAGCGCGTTCTCAAAATCGAAAACTATCTTTGCGACGCTACCCACCAGCATGACCTGGTGTACGCTTCGAACACCGGTGCAACCAACGACGACATCTGGGGCGGCATCATCGGTAAAACTACCGGTAACGACTTCGTATCGCTGCAGTTCGAACACCTCCTGTCGAAAGTGACCGCCAAGTTCACCAACAAGTTCCCCGCAGGCTACACCGCCGAAATCAGCAACGTAACCATCTCGGGCATCAACAACATCGCCGACTACAACCAGATCGACGGCTGGCACAAGCAGGGTCGTTCGGGTGGTGCAGAACCCGGTGTTTTCCTGCTCTACACCAATCCTAACGACGAAACCGCCGATGCTCCCATCGCGGCTGCTACCGGCGAATCCGTTTCTTCGGAGTCGGCCTACGTGATTCCCTTCGCTCCCACCGACGAAGAAGTTGCTGCCGATCCTTCGCAGCTGGCTACCATCAAGTTTACCCTCACCGTTTATAACGGCGAAGAACAGATTATGGTCAAGGAGCTGAAAGGTCAGTTCAAGCCCACCTGGGAAAAGGGTTACTCGTACCTCTACAGCGTAGAACTGAGCGGCTCGACTTCGGGTCTCGAAGTTATCGCATTCACTGTTACCACCGACCGCGAAGGCAACATCGTAACCGGTTGGGGTGACGGCAGCGGCTCGATCACCATCCAGTAATCCGCACATACACTCTCTTACATAACTCCAGCACCGCTCCGTGCGGGCGGTGCCGGAGTTTCCTCCCAACAAAAAAGTCCTTAAGACAACCAATCTTCTTTCCTCCCAATCAGATGATGTTTCGCAGACTGAAATACACTATGCTCGTATCGGCAGCCGCAGGGTTGCTGACGGCTTGTCAGTCGGGTAAAGACGAGCCCCGCTCCACGGGCAACCAAGTGGTATTCACCACCGAGGTTGTTTCGCGTAGCTCGGTGACGGGCAACAGCAACATCACCGACCACCCCTTTGTCGTCTACGGCGACATGATCAACATGGAGGGCGGCCCGGATCACAAAATCCTGCCTGTTCTCAACGGCGACAAGGTCAGCTACAACGCTTCGACCGGACAATGGACCTACGACGAACCCCGCTTCTGGTTCCCCGGATTCCAACACTCGTTTGTCGCCCTGCATCCGGCAAACTCCACCCACCTCTCTACTCCACGATACATTGACAGTGAACTGAGTTTCACTTACACCCAACCTCTCGAATACACCGCCGCACCCGATCTGCTCGTATCGGCCCACCGGCGCAATTATACCGACGGCAAGACCGATGCAGTCCGCTTCGGCTTCAGCCACATCCTTACCAACGTTAACGTCGAGGTGATCTACAACGGTTCGTCCACCGACCCGACACACATCACCATCGACGACATCACCCTACGCAATATCCCCGTAAGCTCGACGTACGCCATCACGCCCGCACAGATCCTTAACGACTACAGCTCGATGACAACCGACTGGGTGAACCCCGACGGTTCGCAATACGGCTGGACAGTAGGCAAACGCGGCGACCTCGTCATCACCTTCCCGGCCGCTGCCCCCCGCGAGATCCAATCCAATGGCCCGGGACGCAAACTGTTCACCGACCGCGACGCTCTGTTGCTGCTGCCTAATCCCGACGATCCCGATATGCGAGCCGAACTGGAGATGAACTACACGGCAAGCGACGGCGAGAAGAACACCGTCACGGCCGTCATCCCCGTAGGATGGGACCCCGCCACGGCCATCAACCTTTTGGTGAGTATCGACAATGGCAAGGTTCAATTCAGCTTCACCGTCGAGGACTGGAAAGACGGCTCGACAACGAACACAACAGTACCAAGGAAATAAACCATTCAGAAATGAAAATCGCAATAAAACCAACATACTTACTGCTCGTCTCGGCCATGGCGCTCGCATCCTGCTCGCAGGACGACATGCCCGGACGCACCGATGCCGGCGACCGCACTGTGGTGTTCCACACATCGATGCCCGACCCCACGAGCCGCGCCACCATCATCACGGCCGACAACCTGCCGTACTTCCGGGTGTCTGCCTTCGACTTTGACGACCCGGCAGTGTCGGCCACCGGCGAGAAAGCACCTCTGTTCGATAACGAAAAAATCACTGTCGTAGCGAACAAGGATGCCTTCATCTCGCCCTTCTGCCGCTGGCCCGAGGAGGGCAAGGAGAGCGACCGGGTGCTCTTCTTCGGCTTCTATCCCGAATCGAGCGAGTTAGGCGGCGCACAGTTGGTCAACAACTCGACCGCCGGCAACCTCGACTACAAGCTGACGGGCATCCGCGTGGCCGAAGACATAGCCGTCCAGAAGGACTTCGTCACCGCTTACACCGACGGCAACATGGCCGACCATCTGTTCACGGGCGTCACTCTGCCCTTCGCACACCAGCTGAGCCGCATCGAGATCAAAGCTTACGGCGCCAACAAGAGCTGCGACATCGAGATAGCAGGCGTGCGCATCGGCGGCGCAGGCGTCGAGGGTACTTTCGATTTCCAACCCGTCGAAGGCGGCGGACATTGGTACGGAGCGCCCACACCAGGCATCGTCGAGTACATCTACGGCAAGGGCGACAAGATAGTCAAAAACGGCAAGACCAATCCCGTCGATTCGCTCAGCGCCCGGACCATCATGGGACGGCAACGCCCGGACGGCAACGACAACTGCGCTATGCTCATCCCCTCGGTTTACACCGGATGGAAACATGGCACCGACCGCCATAACGACAATAAATTGCTGTATATAAGCGTATTGCTTCGTGTCACCGATGCTCCTCCGACCGCCGGCATCAATCCTGTCGACAAACAGCGTTATCCCTATACGGACCTGTCGCAGGGCGCCGACGCCCTCGAAGTCCCGGTAGTGTACTTAGCCACTGACAAGACCACGGGCGAGGTACTGACCCGCCTGTACAAAAAAGACGGTATCTACGTCACCAACCCCGAGTCGGACTCCGCCTATACCCTCCCTGCCAACGCCGAAATCAAGGAGTTCGGTTGGGCAGCACTGCCTGTCTCGGCCACATGGCAACCGGGCTACATCTACACCTACAAACTCGATTATACCCTGGGCGTAGGCCTGCTCGACCCCGAGGTCAGCACCGCATCGCCCGGTGCCGGCGACCCCGTAATCAGTGACAAGGTAGGAATATCTTACACAGTCAAAGAGTGGAAGAACGGAGGCGGCAACAGCTTTGTCGTTCCCGGCTCCTGATTGTCCCTCTTTTGCGACGTCCGCAGTATAGCATACCATAGCAGATTGACTAACCAATGAAACGTATCAATAATATCCTTGCTCTCTCTTTTGCCGCGCTCCTCTCGCTGCCGATGCTTTCGTCGTGTTCGCAATACGATGCGGACCGGGAAGCCTTGTTGGCAACCGGCATACCCTTTACAACAAACCTGACCGGGGCAACATCCCGCTCGACATACGAAATCACCAACCAGATTGATAATAACGGCTTCGTAGTGTGTGCTTTTTGCCCCGAGGACAACGCCGGGTCCGACGGCACCCTACTGCCGCACTGCCAGGACGTGGTTGTGGTCCGCGAAGTGGACGGCATTTTCCGTGGCGACGGCTGCCGATGGCCCGGTAACGTCGGCGATAAGGACGGCCGGCTGAAATTTTTCGCCTTCCACCCCTCGCGCAGCGAGATGAAGAAACGCGCCGGCGTGGGCGAGCAATGCTTCGTTTATACCAACAAGTCGAAGAAAAACGCCTCGGGCATCACTTACGACTACATGCTTTCCAAGTTCCGTGTCGCCCCCGACATCGCGCAGCAAGTCGACTTCGTGACAGCCATCGGAGAGGGGAACAAGAAGGATCACCTGTACTCCGGCATCAAGCTCAACTTCGAGCACCAGCTCTGTGGCGTCAATATGAGCGTTTGGGGTGCCCCCACTCTCTACGACGTCGAGATTGCGGGCGCCCGCATTGGCGGTGCCGTGGTCGAGGCAGACTTCAGCCTGTCGCACGAGGTGGCCAATCCCTCTGACGAAGAGAACACTATCGGCGCATGGTTTATCGACGATTCGTCGCTTCGCGGCCACGTGTCGTACGTCTACACCACCGGCGATAAAGTGGTTGTCATCAACGCCAACCAGCATAACACAAAAGACAAAGTGGCCAACATTATGGGCAAGGGCGGCCAAGCCCTGGTCATCCCCCAAAAGCAAGGCAAATGGGACTATGTGAACGACAAGACTAACACCGGCAAGGGTAAAGGCATGTATTTCAGCGTACTGCTCCGCATGACTCAGCGCGATGGCGACCATCACGTCATCTTCCCCTCGACCGACCCTGAATCTCAGGATCATATAGTGTTCCTCCTGGTCGATAAGTCCGACGGCACTGTAGTTAAGCGCCTCACCAAGAGCGAGTACGCCAATCTCACACCCCCCGAGGGCCGGGAGAAACGCGCATACGGCTGGGCCGCAGTCCCCGTCAATGTCGACTGGAAGGCCGGCTACCTCTACTCATACGTCCTCGATTTCTCACATGGTGTCGGTGTCCACGACCCCGCAGACGGCAACCCCGCAAGTACCATCATGAAAGAAGATATAGGTGCCACCGTCTCAATCACCGATGGTTCCTGGGGCAACGGCCCTAATATTCCGGAAGGAAGCTGGGGAGCCAGTGGCGGCCCTCGCGATCCGGATAATCACATTTGGTGGCGGTGATTTAGTCCTCTTTCCTCCCACCCGAACTCTTAAAGCAAATCTACGATGCACAAAATATTAACAAGTATCTTACGTCTCGAATCGGCAGGAATTTTACTTCTGTTGCTGATGCTGACGGGCTGCACTGACGAAATAAAAATTGCTCCCGTCGGTGGATGTGACGATCCGGGACGCGAAGTGTTGATGCCTCTGTCTCTGAACGTGGAAGATATAGTCTCTCTGAACTCCTCCACCTACAGCAGAAGTGACAACTATGAAGATCCTGATTTACTTGAACCTGCCGACCCCACAATATTAGAAGACGAGAAGCGTCTGCACGATTTCTGGGTCGTGCAATACAACTCTGCCGGCTACAGAGTAGGCATGCCTTATTATCAGGAATACTCCGGCGACGGCGTGAAACCGATAATACCTTTTTTGGTACCCACCAAAGCGGGTAATAAATTCCTTACCATCGTCATTGCCAATTCCGGCAATCCCGAATTACTCACCGATAAGAATTCGGCAACTATACGCGATCTGAAAAATGTCCAGAAGCCGATGAAAAACGCCGATGATGTATGGAACATCATCGACGACAAGCGTCATCTACCGATGAGTGGTAAACTGGATATTGACATCAATACCAGGACCATAAGCGTTAAGCTGCAACCTAATGTAGCTAAACTGCACCTCATATTCAAGCTTATGAAGATGACCGATGGCGAAGGCGATGCCGGCGGTGGCAATAGCTGGGACAGAAAGCGGAAAACCCTTGCCGTAAACTGGGGTAACGTACCCGACCTCCCTTACGCCGATATTCTTTTCGAATCGGACAACTACAACGATGAAGAACATAGATTTCCGTCATCGATCAACAAAGCCAACCTTAATCTCTTTCCCGTCTCTACCGATAAGACTGAAATGAACCACCTGATTGGCTACGCCCTTGACATGTCTGACAAGCCCATGAGTATGGACGTCTATCTGCCTCGCAATGTACAAGGAGTCAATCAAAACACCAATCCTTATCTAAAGAGCACATACGCAACCGAGAATGCACTCTTCCTCGAAATAGTATGCTCCGACAAGGAAGAGACGCAGCAAAATAAATACAGACGCATCGAGTTTATGGTGGGCGCCAATGATGTGAACGACTACAACCTCATCCCCGGCAAATATTATGTATTTGATTTTACTTTCAGTAATTTCCCTACCGATGACGGTCCGGTCAACAAGCTTTATCGTCGCTTTCCCGAAGCGAACGCATATATTGTCAACCCCAACAACACCCGCATCATAAACCGCTTCCCGATAAGCCCTGTCAATAACTATGCTACCGAGCTCTACCCCGGTGCTCCTGATATAAATAAAAAGCAATATACATATTGGGAGGAGGCATATTTTAAAATCTATTTGCAGGAGCTTAACGAAGTAAA
>CAZNGJ010000080.1:0-11547 GCA_964572615.1 uncultured Bacteroides sp.
CCATGATGAAGGGAGCGCCTTCGGTGAGGGCTGCGTAGGCGTAGCACATCGAGGGAGCGATGTGTTCCTTGTCGTCGGCCTTCATAGCCTTTTCGAGGGCTTCGAGTGTGTAGTGGGTGGCTTCGTCTACGGGCACGTAAACCTCGGTAGAAGCAGCCCAGAGCACTACTACGCGGTCAACACCTTTTTCTTTCTTGAAATTGCGGATGTCTTCGCGGAGCTGTTCGACCATTTCCCAACGGGTCTTGCCGACCATTACGTTGTCGCCGTCGAGGCGCTTGGCGTAGTTGTGGTCGAAAGCAGCCTTCATGGGTTTGATGGCCTCGAGTTCATCCTTAACGGGGTTGATATCTTTTTCCTTGAGTACTTCGGCGTTGATAGCGCTCTCGTAAGCGTTGGCGGGATAAACGTCCCAAGCTGCAAACTCGATGTCGTTGAGGTCGGCGATGGGCACGATGTCTTTGTACATGAGGTACTTCTTGTCGGCACCCTGACCTACGCGGATTTTGTCGTACTGGGTCATCGAACCGACGGGTTTGGCGAGGCCTTTGCGGGCCATGAGAACGCCGGTCATAAAGGTGGTTGTTACGGCGCCAAGGCCCACAACCATAACGCCGAGTTTACCTTCGGCGGGTTTTACGTTGCTATTGCTCATTTCTGTTAAGATAGAGTTTTGGGTTGGTATAAATTTCTTAATTATGTGCACGCTTTTTGCCTACCCTCGGGTGTCCTCGCGGAACGCCATATTTGGGGGTGTGTCGCAAAAAGCGTTCAAAAGTACATATACTTTTTCAAACTAAAAAAAATATTGAGGGAAAAAGCAGCCAAGAAAAGTGAAACTTTGCTAATACACACCCCGTTTTGTATCTTTATGTTAATTTCAGCTATTTGCACGTTATTTGTGTATCTTTTTGTTAATTATGCGCGAGACGCCTCGTGGTGAAAAATCTTAAAAAATTGCATTTTTCGAGTTATTCCGGCGAAACTTTTGGCACGGAATTTGTTATACATTAGATAGGCAGGAAAACTATGCCCGCATCATGAAATTACACATTATTAATATATAATAGATTCAAGATTATGGAAAAAGTAACAGAAAAGATTGTTCCCGGCAAGTATGTAGAACTCGGCTATGATCTCTACCAGATAAATCCCGACGGCAGCGAAACTCTTGTACACCAAACAGATAAGGACGATCCCGAAAAGATTGTTTTCGGTATCACCCGTGGCGTTATCGCTCCTCTCGAGAAGGCACTCGACGGGATGGAAGCCGGTGGCGAATTTGACGTAGTGGCCAAGGCCGACGAGGCATTCGGTCCCCGCGACCCCGAGCAGGTAGCCGAACTCGACAAGGACATCTTCGTTGTCGACGGCAAGTTTGACGATGAGGTTATCAAACCCGGCGCCATCGTGCCCATGATGACTCAGGACGGCTATCGCATCAACGGTGTCGTTGAGGAAGTTACCGACGACAAGGTTAAGATGGATTTCAACCATCCCTTAGCCGGCAAGGACGTACGCTTCAAAGGCAAAGTAACCCTGGTACGCGATGCCACTCCCGAAGAACTGCAGCCCGCTCAGGGATGCGGTTGTGGTTGCGACCATGACAGTTGCGGCGACGGCGACCACGACCACTGCGGCTGCGGCGACGGCTGCTGCCATTAATCCTAAGGATTCTCATAATTAATATAAAAGCACAATGAAGAAAACAATTTTTGGCGCAATGGCAGTCATGCTGGCCGCCGGCGCTTTCGTTTCATGCTCCAACGACAAATCAGCAGCAGAGCAAGCAGAACAACTCCTTAACGACTCGACCGACATCGTAGCCGAACAGGTTGACGTGGTTGCAGCCCAGGTTGACACTCTCGTCAACAACGGTGATACCACCATCAACGTCCAGACAGTCGACCAGGTAACTCCCGTAACCGCAGAATAACAAATATTTCTGCCAAAATTACAATGCCGGAATGTTTCAATGCCGAACATTCCGGCGTTTTTTTATACATACGTAAAAAAAGCAAAAAATCATTGGGAAATGATTAGGTAATCAGAATTAATATGACTAATTTTGCAGAAATTGAATATCTGCACTGTCAAAGACTATTTTTTCTTCCGCAGCATTTTTAACCAACACTATCCACAATAGATTCTAAATACCATAATTTCAAATACTTAAAACCTAAAATCACCTTATGAAAAAAATCCTGACATTTGCCTTGATTCTTTCGTCGGTGCTTCCTATGTCCGCAAAACCCGCACTTGTGGGACACCGTGGCAGTGACATCGGCGTTGAAAACTCAGTGCAATCGTTCACTGAAGGCGCAAAGCGCGGTTACGACTACCTTGAAACCGACTTCAAGGTAACCAAAGACGGTAAGTTCGTATGCAGTCACGACGACGATACGAGTCGACTCGGCGACAAGAACGTCAGCATTGCCGGTGGTACACTGGCCGAGATTCAGGCAGTAACACTCACTCAGACACGTAACGGAGTAAAATACACCGGACGCGTTTGCTCGGCGCAAGAGTATCTTGACATCTGCAAACAATATAACTGCCGCCCCCTTATCGAACTGAAATGGGCCACGGGCGTCAACTCGAACGACCAGTCGAACATCCCTGCGCTAATCAAACTGGTGGAGGACAATGGCTTCCGCGACAAGTGCATCATCATGACCTCGATGAAGCCGTGCCTGCAGTACATCCGGACAAATTATCCCGACATCGAATTGCAGTATCTCATCTACGGAAGCGCCACTAACACTGCATTCGAATGGTGCAAGCAGTGGGGCATCGGCATCGACGTTCAGGCCGACACGGATTTCAACAATTACGGTCCTGCGGCCATTCCTCGCTATCACGAGGCCAAACTGCCGGTAAACGTATGGACGGTAAATACCAATGAGAACTATCTGAAATACGGCAATATGGGTGTCGACTTTATGACAACCGATAAACTCGACCCGAATAATCTTCCTACACTGACAGTCGACGAACCCGGTTATGAAGAAATTGTGGCCAACACAGTCGACTATCCCGAGGCCAATGGTACGGTAAAGGCGCAGTATGATCCGGAGAAGGTGGCTGAATTCGCCATGCCGGAATCGCTCGCCGCCAAGACTATCCGTCGCGCCCGCATGAAGAATAACGTATGGTATGTACTCGCCAAGGATGCGCAAGGTGCAGCATCGATTACACGTATCGACGCCCTCACGGGCGAAATTCTCGGAGAAATGAGCCTTGAAGGTATAGAGATGCCTCTGGGTGACATCGACTTCACCGCCGACGGCATACTCCTTGCCTGTACTCTATCGACTGTAAAAGACATCCCTACGCAGGGTGAGGGCGAAACTTTCTACATCTACAAATGGGACAACGATTCCGCCAAGCCGACCGTCCTTACCAGCACAAACGAGACCGACCCGTCATTCGGCAACTATTATATCACTTACGGTGCCGAAGCAATGGGTGTTTCAGGCAAGCTGAACGACTTGAAACTCTACCTGGCAACCCGCTCGGGATGGAACGGCACTCTCGGCTCTACATGGCGCTTGCAGGGCGTTATCGTGAAGAATGGCGTATGGGATTCGTCGGCCAGCAAATATGCTCAGAGTTCTACCTACACGACCAATGTCTTCACTCCCGACATGACCATCACCGTGACACCTACATCGCGCGACTACGTAATCTTTGACAGTCCCAACAAACAGCCCGTCCAATACCGTTTCCACTGGGATGCCAGCGGCATCCCCATGGACGAGAAGGATAGCCCCTCGGCCGGTGTGGTTCCCGACAAGGCTGTCGGCATCAGCTACTACAGATTGGCTAACAAAATATATGCTCTTCTGCCGAATTGCGCAGCCGACGGCTCGCAATTTACAGCAACACTATACGATGCAACCGACGGGCTAAAAAATGCCAAGGCCATCTCACCGGTACTTCACAATGGTCTCGGCGACACCCCTGCCACCTACACTACGACGGCGTTCAGCACCTCCGACGACGGCATATATCTGCATATCTTCGCTGACAAACAGGGCTTTGCCGCCTTCAAACTCTTATCGGAAGTTCCCGACATCGTCCACGACACAGACTTCGAATTTACCCGCGAATGGATTATGTCGAACACCACCGGCAACCACCCCGGCAACATCGACGGTACGTATGCTCAACAGGGCACGGCCGTGAAAGGGATGTTCTACGTGAGCAACCGCAGCGAGAAGCTGATTCATGTCTTCAACGAGACAGGCGAGATTGGCACTATGCCCGGTGCTTCAGGTTTCGGCTGTACACGCGACGATGCCGGCAACATCATTCTCCGCGATGACACGTCGACAGGCACCGAGCGCAAATTCGTGGTCTACCCCGCAGGGTCGACCCCTTCGGAATACTCCACCCCCGTGACTTTCACCGTGCAGAGCCAACTGAACGGCCAGTGCAACTTCATCAGCGCTTCGGGTGACATCCTCGAAGGGTCGGGCCACATCTACCTCTACCCGAACGGCCAGTCGCAGATTGACGTCATCAACATTGTCGGCGGCGAGGTAACGGGTCAGGAACTGAAAACCGTTGACGAACCCGGCTCGACAGCCGGATACGTTGTCCCGATGCTCAACGATGCTGACAACTTCATCTACAATATCCGCAACAAATGTTTCAAGTTTTATAACTACGGAGTACTGTCGAATGTGGTGGGCGCATCATCGAGCACTACCGCACCCGCCCGCAACTCGACGGGCGGCGGCGTCTACTTCAAACTGCGCGGCCACAAAATCCTGCTGCACAACTCGGGCGCCAACTATAAAGGCGGCTTCACCGTACGCGACATCACCGACCAGGACAAGCATGTAGTCATCAAGAATATCGACCCTGTCGGTACGCTCGGTTACGAGGCGGGCGGCAACTACTCAACTTTCAACTGGCTAATCGCCGAGCCTGTCAACGAAGGGACTACACGCATATATGCTTATTGCCCCTCGAACGGCATATCAAGCTATCTCTTGAAGGATAAGAACTACAATGAATCCGGCGTAGAGAATGTTAGAGTTGAAGATAAGGTTCAGAACGGTTTCGACGAGTCTCAACCTTCGGACTATTATAACTTTAACGGTGTGCGCGTGAACGAGAAGTCGCTCGCTCCCGGCCTTTACATCCGTCGTCAGGGAACCACGACCGCAAAAGTCGTTATCCGCTGATAATCAACAATTCTACCTGCAGACTGCGCTCCAAAAGTGTTTCAGACTTTCGGGGCGCAGTTTTCTTTTATCGGACAGCGTCGACACCACCGGCACGACCTCGGGATCATGCACATTTGAAATGACAAATAAAACCTAAAAAACACTGCGATATAGATATTTTTTCGTAAATTTGTAGCCGATGACATATTTAGCACCAATCATCCTGTTAATAATAATCTGAAAACCAATATCATCACTTTTCTCCAACCTCGTATGAAGAAATTATTTACCTTTGTGCTTGCCGCTGCCACAGCGGTAACCGCACTGGCCCAACGTCCCCTTATGGTGGGTCACCGCGGAAGTAACATCGGCGTCGAAAACTCGGTGCAGTCATTCACCGAAGGCGCCAAGCGCGGTTACGAGTTCCTCGAAACCGACTTCAAAGTAACCAAAGACCGTCAGCTGGTCTGCAGCCACGACGACGACACCAGCCGTCTGGGCGACAAGAACGTCAGCATTGCCGGCGGCACTCTGGCTGAAATCCAGGCCGTTAACCTCACCCAGACACGTGGTGGCGTGACATACACCGGTCGTGTATGCTCGGCTCAGGAATACCTCGACGTCTGCAAGGAATACAACGTTCGCCCCCTCATCGAGCTGAAGTGGGCCACCGGTATCAACAGCAACGACTGCTCGAATATCCCCATGCTCATCAAGTTCATCGAAGACAACGGTTTCCGTGACAAGTGCATCATTCTCACCTCGATGAAGCCCTGTCTGGAGTACATCCGCAAAAACTATCCCGACATCGAACTGCAGTTCCTCACAGGCCAGTACTGGGCCAGTCACTTCGACTGGTGCGTAAGCCTGGGCATCGACGCCGACATCCAGGCCGGCTACTTCGACAAGACCACCGTACAGAAGTACCATGACGCAGGTCTGAAGGTCAACATGTGGACCACCAACACCAACGACGGCTACACACAGTACGGCAACTGGGGTTGTGACTTCATCACCACCGACAACCTCATCCCCGCCAACCTGCCCGAGCTCGACCCCTCGGTAACCTTTCCCCCCAACACCGTAGACTACCCTAACGTCGACGGCAAGGTTCGCGGCAGCTACGAACACTCGACCGTTGTCGAGGTCAGCGATTGCCCCGCCATCGCAGGCCGTAACGTCAAGAAAGCCATCTTCGCCAACGGCGAATGGATCGTTATGTCGACTGCCACCGACGGCAGCGACGTGCGCATCGACTGCATCGACCCCCTGACCGGCAAATCCACCGGCTCGTACAAGACCGCCGGCACCGAAAACCTCGGCGACATCGCCATGACCGCTGACGGCGCTCTTGTGGCATCGACTCTGGCAACAGTCCCTTTAGCAGGGGGCGGTGATACCTTCCGCCTCTACTCATGGGCCTCGAAAACTGCTGCCGCCAAGGTATTCTTCACTTCCGACAATTCAGCCAACCTCGGCAACTGGACAACAGCTGTCGTAGGTGACCACCTGGCCGTATCGGGACGTCTCAACGACCTCAAGGTTTACCTCGGTTCGAAGAGCGCATCGGCTCAGGCCATCCGCCTGGTAGCTCTGTGGCTCCAGAAGGGCGAACAGTACAAGTACGCCTACGCCATGGACACCCCCTACGCCGCCAACCAGTGGGGCGATTATACCATCACCGTCACCCCCACCAACCGCGACTGCATCATCATCAACAGCTCGGTGCTCAAGCCCGTCGAGTACCGCTTTATGTGGGACAAGACCGGCGAACCTATGACTGTATATGCCAACTTTGCCGAGGGCACCATCAAGGACCACGCCACCGGCCTGGCTTTCTATCGCCGCGGTGCCAAGGTTTACGGCTTCTTCCCCGACTGTGCTGAAGACGGCACCGCATTCACCGGTACCGTTTACGACGTTACCGACGGCATCGCCACCGCTGCCCCTGTTACCGCCACTCTCCACGAAGGTCTCGGCACTACCGCCGGCGCATACACCGCCGCAGCTGTTGCCGGCGCCGAAGACGGCAACATCCACGTCCACCTGTTCAATGCTGCCGACGGCCTGGCCACCATCGCACTGGCTACCGGCGCCGGCGAGGAAGAAACTCCCAAGGAAGTCGACCTCGAGCTGCAGCTTCAGTGGATTTTCTCCAACACCACCGGCAACCACCCCGGCAATATCGACGGCACCAACGCCCAGCAGGGCACCGGTGTCAATGGTATGTTCTACATCAACAACTGCTCGGAAAAACTGATTCACATCTTCAACGAAACCGGCCATCTGGGCACCATCCCCGGTGGCTCAGGCTGGGGCACGGCTCGTGACGACGCCGGCAACATCATCGTCCGCGACGACAAACTGACCGGCACCTCGCACTCGTTCATCGTTTATCCCGCCGGTGCCACCCCCGACAACTACGGCGAACCCGTCAAGTTCACTGCCAACGTCGTTTACGACGGTCAGACCAACTTCATCAACGCAAGCGGTAACCTGCTCGGCGGTACCGGCCATATCTACCTGTATCCCAACAAGCAGAACGCTGTCAACATCATCACTGTCACCAAAGGTCAGGTGACCGGCACCCGTGGCTACGCCGACCTTAAGGTTGCAGGTTCGACTGCCGGTTACGTCATCCCCGTAAACGACGACACCGAAACATGGATCTACCACGTACGTGCCAACGGCCTGTACATGTACAACGGCGGCAGCACCTCCGACCTGAGCACCGAGCGCTCGGGCACAACGCCTCCCCAGCGCAACACCACCGGTGGCGGCGCTTACTTCAGCATCTCGGGCAACAAAATCCTCGTTCACAACTCGGGCACCAACTACAAGGGCGGCTTCACCATCAAGAACACCTCGAAAGATAACGAGGTTATTGCCAACGTCGACCCCATCGGCACACTTGGTTATCTGAGTGATGGCACCGGCAACTCGTCGACCTTCAACTGGCTCATCCCCGAAAAGGTATCCGACGGCGAATACAACATCTATCAGTACTGTCCCTCCAACGGAATCGCCATGTACAAGCTTATTGACAAGCTCAACGACGTCAAGCAGATCACCGTTCCCGAATCCGACGTAACCTTCAACGTTTATACTGACCACAACTCGCTCGTTGTCAGCGGAATCGATGTAACCGACCTGCGCGTCTACAACCTTGCCGGCGTACTCGTAGCCAACGCCGCCGCACAGACCGCCGACATCAGCGGACTCGCTCCCGGCATCTACATCGTCACCGTCAACAATACCCACAGCGCCAAGTTCCTCAAGAAGTAACACAGGCTTCTCATGGAGTAACATAGGTGGGACCCGCCCCACATCGGGCATCGCTCCCACCACCAATCCATCACTCGCCCCGGATGCACACCGCACCCGGGGCGCACTTATATCAGCCCTATTAGTCCTATAAGACTTATAAGACCTATAGGCCCTATACCCCTATGATTGTGATGATTATAATTTTAATTCCCCCGAATTCGGGGGAATTAAAATTATAATCCGGGGGAATAATTGGTCAGTTGGGAGATTTTTTGTAAATTTGCGCGTTATTAGGACCGTTTGCGTCGGTCCCGGAGCTTGTTTGACAGACTCTGAATTTCCCCATTTGTTAAAAATCTCATCCGACAATGAATATATCATACTCCTGGTTGAAGGATTACATCGACTTCGACCTTACAGCCGACGAACTGAGCGCCGCCCTGACCTCGATAGGCCTTGAATGTGGCGGTGTGGAACGTGTTGAATCCATCCGCGGCGGTCTGCGCGGCCTCGTGGTGGGCAAGGTACTGACCTGCGTTGACCATCCCGACAGCGACCACCTGCACATCACCACCGTCGACCTTGGCGACCGCACCGAACAGATAGTTTGCGGCGCCCCCAACGTAGCAGCCGGTCAGACCGTTATCGTAGCCACCGTTGGCACGACCCTCTACGACGGCGACAAGGAGTTCCAGATAAAGAAGTCAAAGATCCGCGGCGTCGAGTCGATGGGCATGATATGCGCCGAGGACGAAATCGGCGTCGGCAACAGCCACGACGGTATTATCGTCATCACCGACGATGTCAAGCCCGGCACCCCCGCTGCCGAGTACTACAACCTGACCGACGACTATGTATTGGAGGTCGACCTGACCCCCAACCGCATCGATGCTGCCAGCCACTATGGCGTGGCCCGCGATCTGGGTGCATGGTCGTCCGTCCATTCGCTCAACCCCAAGAAGGCAGCCCGTCCGTCGACCGAGGCTTTCAAGGTAGACAACCCCGCCGCCCCCGCCGTTACGGTCAAGGTTGAGGACGCCGAAGGCTGTATCCGCTACTCCGGTCTGACCATCCGCGGTGTCAAGGTGGCCGAAAGCCCTGACTGGCTTAAGGCTCGTCTCAACGAGATTGGCCTTCGCCCCATCAATAACATTGTGGACGTCACCAACTACATCCTGCACGGCGTCGGCCAACCCCTGCACTGCTTCGACCTGGCCAAAGTGGCCGGCGACGAGGTGATAGTGCGCACCTGCCCCGACAAGACCAAGTTCACCACCCTCGACGGCGTGGAACGCGAACTCGATGCCTCCGACCTGATGATATGCAACGCAAACGAGCCTATGTGCATCGCCGGCGTATTCGGCGGTCTGGATAGCGGCGTCACCGAGGCCACCACCGACGTGTTCCTGGAGAGCGCCTGCTTCCACCCCACCCGTGTGCGTCGCACAGCGCGCCGCCACGGCCTGAACACCGACTCGTCGTTCCGTTACGAACGCGGTGTCGACCCCAACGCCACCCTCGAGAACCTCAAACTGGCCGCTCTGATGATTCAGCAGCTTGCGGGTGGCGAGGTGTGCGGCCAGCCCGTCGACTACTACCCCAACCCCGTTGCTCCCTACCCTGTCGAGCTGTCGACCGACTACATGACTCGTCTGGTAGGCCAGGAAATACCTGCCGAGACCGTCGACACTATCCTTGAAGCCCTCGAGATTGAGACCGTCAGCCACGACGGCGACATCCGTAACCTGCTCGTGCCCACATACCGCGTCGACGTGCGCCGTCCCTGCGACGTTGTCGAGGACGTGCTGCGCATATACGGCTACAACAACATCGACATGCCCGAGGCCGTTCACGCCTCGTTGTCATACAAAACCGCGACCGACGCTGCCGACGACCTGCGCCGTATGGTGTCGGAGCAACTCACTGCAGCCGGTTTCCACGAAATTCTCAACAACTCGCTTACCGCCGAGCGCTATTACGCCGAATCGGCCACATATCCCGCCGCCAACAGCGTCAAGCTGCTCAACCCCCTCAGCCAGGACCTGAACGTGATGCGTCAGACGCTGCTGTTCGGCGGTCTGGAGTCGCTGGCTCACAATATCAACCGTCGCGCCAAGGATCTGGCCATGTACGAGTTTGGCAACGTGTACCACCTCAACCCCGAAGCCGAGATAACCGGCGAACGCCCCCTCGCTCCCTTTAGCGAACATGCGTCGCTGGCTCTGTGGATGACGGGCGACTCACGTTCGGCCAACTGGTCGCGCGCCGCAGAGACCGCCACCTTCTTCGACCTTAAGGCTGCCGTGCTCAACGTATTGGCTCGCTTAGGCATCTCGGAACGCTCGCTGGCCATCAACCCCGCGTCGGACAACGACCTGTTCGGTGCCGCTCTGTCAGTATCCACCCGCAGCGGCAAGTACTTGGGTCACCTCGGCATTGTGGCACCCAAGGTTGCCGCGGCCTTCGACATTAAGCAGGAAGTGACCTACGCCGAGTTCGACTGGAACGCACTGTGCGCATTGGCACTCAAGAACACCGTGACATTCACCGAACTACCCAAGACTCAGGCCGTTAAGCGCGACCTGGCGTTACTGCTCGACAAGGCCACCTCGCTTGCCGACGTCGAAAACGTCATCCGCCAGAGCGAACGCCGCATACTGCGCGACGTGGCACTGTTCGACGTCTACGAGGGCGACAAACTGCCCGCCGGCAAGAAGAGCTACGCTGTGTCGATAACTCTCCAGGACTACGACAAGACACTGCAAGACAAGTACATCGACCAGGTGATGGCCAAGATAGTCAACAATCTCAAGAAACAACTCGGCGCCGAACTGCGCTAAGCCACACATCCATACGAAACACAAAAACAAACATCATAATATATAAAGACTTACTCCCATGGGAAGAGCATTTGAATATCGCAAAGCACGCAAACTGAAACGCTGGGGCAACATGTCCCGTACATTCACACGTATCGGTAAAGAAATCACCATAGCCGCTAAGGCCGGCGGTCCCGACCCCTCCACCAACCCCCGTCTGCGCGCTCTGATGCAGAACGCCAAGGCCGCCAACATGCCCAAGGACACCGTTGAACGCGCCATCA
>CAZNGJ010000081.1:0-11202 GCA_964572615.1 uncultured Bacteroides sp.
GAGCGAGTTCTCATATATATTATATACACCCTTGAACTTTGCACCTATATTTATAGGCCATGACAGGGGACGGACGCTGATTTTAAGTTCCGATTCGAGCTCGTCGAGGATTTCGAAGGGGTCACGACCCTCACGGTCGAGTTTATTGACGAAGATGATAACGGGGGTGTTGCGCATGCGACACACCTCCATAAGCTTGCGGGTCTGCTGCTCGACACCTTTGGCCACGTCGACAACGATGATAACCGAATCGACGGCAGTAAGTGTGCGATAGGTATCCTCGGCAAAGTCCTGGTGACCGGGGGTGTCGAGGATATTTATCTTGTAGTCGCCGTAGTTGAAACCCATCACGGAGGTTGCCACGGAGATACCTCGCTGCTTCTCGATTTCCATCCAGTCGGAGGTGGCTGTCTTCTTGATCTTGTTGGATTTCACAGCACCGGCTATGTGGATAGCGCCACCAAACAGCAGCAGCTTCTCTGTCAGGGTAGTTTTGCCGGCGTCAGGGTGAGAGATAATGGCAAATGTGCGTCTTCGTTCTATTTCTTCGTTGAGTGTAGCCATAAAATGGTTGTTATAAGCTATTTACGTCCAAGGCGACTAAGCAACGCGCCAACGACGCGCGCCAGTCGGGAATGGCGAGGTTGAATGTTCGGGTTATTTTTGACTTATCGAGTACAGAATATGTAGGGCGAGTAGCGGGTGTCGGATACTCGGCAGTCGAGCAGGGTGTTATGGTCCCTTCGGGTGCGACATGATCGCGAATAGCGCAGGCAAAATCGTACCACGTGGCCGTACCTATGTTAGCATAGTGATAAATTCCCGGAAGCCATGCTTCGGAAGCGACTATGCGTGCGATTGCGTCTGCCAAATCAGCAGCGTAAGTTGGAGTACCTTTCTGGTCATTGACTACTCGCAGCGCCTTACCCATCAACATATTACGGGCTATCGTGCGGACAAAGTTATGACCCTCCTCCGAGTATAGCCAACCGGTGCGGATGATGACGGCATCGGGATTGGCAGCAATGACCTTTTGCTCGCCCTCCAACTTGGACGCGCCATATACGGACAGCGGATTGGGTTGGTCGGCTTCCGTGTACGGCTCTCGCTTTGAGCCGTCGAAAACGAAGTCGGTAGAAATATGTATCAGTTTGACGCCCGAAGCCTTACACGCCTCGGCGAGATTCTCGGGGCCAAGTGCATTGGTCCGATACGCTGCGTCACGCTCCGTCTCAGCACGGTCGACAGCCGTATATGCAGCACAGTTGACAACGTGGGTGAACGCTCCGCCGTTAAGCATGGCGCGCACGGCATCCGGATCGGTTATGTCCATGTCGCCGTGACCGACCCCCATCACTTCGCCGAGCGGAGTCAGGGTACGCAGCAGGTGACGTCCAAGTTGGCCGCCGGCGCCTGTTACGAGTATGTTGCGTTTGATGGAGGTGGTGTGCATTGTCGATAAGTTGAATCAGGCCACAAAATTACAAAATTTTTGGCTATCGGGCAAATATGAACCAACCGTCGTATCAGCTTGTTTTAATTACAGAAACACAAAAAAAATAACCTTTAATACCCAAATAATATTATGAAAGAAATCGCATTGATTGGCGCCAACGGTCCCGTGATGAGCGCCGTGCTTAGTAAACTGCTTGAAAAAGGCTTGTCCGTAAATGCCCTGACCCTCTTCCCCGAGCGTGTCATGATCGATAATACCCAACTCAACATCAGCCGCTTTGACGTAACATCCAAGGAGGCAACCCGCGAGGCTCTCGAGGGCTATTCGACTCTTGTTATTGCCAACGAAACCGACCTCGAAAAGGCCGAGCTCGACGACCTGATCCTGAAATACTTTGCTCAGACTATCAACGCCGCCCGCGAGGCAGGTGCAAAGCGCATCATCGTGGTTGGCGCCAAGGAAAGCAGCGCCTTCTATACCGGCGACCTGAAACGTCACGACGACGTAGACTGGGTGTTCTACGACACCGAAGGCGACTTTGCAACCCGGGTAGCCGACGAAGTTGTCGACCCGCGTCACCATCGCGAAAACGCCTCATTCTAAAATAATTAATACATTAATTATCAGTGCCGATTTGCAACTATGCGAGTCGGCACTGATTTTTTTTGTAATTTTACGAGGATTTTTTGTCACAGACGGCATCAACGCACGTCATATAGACAAACAGACATCAGAAATCGATGACAGCAACCGAGTTTAAGACATATATAGTACCGGCTTACGGAGCGATGCTCGCCCTGGCGCGCAGACTCCTTGCGACAGCCACCGACGACCCCGACGACACGGTTCAGGACGTGTTCCGGTCGCTATGGGAGAAGCATGCCGAGCTCGACTTGCCCGACAACCCGACAGGATTCGCCCTGCGATGCATCCGCAACCGCTGTCTCGACCTGCTGCGACGACCCGTCCACACCGTCCCAATCGAATATGCCGATGCCGACACGCGCCCTGCCGAGGATGAAGAAGCCGAGGTATTCGAGGAACGTCTGACCATCGTCAACCAACTAATAGACCGACTTGGCGAACCCCGCCAAAGCATACTGAGGCTCAACATCCGGGGAGTGCCAAACGGCGAGATAGCTCGCCAATTCAACATCTCCGAAGCCAACCTTAGGCAAATCCTGTCACGGACACGTCGCGAACTGCGAGCCGCAGCCTTGAAAAGTATAAATGAATAAACGAAGTTAACCATGCCCGACATTAACACAACATACAAACATATCCGTCTGCTGGTCGGCCGTTATTATAACGGCGAGACCTCGCCTGCAGAGGAAGCCGAGCTGTTCGACTTCTTTGCCGGGACCGACCCCACGACCCTCCCAGTCGACCTTCGTGACGAGGCTGACGTGTTCTGTGCACTCGGGGCAGGGGCCACGCCACCCCCTGCAGACATCTTGGCCGAAATAGACCGCCAGATACTCGTCGAGGCTGTAGCACCACGTCGCCGCAACGGGTTCAGCCGCTATATATGGGCAGCCGCAGCTGTCGCGGTGGGCGTCGTGATAGGCGTGTCCTCTCTGAAGACGGTGACACTTGACACAGGCGACATTGAGCCTCTACAGCCGCGCGTTGCCACCGTGACTACCCCTGCGGACGACGAACCTGCGGTTGTCACGCCGGACGAGCCCATCGAGCAGCCCGCTGAACGTCCCGCTGTCCAATCCCGTTCAAAAGGGAAAGGGTTACGCGGGAAAAAGTCCACCCTTGCCGACGAGGGTTACCGCGAACTTACCGACCCCAACGAGGCTGCCGAAGTCCTGCTGCACATCGACCGTATGATGTCATCGACACTCGTAGCCCTCAACACTACCGAGCACCGCGTTGCTGCCGAGGTTGGTCAAGTGGACGAAATACTAACCAACACGATAAATCAAGTTAACGAAGCAAATAAACTCTAAACCTCTAAATAATATGCTTAAGAAACTGAAACTCAAACTAATGGCCATAATGATAGCGTTTTTGGCCATTCCCATGACAAGTTGCGCACAGAGCCGTCTGCTCTCAACACTGCCTTCGGGCGACGGCGTTGAGAAGATATACATCGGCAGCGCCCTTATCAAGTTGGGCTCGCAGATTGCGGTGATGTCGAGTCCCGACGTGCGAAAATACAGCGACCTTATCAAGGAAGTGAAGTCCGTCGAGGTCTACAACTGCGACAATCGTGGCAAGTTGAAGGCCGTGCGGAGCGAGTTCGACAAACTGCGCAAGACGAGCAAATGCGAGGAACTTATGTTGGCCGAGGACGGCGACGAAATATCAGCTATCTACACATTCACAACCCCCGGCGAGTCGACTCCCGGAGGACTGATAATCTTCAATGACGACAAGGACGACATCAGCATCGTCGTTATCCACGGTGCTATCGACCTTGAGAAGTTGGCTTCGGCCGCGAAGTTGTAAAATTGATGTGACGTAGCCACGCAAAAATATCGTGGTAGACTTGGGCTCGCACGACAGGCTCCGAAAGGACAAGGTCGTGGAGCCCACCTTTTATTGTGTCCTCCGTGACATCGGGGCCGAGCAAACGTCCGTAGCGGGCGATGTCTTCGACATTGAGCACAGCGTCGCCATGCTGATGGGCTTCGTCCCAATCGGAGGTGAAAACCGAGTTGTCGGAGTGCATAAGCAACACCGGACAGGCAATGAACGAGTGGCGTCGCAGTGCACGTTGAGCCTCGGTGATGGCGCGTATCCACCCGGCTGTCACCTTGCGCGGATGGACAGTCTTGAGGTTGGTATCAAATGACCACTCGCCGTGAAACTCGTTCAGCAGACTCTCGGCATAGCCCGTACCATCGCCCTGACTGATAGCCAGGTTTGGCCACCAACGCCCGATACATGTCACCACAGGGATACCCACCTTACGCAGGAAGCCACCCATGTTCCACTCCAGGAAGGGACTGTTGAGGATGACGGCGCGAACGAGGTTGTCGGGGTCGCTGTTCATATAAGAAGCCACGACGAGACCACCCGTACTGTGCCCCATGAGGACCACGCGGTCGATGCCGTCGTTATGCATTATGGTCAACGCCGAGTCAATGTCGGCGTAATACTCGCTGATATTGCGGCAGGAATATGGTCGTTGGCCATCTCGGAGCGACCGGCCGTACTTGCGCAGGTCGACAGCGTAGAAGTTGTACAGCGAGTCGACAAACGTGTCGCCCATCTGCTGCTGAAAGAAGTAGTCGTTAAAGCCGTGGACGTACAGCACCCCTACCCTGCTGCCACCGGGTACAAGCCGTCGTACCACGGTACTGCTGACGTTGCCGCTGTAGTCCGTGCCTTGGTCGACAGTTGTCTCCTCAAAGCCGGGCAAATAACGATCCGGCTTCCACTCGCGCCCGAAGGCGAGGAAGCCGAATGTCATTGCGATAAAGAACAGTATTATGGCCCGTAGCAGAGTGTCGGCGCTGTTCTTCTTCATTATTTACTATTACTTTTTAACCTGCTCGGCATCAGCCTTTTCGGCAGCCTCGGCAGCCTCATCCTCGCGGATTTCGTTGTCCTTGAACTCGGTTACGCCATTGGCCACGAGGGTATTGTACCACTGGAAGAGTTTGCGGATGTCGGTGGTATAAACGCGCTCGCGGTCGTACGCGGGCAGATATTCGGCAAAAGCTTCGCGCAGCTGTTCGTCGCTCATGCTCTTGACGTCGACAGGCTGATTGTCGTTCTTTTCGGCGATAGTGGCAAACACGTCGTAGAGAGGCACTTCGCCCTCGGTGGTGTACATAGCGACGTCGGCCAACGACACGACCTTGTCGTGATTATAAGCGGGCTGGCGTTTGCCGGTGGCCACATTTTCAACTATAAGCATATTTTTGCCCTGGCTGACAAGGCGATACAGTCCGGGCTTGCCGGAGATGGAAAGAAAACGTTCTACCATTTTTTGTTGTATAATTTTGGGTCGATATTTGTTGTTAGCACGGCAGACGCTGGACGTCTGCCAAAGATTTCACAAAGTTAACCAAATTTTCTTAAACCGCACGAATAGTCGCCTATTTTTTATGTGCGGCCAGACGTCGGGCGGTCAACACGGTGCGCTTTGTCGACAGATGGATGCCGTTGACTTCGAGCGGAGTCAGTGTTCGCGCCGACTGTAGCTCGGGACGTTGGATGGTGAGGGGATGGTACTTGGGCATTGTTATTATTCCTTCATGGGTTTGGGTTCGGTTTCGAGTCGCGGCATAATGGCGTTCAGGCCGAGCAGGACGCACAGGTAGGCGAGTCCCAGCGGGATGATGGCGGGCGAAAGAGGCCATGCCTCACTGAGCCAACCGCCTCCGAGGTAGCAGAAGAAAAGGGACCACAGCGTGGCCTGGACGCACACGCACAGAGTGCACCAATGACGGGCACGGAACTTCTGATACCAAATACTCCACACCGTAAAGGGCAGGCAGCACACGTTGCACAGCGCAAGCCACGGCAGCATGTCGGGTAGCAAAAGCAGCGTCAGCAGACTCACAGAGAAGTAAGCGAAACCGACCTCGCTCCATCCGAACAGCCCGAAGAACTTGGATGCCTTGAGTTCGAGAATATGGTCGCAACCACCCGCTTGGATTACCGAGCAGACGCGGTCGGCGGTCTTGTTATGGATGTTGAGCGACTTCTGCACAAGCAGATAGGTGAAGTACAGACCGCCGAGGTCAAACAGAGTCAGTAGCCATGTCGAAACGTGACTGTAAAGGCCGTTGGCTACGAAAAGGTAGACCAACAGTGCCACGGCAGCCACAGCAAGTACACGACCCTTGGCCTTTTGGGCGTACTCGATGGCGGCGTGTTCGCGATAGCCCGGCTCCTGCGAGTCGGGAGTCGGGTATACCAGTAGCACTACACCCGTCCATGCACTGAGGAAACCGTCAAGCTTCATTGTCTCGGCTTCGCCCTGCGACAGGTAGTTCACACGCTCGGCGTCCAGCGACGTAACTATGACGAGTCCACGTGTCGTTACGGCTACAAAGGGCGTAGGAAGCTTGGCTATCTCGGATTTGTCGGATAGTTCAAGTACTTCGGAAGACACCCCGAAGGTCGTCAGTAGCTTGGTGAAGCCGAACAGGGTCTTGAACGGCATCTCGGCCATCCGCGACTCGCAGTAACCGACGGTATGTGGCACTCCGAGCACTTCGAGGAAGTCGCCTAACAGTGTGTGTCTGTCCGTATCAGTGGTCATCGCATATACGTATTACAGGTAAGACTGTACTTTCGACAGGAGGGTCTGCGGGTCCATCTCGCCCGACATGCGCCATACCTGCTTGCCGTCCTTATATATAATAAATGTAGGGGTACCATCAATCTTTTCAGCGTCACACAATTCTTCGTTCTGATCGACGTCCAACTGATACACGTCGGCTTTGCCTTCGAGAAGTTCCTTGATCTGAGCAACCCCGGGTGCCATTGCCTGGCAGTGAGGGCACCATGTAGCGTAGAATTCAACGAGTACAACGGGAGACGAGGCGATAAGTTTGTCGTAAGTCATAGTAGTTAAGTATTAAAGGTTAGTGTTTATAAAATTAACACCCGCCGCCATTATATGTTCAATGCGCAAAACTATATCGGTATAAATAATGTTATAATGTCATAATCACGTTTTCAACAATTCTAACCCCGAAAAAACACACAATGAAAACAGCAACATCTCTCAAAGGCATTATGGCAGCAGCAGCCGTCTGCGCAGCCATGTTCGGCGCACCCGAAGCCGACGCCTGCACCCGCGTAGTCTATCAGGGCGACGACGGTACCATCATCACCGGTCGCACCCTCGACTGGAAGGAAGACATCGCCACCAACCTCTACGTCATGCCTCAGGGCATCAAGCGCGTCAGCTACGACACGCCCAACTCCATCTCCTGGACATCCAAGTACGGATCTGTAGTAGCCGTAGGCTACGACCTGGGCGTCAGCGAGGGCATGAACGAGCGCGGCCTCGTCTGCAACCTCCTATACCTGCCCGGCACCAAGTACACCCGCGACAACGAGAACCGCAAGGTCATGTCGTCGTCGCTGTGGGCACAGTACGTCCTCGACAACTTCGCCACCACACAGGAAGCCGTACAGGCGCTCCGCGAAGACGTCTTCTACATCGACGCTCCCCAGATGCCCGGTGGCGCCAGCACCACCATCCACATGGCCATCAGCGATAACACCGGTTACTCGGCTATCATCGAGTATATCGACGGCGAACTCAGCATCCACGAAGGCTACGAGTACCAGGTACTCACCAACGCTCCCCCATACGACCAACAGCTCGCCGTCAATCAATACTGGAAAGAAGTAGGCGGTATGCACATGCTGCCCGGCACCAACCGTTCGTACGACCGATTTGCCCGCGCATCGTTCTACATCAACGCTGTGCCCAAGAAGACTTCGCACGAGATGGCATTAGCAGGCGTATTCGGTGTACTCTTCAACTGCTCCGTACCCGTTGGCATCAGCCTGCCCGAACAGCCCGAAATCTCGTCGACACGCTGGCGCTCGGTAGCCGACCAGAAGAAACTCGTCTACTATTACGCAACCACCCTCAATCCCTCCGTCATGTGGGTTGACCTCAACGAGTTCCTCCTCCGTCCCGGCTCGCCCATCATGAAACTCGACATCATGGACTCCACCAAGAAGTACGGCGGTGACGTCATCAAGGACATGAAAGTATCCAAGGGATTCAATCCCCTGTTCCGCTATCCGACTCAATCGTAACAATTTCCACTTAGCATAACACTGTAGGGCCGTCAGCAATGGCGGCCTTACTTTTTGTCGCTACAGCTCGCCTCGCGATGCTTCATTATGGTCTTGAGATTAGCTTGGGCCCATGCAGTCAATTCGTGTATGATGGGAATGAGCGAACGTCCGGTGTCGGTGAGCGAATACTCCACCTTGGGAGGCACGACCTGATACACCTTGCGGTCGATAAGGCCGTCAGCCTCCAGGACACGCAGCGTGGTCGACAATACCCTTGCCGATATGTCGGGGATGTTCTGACGGATGGTGCTGTAACGGATTGGGTCGTTCTCGCTGATTACCAGGAGGACAAGCAGCGCCCACTTGTTGCCGAAGCGCGCTATGACGTTACGCACGGGACATATCTCGATTATGGAGTTGAGCTGTTCTTTTTTTCTCATATCGCAGGGTTTTCTTGATGCAAAGTTACTGCTTTGGTGCCATATTTCCAAAAAAGAAAATATCAGACATTATAATTGCTTGAATGTCATCAAAAGTGATAAAAAGGTTACCTACTAACCTAATTACAACCTCTTGCGAATATAAAACATTATGATTATATTTGCAGAGTGATTATTGTTTAACCCTAAAATGATACAAGTATGACACCCCTATTTAACAACGAACTAAAACACACCGCACAGGCATATCTCTGCGCCGAGGCTGAAAACGGAACTCCTTCGGGCGCTTGCGGCTCGGCATGTGGCGCCGGCGACGAAAAACCCGAACCCAAACCCGCTGCCTGTGGCTCGGCTTGTGGTGCCGGCGACAAGTAATGGAATACTTCGCATTCCAGTGGCATATCACTGACAGCTGCGACCAACGCTGTCAGCATTGCTACATCTTTGCCGAGGGGCATCCGCATATTGTCGAGATGCCTCTCGACAAGGCTGCTAAGGTCGTCGATCAATGCGTCGATATGTGTCGACGTATGGACCGACGGCCCTATTTTTATATCACGGGAGGCGATCCGATTCTTCATCGCAACTTCCGGGACATCCTCATAATGCTAAAGGAGCGCGACATCCCATTCACCATCCTCGGCAACCCGTTTCACATCACCGACGAGGTCTGTCACGAGCTCAAGTCGTTGGGGTGTCAGAAGTATCAGCTGTCAATTGACGGCTTGGAGCACACACACGACTCGATACGCAAACCCGGATCGTTTGCAACGACCATCGATAAAATCGACGTATTGCGCCGCAACGGCATACGCGTTGCCGTTATGACCACCGTATCCGGCACTAATATCAACGAGATACCCGATATTATCGACCTTGTGGTATCGAAAGGTGTCGATGTGTTTGCCTTCGGACGGTACTGTCCTACCTCGGAGGAGAAATCCACCCATATATCGCCCGAGGAGTACCGCGACTTCCTCGACAGGATATGGCACAAATTTGAGGAACACAAGGATTCGGGAACCATTTTCAACCTCAAGGACCATCTTTGGACGCTGTACCTCTACGAAAAGGGGCTTTTCAAGATACCCGAAAACACCGACCCCGAAGCCATTTATGATGGTTGCCATTGCGGCGACTGCCACTTCACTATCCAGCCCAACGGCAATGTCATGGCCTGCCGACGTTTTGACAGCGTGGTGGGCAACATATTTACTAAAGACATATACAAAATCTGGTCGGACGACGAGATGAACCGTTTCCGCCATTATGAGGACTTCGAGAAGTGCTCGAAATGCGAGCTACTCCGATTCTGCCGAGGGTGTCCCGCAGTAGCCTACGGTTATCATCGATCGTTTTACGCTCCCGACCCACAATGTTGGAAAGAAGTATGAAAGCCGTAGTCATCTCCGAACCCTGCGAGGCGCAGCAGATGCACATAATCGACATCCCCGTGCCCGAAGTACGCCCCGGTTGGGTGCTTGTCAAGGTGCGCGCCTTCGGCATAAATCACTCTGAGGTGCTGTTACGTAAGTTTGAAGTCGCACAGCCGTACATCAATAGCCCTATCGTGCCGGGCATTGAATGTGTCGGCCAAGTCATCGACTCGTCGGACACCCGATTCCAAGTCGGACAAAAAGTCATCGCCCTAATGGGTGGCATGGGGCGTAGCTTCAATGGTAGCTATGCCGAATACGCACTCTTGCTCGAACGCAACGTCTTCGTAGTCGACACCGACCTCGACTGGACTGAATTGGCCGCAATTCCCGAAACATTCTATACGGCGTTCGGCTCGCTGACGACATCGCTGCAACTTGCTGCGGGCGACACGCTTCTCATCCGCGGTGGCACCTCGACAGTTGGACTCGCAGCCCTTCAACTTGCCAAAGCTATCGGAGCAAAAGTGATTGCAACAACACGAAACGAGCATAAGGCCGAGCTGCTGCTCGAACACGGAGCTGACGACGTTGTATTAGAAGGCGACAATTTCCGTCAACGCTTTTTTGAGCGCCACCCTGCCGGCGCCACCAAAGTGCTCGAACTCATAGGGGCAGCTACGTTGGCCGACTCTCTGCGACTGACAGCGCTACACGGCATAGTGTGCCATACAGGGCTACTCGGAGGTGTTTTCGGTCTGAAAAACTTCGACCCGATAAAGGATATTCCGTCAGGCGTCTATCTTACCGGTTTCTACAGCAACCATCCTACACAAGCTCAAATAGACGCCATGTTCGCCCTGATTGCCCGAGCCGACATCCACCCTGTCATAGCTCACATCTATTCCCTTGACGACATAGCGAAAGCCCACGCTGAAGCTGAACACCACTCTCACACCGGCAAAATCATCGTCATCCCATAAATTTCCCATTTAGGGCGTTTCCCGGGGATTGGAAATGGTAAAGACGGCAAAGGGCGCGCCTTGGTAGGCACGCCCTTGTGTATTGGGTATCGTGGGGAGGGATGGTTTACTTGAGGACGTCTTTAACAGCGTCGTTGGGAACCATCTGTTCCTGGAATGTGTAAGCGCCGGTTTTGGGCGACTTCACCATCTTGATAACTTTGCTATATGTACGG
>CAZNGJ010000082.1:0-10996 GCA_964572615.1 uncultured Bacteroides sp.
GCCGAAGGTACGCCGACTATATTACGGATTTTTATTAATAATATCTGTGACAAATTAGTCGGCATCCCTTTGGGTCGCCTTATTATTTGCTTTCCTTTTCCGCGCACGCTTCGCATCGCTCGACGTATGCGGTTACACAGGGTCGGCGTTCTGCGAACGCCCCCTCGCCGTAGGGACATGCCTTCGGTATGTCTTCCGGGCAAAGCGCAGGCGGACACGAATAATACGCGGCCCTGTTGCGGCCTCGCCTGTTTGTCGTCGCGACAGGTCGCGACGCTACAAATAACTGAATACCAACAGAATGCTCCAGGGAGCGTAGTGCGTGGCCCCACCCCAGCCCTCCCCAAAAGGGAGGGAGTTGGTCCGGGGGAAGCCTCTGAAGGCCCAGAGGTTTGGAGGGGCTAGAAGCGGTAGAGGAGTCTGCACTGGCTATAAGCCTACCCTTTGGGGAGGTTTGGTGGGGCCAGTAACTCGTAGTTATCGGGTGGTCCAGCCGCCGCCGAGGGTCTTGTAGAGGTCGATCATGGCGAGGTATTCGTCGCGGACGGCGTTGTTGACGTCGACCTGGGCCTCGAAGTAGCGGCGCTGGGCGTCGAGTACGTCAATGTAATTGAGGGTGCCGGCGCGATACTGCAGGGCGGCGAGTTGGATATACTTGGCCGCGGCCTCGCACAGTTCGGTCTTCAGCCGACATGTGAGTTGTGCCTGCTTGTACGCCTCGATGGCGGTGTTCACCTCGGTAAAGGCTCGGATGACAACCTTCTCGTAATTATGCCGACTTTGTTCGTAGACGGCCTTGGCAGCCTGATACTTCTTCTTTTTGGCGCCGAAGTCAAAGATGGTGCCCGTGATCGAGCCTACGAGGAACGTAAACGGCGACTGAAGGAAATGGCTCAGTTCGTTGTTTTCGAGGCCCGGCGTGAACCCGAAGCGGAACGAGGGAAAACGCTCGGCGTAGGTGTAGCCGACATTGGCCATGGAGGCAGCCAGTTTGAGTTGCGCCGAGCGGATATCAGGACGACGCTGGAGGATGTCGGAGGGGACACCGAGAGGCAATGCTGTGGTGTCGACGGGGGTAAGCCGCTGCGTGCCAATGACGAGCGACGCATCGGGTACGCGACCCATAAGGACGGTCAGGGCGTTTCGTGTAGCGGCCAAACGCTTTTTCAACTCAGGCAGACGCGATGCCGCCGACGAGAATTCCACCTTAGCCTGTTGATAGACGGTCTCGGACGTCAAACCACCTTCGAACCGAATCCTGGCCATACGCAGCGACTCCTTGCGCGACTCGACAGTGCGGTTGACGATAGCTACCTCGTTTTCGAGCGCCAACAGATTGTAGTAAGTCTCGGCAGTCATGGCGATAAGCGACATCTGCAACGCGCGATAGTCCTCGACCGACGCCTTGTAGGTGTTTTCGGTCTTCTTCTTGGCCCAGTTGAACGACCCCCAGAGGTTGACCTCCCAAGCTACAGACACCTTGACACCGAACTCGCGGTCGTGCGAAATACCGATACCCGAGTAATCATTGGTTTCATCCTGGGCATAGACATTGCCCGACAGCGTGGGCAGAATATTGAGTTTCTCGATGCCGTAGATGCGCTGCAGCTCGTCGATGCGGGCCGCGGCTATCTGCAGGTCCTTGTTGTTGGCAAGCGTTTCGCGGATAAAGCCGCACAAGACGGTATCGGCGTAAAACTCGAACCAATTGAGGTCGGCGATAGACAGCGAGTCGTCGGGCGACGTCGGCGAATAGCTTTCGGGCACCGTGATGTCGGGCCCGGGCAAGTTTTTCACTCCCGAGCAAGCGACAAGGAGTGCAGCCAACAGTATGATAAGGCTATTTTTCATCTGATTTATGCTTCTTCTTTTTCAGTTTATCGACAATGACAAAAAAGAAAGGTACGAAAACGATGCCGAACGTGATGGCCACAAGCATTCCGAAGAACACGCCCGTACCGATGTCGCGACGGGCAGCCGAGCCGGGGCCGGTGGCAAACAGCAGCGGCAGCAGACCGAGCATGAAGGCCAGCGAAGTCATCACGATGGGACGGAAACGCAACTTGGCGGCTGTGAGGGCAGCGTGCATGGCGTCGACACCCTTCTCGACCTCCTCCTTGGCGAACTCGACAATCAGGATGGCATTCTTGGCCACGAGGCCAATGAGCATTACCAGGCCGATCTGGAAGTAGATATTATTCTCGAGACCGCATATCCAGATGCCGAGGTAAGCGCCAACACCCGCTATCGGCAGCGACAGAATGACCGCTATTGGGACGCTCCAGCTCTCGTACTGAGCGGCGAGGACAAGGAAGACGAACAGCAACGCCAAGCCGAGGATAGCGCCGGTGTTGCCGCTTTCGTGCTGTTCCTGGTAGGACAATCCGCTCCACTCGACACCGATGTTGTCGGGCAGATGCTCGGCCACGATACGCTGCAACGCCTCCATGGCCTCGCCCGTACTGTAACCCGCGCCGGCTTCACCCGACACAATGGCCGTGTTGAACATGTTGAAACGACCAATCGTGCCCGGACCCGTGGTGTAGTTGGTGCTACCCAACGACGAGATGGGCACCATGGTACCGTTGGCGCCGCGGACAAAGAAGAGATTGAGGTTGTCACGGTTCATACGATACGGTTCATCTGCCTGAATATAAACGCGGTAGATGCGGTTGAACATATTGAAGTCGTTCACATATATCGAGCCGGTGAAGGCCTTCATGGTCGAGAAAATATCGCTGATGGGGATACCCTGCATCTTGGCGCGGTCGCGGTCTACCTCGAAGAACAGCTGCGGGATGTCGCTCTGCAGCGATGTGGACAGGTCGGACAGTGCCTTCTCCGAGGCTGCATAATGCAACAACGTGTCTACTGCCGTCTGCAAATCCTGATATGTTGCATCGGCGCGGGCTTCGAGCACCATCTCGAAACCACCCGACGAACCCAGACCGGGGATAATCGCCGGCGTGAAGATGTATGCCTTTGCCTCGGGATAACGCTCGAACTCCTTGAGGAAGCGGGCGCGAACATCGTTGATATTGTGCGAGTTGCGTTCTTCCCACGGCTTGAGGATGACAGTCAGTTGGGTGTGCGCCTGGTTGGTGCCCACACGTGGCGACGACCCGGTGACGTTGAGAACAAACTCGACATCCTCGTCGGCAAGCAGATACGCCATGGCGCGTTCCGTGATCTCGCGGCTACGCTCGATGGTCGCGCCTTCGGGCAACTCGAGTTCTACGGTGAAGTAACCCTGGTCCTCCTGCGACATGAAGCTGGTGGGCATCAGGCTGTTCATCGCATAAATGAACACCAACGCCAGACCGAAGAAGGCGAACATGCGACGTGTGTGTACATACGACCACGAAATCATCCGGCCGTAGGTGCGGTTGCCCTTGTTGAGCCAGAAGTTGATAAGGCGGAACACCTTGTTCTTTTTCTTTCCCGAAGCCGGCCGGAGCAGTTTGGAACACATAACGGGCGTCAGCGTCAGTGCCACAATGGTCGATATGATAACCGACACGGCGATGGTGACGGTGAACTGGCGGTACAACTGACCCGTAATACCTGGCAGGAAGCTGACGGGCACAAACACCGCACACAGCACCAACGACATGGCTATCAGAGCGCTGCCGAGGTTTGTCATGGCTTTCTCGGTCGCATCGAACGGCGACAGCTTCTCGGTATTCATAATACGGTCCACATTCTCGACCACCACGATGGCATCGTCGACAACGATACCGATGGCGAGGATGAGACCGAGAAGGGTGAGCATATTGAGCGAGAAACCGAACATGAGCATCACGCCGAACGTGCCTACCAGCGAGATGGGCACTGCGATGATGGGGATGATGGCGGCGCGCCAGTTCTGCAGCGACAGGAACACCACGATGATAACCAGTATCAGCGCCTCGAAGAAGGTGCGGTAAACATGGTGAATCGACTCGGAGATGTAGGTCGTCATGTCGAAAGGTATGTCGTAGGTCATACCCTCGGGGAAACTCTTGGCAATCTCGGCCATCTCCTTCTTGACGGCCTCGGCTACCTCCATGGCGTTGGCTCCGGGCAACATATTGAGGTTGAGCACGGCGGCATTGGCGCCGTTGATGCCGCTCTCGGTGGCATACGACTGGGCTTCGAGCGACACCCTGGCCACATCCTTAAGGCGGATTATGGAGCCGTCGGCATTGGCTCGTAGCACAATGTCCTCAAACTCCGACACCGACGACAGACGGCCGCGGGCAATGATGGGCATCGTTATGTCGACATCCGTGGCGGGAGCCTGACCCAACGCGCCGGCAGCCGATTCGCGGTTTTGGTCCTTAAGGGCGGCCTGGATGTCCTGGACGGTGATGCCTAAGTCGGCCAGTTTGTCGGGTTGAACCCATATCTGCATAGCGTAGTAACGACTGCCGACCGAGCTGAGGCTGCCCACGCCGGGGATACGGCGCAACGGGTCGACCACGTTGAGGGTAGTATAGTTACTCAGATAGACCTCGTCAAACTTCGGGTCGGTAGACTGTATCGTTATGGTCATCAGACGGTTGGCCGTCTCCTTTTCGACCGAAATACCGTTCTGGACAACCTCGGCGGGCAAGCGTGACTCGGCCTTCTTGACACGGTTCTGAATATCAACGGCAGCCAGTTCGGGGTCGGTGCCGATGTCGAACGTAACGAGGGCCGAAAAACCTCCCGAGTTGGAGCTCTTGGACGACATGTATATCATGCCGGGGGTACCGTTGAGTTCCTGCTCGATAGGCGTAGCCACGGCTTGGGTCACTGTCGATGCGTCAGCACCGGGATACGAGGCTGAGATTTTGACCACCGGCGGTACGATGTCGGGATACTGATCGATAGGCAACAGTTTGAGGCCGATAATACCTATAATGAGGATAATTACCGACAGGACTATCGAGAATACCGGGTGCCGGAGAAAAAAGTTCTTCTTCATACTCTCCGCGACTTATTCGGTTTCGGCATCATCGGCTTTGGCAGTAGCGACAGTGGGACTGACCTTCATGCCATGCTTGAGTTTATGATAACCCTCTGTGACGATGCGTTCGCCGCGCTTGATACCACGCTCGACGATAACCTGATTGCCCGACTCGGGACCGGTCTCGATGAAGCGCTTCTCGACCACGCTGTCGGGGCGTACCACATAGACGTATGCCCCACCCTTCTCGACAACCACCGACTTGACAGGCACCTCGATAACATTGTTGCGGAGGTCGAGGAGCACCTTTACCTTGGTGAACTCGCCCGGCAACAACTGACGTACCGGGTTAGGCATCTCGGCGCGAACCGAGAACGTACCTGTCTTGGGATCCACCTGCGGGTCGGCGAAGTCCACCATACCCTTATAGGGGTATTGCGAACCGTCGGCGAGCGTAACGGTGACATACGAGCCGGCCTTCTTGGAATTCTCCGCATCACCGAGGCTAACGTTGCGCTCCTTGCTGCGCAGGTAGTCGAGAGCGGTCATCGAGAAATCAATACGCACGGTGTCGCTCTTTACCACTGTCACCAACAGCGACTTACCGGCCGAAGGACCGACCAGAGTACCTATGTCGGCCACACGCTCCGAGATATAACCCGAGATGGGCGATACCACTTTGGTATATCCTAATGTCAGCTCGGCCTGCACGAGGTCGGCCTTGGCCACGGTGACCTCGGCGTTGGCACTCTCGGCAGCGGCAATGGCATTGTCAAGGTCGAGTTGCGACGCGGCGTTCTGCTCGTAGAGCGGACGGATGCGCTTCAGGTCGCGGTCGGCCTTCTGAGCCTGCGCCATTGCCTTGTTGAGTTGGGCGCGGGCGCGGTTGACGTGCGCCTCGTACAGACGCGGGTCGATTATGAAAAGCGTCTGACCCTTCTCGATATACGAGCCTTCCTTGAACAACATACGCTCCAGGTAGCCCTCGACGCGGGCGTGAACCTCGACAAACTGCTGGGCGCGGATACGGCCCACGTATTCGCCGTAGATATTGACCGTCGTTGTGTCGACAGGCATCACCTCGACAATCGGGTAATTCTCGACCTGAGGCTTAGGCCGGTGGAAAATAAAAATCAGTAACCCGATGATAATCAGCAGAAACAGGATTGTCAGCCATTTGAACCGACGGACAAAACCGGTGATGGGTCTTAAAGCGTTGCGCATGCTGTAACCTTTGGTAATTTTCATTTGGTGATGAATAATATATAAAGTGTGCAAATGTACTGATTTTTTCCCGAATCTCCCCTACCCGTCACACTTTTTTCAACTCAATAACCGTAAAATTGCAAAAAACAACGGCGAATGTACAAAGCGGGGATGCATCGGTGTGGATGCATCCCCGTGGATAGGTTGGGTTACGGTGTTTATTCTTGATTGGGTTCGGGTTGCTCAGAGGGTTTTGCCTCTTGTTGCTGAGCCGGCTTCGTCTCTTGTTGCTCAGAGGGTTTTGCCTCTTGTGGTTCGGCAGCCTTTTCGGCCTTAGGAGTTTTGGGTTGGGCCTTTTTGCGGGTGCGGGGCTTTTTAGCGGGAGCCTTGGGAGTTGCTGCCTCGGCATCAACTTCGGGTTGGACCTCGGGCTCGGGAACTGCGGGAGCAGCCGGAACGGAGGCGAGAAGTTCGAGTTCGGGCTTTACGCCGGTTTCGGGCAACTTGTTGCCGGCCTCGTCGTACTGACGCTCGGCAGCCTCGCGGGCTGCCTTGGCACGCTGACGCTGACGGGCGCGACGGCTTGTCGGCGACTGCTCCTGCTTCTCGGGAGCCGGCTTGGTTTTGGCCGGCTTTTCGGGTTCTTCCTCTTGCAGGAGACCGCGCTTTTCGGCTTTGGATTTTGTCTTGGTCTGCGATGACTTGTGTGTATCCTTTTCTTCCTTGAGTTCGAGGACGTTACCCTCCTTGTCGATGACGCGATACTCAAGGTAGGCCAGTGACTGGTCGGGGACGATACGGAATCCGTGACCGAGCTGACGCTTCCACTTGGCCGCCATGGACCAAATCCAGCCTTTTTTGAGATAGGCGTCGACGAACGGATGGACGTACATCACGAAATTGGACTGGCCGAGGGTATTGCAGAGGTATTCGAGTTTGTCGAACAAGGTGTCGGTGAACAACAACGACGGCTGGACACGACCCTGGCCGTAGCATGACGGACACGACTCGTCGACGGTGATGTCGAGGGCGGGACGGACACGTTGGCGCGTTATCTGCATTAAGCCGAATTTACTGAGAGGCAGGATGTTGTGACGAGCACGGTCGCCGGCCATAACCGACTTCATGTGCTCGTACAGTTGCTGACGGTGCTCGTTCTTGGCCATGTCGATAAAGTCGACCACGATGATGCCGCCCATGTCTCGCAACCGCAGCTGGCGGGCTATCTCGTCGGCAGCCCGTAGATTGACCTCAAGAGCGTTAGTCTCCTGATCGCTGTCTGCCTTGGTTCGGTTGCCGGAGTTGACGTCGATGACATGGAGCGCCTCGGTATGCTCGATGATAATGTAAGCACCTGATTTGAAGGAAACTGTCTTGCCGAACGACGACTTAATCTGGCGTGTGACGCCGAAAGTGTCGAAGATAGGTTCGGCCTTGGTATAGTCCTTGACGATATCCTTACGCTCGGGGGCGATGAGTTCGACGTAATTGCGAATCTGCTGACCAATCTCCCGGTCATTGACATGGATGGACTCGAACGACGGACTGAAGACGTCGCGCAACATGCCGACAATGCGGCTTTCCTCCTCGAAAATCAGTGACGGCACGGGCAATCGCTGCGCTTTTGCGCATGCATCCTCCCACGCCTTGAGTAGTGTTTTCATCTCGTTGATAAGCTCGGCGACACGCTTGCCTTCGGCCGATGTACGGATGATAACGCCGAAGTTTTTGGGTTTGATAGAGTCGATGAGCTGTCGGAGACGTAGTTTTTCCTCGGTGGTTTTGATTTTTTGAGACACCGAAATCTTTTCGGCGAAGGGTATGAGCACCATGTATCGGCCGGTGAAGGCTATCTCGGTGGACAGACGCGGACCCTTGGACGAAATGGGTTCCTTGACGATCTGCACCATCAGTTCCTCGCCGACACTGAGTTGGTCGGCTATCGAACCGTGCTTGTCGATGTCGGGCAAGATCTTCATAGCCGGCAGCGAGGGCACCTGCTTACGGTCGGCCATCAGTTGCTTCATAAACTCCTTGTATGTCGCAAACTTCGGACCGAGATCAAGATAATGAAGGAAAGCATCCTTCTCGTAACCCACGTTCACAAATGCCGCGTTCAGACCGGGCATGAGCTTCTTGACTTTGGCGATGTAAATATCGCCGACAGCATACGCGATGTCGCGGGTCTCCTTCTGCAAGGACACCAGCCTCATGTCCTCCAACAGGGCAATCGAGACTTCATCGGGCTGTACGTCTACAATAAGTTCACTTTTCATTGTGTGTTCGTGGTTTGGTTAATGAGGGGGTGTGGGCGGCTTCGGGGCACGGGGTTCACGAACCGACAAAAAGCACAAGAACAAACCAACGGGTCGCGGACTACGACACATCGTCGCCCCGGAATCCCACAGTCTGTTCTTGCACGAGCCTTGACGACAGGCCCGGTGTCGTATTTGTCGGTGTGCACCGAAGGCGCACGCACCGTACGGCGATCAATCGATCGCCGGCGGCTTACTTCTTCTTATGACGATTCTTTCTCAGACGTTTTTTACGTTTGTGAGTAGCCATCTTGTGGCCTTTTCTTTTCTTTCCGCTGGGCATTTCTATACTACGGTTAAGGGGTTGATAAACTGATTAATTACTTAACGTCTTCCATGAACACTTTGGCGGGCTTGAAAGCGGGGATCTTGTGTTCGGGAATAATGATAGTGGTGTTCTTGGAGATATTGCGGGCTGTCTTTTCCGAGCGAACTTTGATGATGAAGCTGCCGAAGCCGCGGAGATATACGTTTTCGCCGTGTGCCAGGGAATCCTTCACGATTTCCATGAACTTTTCGATGGTTTCGCTTACGTTGGCTTTGTCAATACCGGTAGTCTTGGCGATTTCGTTTACGATATCTGCTTTAGTCATGTTAAAAGCAATTTGGGGGTTATGTTAATGTGATATTTGGTTGTTTAAGAATAGCCTTTTGATGCTCACCTAAGGGATCTCAAACAGACCCCCTCGGTTTTGCAAGTGCAAATATCGTAATTTTTTTTCAAACAAACCACAACTTGCGCCTATTTTCTGCTGATTTTTTGATAATTAGCCTATTTTAAGACTTAAAACACCCCTATTTGAGGGTGTTTTGGGCTCGAAACGGACATTCAGAGGTCGATTTGGTCGAGCGCCGAGACGGTAACAAGAGTCGAAGGCCGAGATATCGCATCGACCAGTTTGGTCTCCGGCTGCCGACCCTGTGGATTAAACCAAACCACCAGCGGCCAACCGGCCCGCAGCGCACCGGCAATGTCGGTTTCGCCGTTGTCGCCAATCATAATGCAACGGTTGGTCGGCACGGCGGCCTTTTGCTCGGCATAGCGGTAGATACGCTCGTCGGGCTTGTTGATGCCGATTTCGTCGCTGAGTACTACGAAGTCCACCAGTGGTTCGAGTTGGGAGGATTGCATCTTGGCGTACTGAATCTCTCGAAAGCCGTTAGAGAGCAAGCCCACACGGAAACCACGGGCGCGTACGCGCTCCATCAATTCCCGCGCACCGGGCACGAGAGCCTTGCGCAGTCCGAGGCGATGCAAGTAGAACCCGTCAGCCGGCCACGCTATCGCGGCAGCCTCCTCGGCATCCATACCAGCAGCAGTAAAAACATCATTGAAACGGCGGAAACGCAGTTCCTTCTGCGTAACCGTACCCTCGGCATACTGTCGCCATAAGGCATCGTTGTTGAGGTGGTAATCGTGTTTCCACGCATCCTCGTCTGCCCAGAAGCGGTTGAGCCTGAACTCATCGTAGACTTCGGACAAGGCTTCGAGCGAGTTGTTGCGAAAATCCCAGATTGTGTCGTCGAGATCAAACCATACTACCCACTGCGACGGGTCGGTAATGTTGGGCTTAAGCATTGTCGACGGGGTGAGAGGATTCTATTTCCTTAGCTTCGACATCGGCGACACCGGCCTTGCTGTCCGTTTCGGGCACCTGACGGCGAATACCCGAAGCCATGGCTCCTAACAGCATACCGGCCAAGCCGAACAGCACCATCGCCGAACCGGTGAGTATCATCACCAACGGGTCGGATGTTTCGGGTTTCTGCATCAGTGTAATTATACCTAACACAACCATGACGCCGGGAAAACACCACATCCAACCGGGCACTTTGAATACCTTGCGGACATTGAAAAGCATGGTGAAGGCCAACATGAGTGCCCCGAAGAAAACGAGTAGACCGAAGATGAACGGAATGAGAGCGCTGAATGTCGGGTTGAACACAAGCATGCACAGACCGAGTATCATAGCCGCCAACGACACGAGCCATCCGAAGAAGAGAGCCATACCGCGATTGCGCATCGTCCCGTCGGGCTCCTTGCGGGTCACGAAGAGTACCAGATTGATAACACCCGTCAGCAGGAATAGGATACCGGCGAGCACGACCACACCGTGACCGGTAATCATCTTATTACATATAATAAGTACGACACCGACAACGAGAATCAATACTCCCGTAAGTAATGAAACGCCTGATGTCTTCGATTTGGCCGACGCCTTCTCCATGGTAGCACTATCGGCAGCCCGATTTTCTTTTTTAGTCATAGCTATGTATTATAATGTGATATAATATTAATAATGTGTACGATCCGACATGCCGACATGGCAAGCCGGTAAGTCTATAAAAATGAACGTTATCGAGCGACAAAAAGTTATTGGCGTTTTGATAATAAATGTTAACAGAAGATGCATGAAAAAATTTTACAAAAAAAAGTTTGCCCAAATGTTTGGTGGTTTCAAAAAAAGTGCCTAACTTTGCATCGCTTTCGACAAGAAAGGGCGCTTAGCTCAGCTGGTTCAGAGCATCTGCCTTACAAGCAGAG
>CAZNGJ010000083.1:0-10788 GCA_964572615.1 uncultured Bacteroides sp.
GCATCGATGTTCACGAGCCCTCGGCCATCCTCGAGGTAAAGGACGGCCCCTACACCCCTTTAGCACCCGAAGACATCCTTGATTAAGATTGTCAACGGATGTTATAAGTGTTAATGTATGTTAGATTATTTGGCTAATACGGCAAAAGTCCGTAATTTTGCATCACGAAACATCGCGGAGTAGAGCAGTGGTAGCTCGTCGGGCTCATAACCCGGAGGTCGTTGGTTCGAGTCCAGCCTCCGCCACCATCCCAAGCAGTGCATCAGCACTGCTTTTTTTGTGTCCTGCCGTGATGCTTTTCGAGATACGTCTATTACAACTCTTATAAGTCTAATAAGTCTTATAAGTCCTATAAGTCCTATAAGCCTAATGAGTCCTATAAGTCTTTTATGTCTCATAAGTCTTATTGGTCATTTGTTCATCTTGTCGATTTTATGTAAATTTGCAGTGGCACTGCAAATTTACATAAAATCACCCACAATATGGACACTTATATCCCTCGCGCCATTACTGAGTCTATTATAGAGGCTGCAAAATATTTCCCTGTAATCACTCTCACCGGGCCAAGGCAGTCAGGCAAGTCGACTTTGCTTCGCCATATTTTTCCGGACGTGCCATACGTGTCGATGGAAGATCCCGATTGGCGACTGCAAGCCACTACGGATGCACGCGGATTCCTCAACTCCTTCCAGGACGGCGTCATTATCGACGAGGTGCAGCATACTCCTGATCTACTGTCTTTTATCCAAGGTATTGTTGACGAAAACCCGAACCGAAAATTCTACCTCACGGGCAGTTCGCAGTTTTCGCTCCTGAAAAATGTCACCCAGAGCCTAGCCGGCCGAACAGCCGTATTCGAGCTTCTGCCACTCAGCCTTGACGAACTCGGCGAATTAGAATCGGGCGACAGTATCAACGACCTGTTGTACAAAGGGTTCTATCCAGCCATTTGGAGCGGCAAGAACATTCCCCGACTCCTCTACCCTAACTACATCAAGACTTATATCGAGCGTGATGTACGCGAAATGCTGGCCATCAAGGATCTCGATACGTTCAGGCGCTTCATTCGCCTATGCGCCGCCCGTATCGGATCGCTTTTCAATGCCTCCGAGTTGTCCAACGAATTAGGTGTCGCCGTCAACACTATTAACTCCTGGCTCTCTATCCTGCAGGCCTCGTATATTATCTATCTGCTACCGCCATTCTATACCAATACTCGCAAGCGTCTTACCAAGACTCCTAAGCTTTACTTTACCGATTGTGGCTTAGCGGCTTATCTACTCGAAATAGACTCACCTCAGACAATGGACCGCGACAAGATGCGCGGACACCTTTTCGAAAACATGGTAGTTATGAACTTCCTCAAAGACAGGTTAAACCGTGGTATCGAAGGTGGGCTTTACTTCTATCGCGATTCAAATGGCAACGAGGTGGACCTTCTGGTTAAAGACGGTACGAAATACTCGTGCTACGAGATCAAATCAGCCGCAACCTTCCATCCCGACTTCACCAAAGGACTCATGAATTTCGCAAAAAACTTCCCTGAACACGCCGGCAAACAAGCCGTCGTCTACGCCGGAGCCGCCATGTCCCCTTACCACGATATTACCATCGGAAACTACACCAAACTGTAAACCTGTTGCAATTTTATGCAAATTTGCAGTTGCACTGCAAATTTGCATAAAACAATACTAATGGCGCCCACCTGGCGCTCCATCACCTGCGGAGCCGCGGAGCGACGATGTCGTGGCGCAAGGGTGCGACGGGCGTCCGAAGGACGTCGACCACCGCGAAACCGGGTACGCCCCAGGCGTGCCCGGGAAATCCCCAATATAATAACAGGCGTCCCGCCGGGACGCCGAGCGAGGATACCCTCCGGATAATCACCTGGCCGAGATAGCTGCCGGCTTTACCTTAGGTTGGCGTACCTATCGGCACGCCCATGGCTGGGGTTGTCACATTCCGGGCACGTCTCGCTATGCTCGACGTACCGCGGTTTCGAGGTGATCAACTTCCCTGCGGGACGTCGGAAGCCCAACTCGTGATACATAGATCTTATGTTATCCCGTCTGGGATTCAACAAGTTACAAAAAAAACCTCCGGTCCCCTTATCTTGGATAAACCTGCTTTCTTTTTGCTGTCTTTTTTAGGGGTGCGGATTTGGTAATAAATAAAAATTTTTATACCTTTGCAGCGCTTCGTTAGAGCGAAGCGACTTACATAGATAAACACGAAAGTGTCTTACTGATTCTCAACAGTCTAAAGTGTGGAAGCTTGAAGACCTAAAAACGGAAGAAGAGGACACTTCTGCGTCGTATGCGTATACGGCGTGGGAGTGCTATATTTCCCAAGTTTTTAGAGGCTTCTTCCACCGCCTGACTGTTATTGGGATATGTTAGCGGCTCCTACGCTTTCGTATTTTTTAATCTCTTTATTTGGGGAGCCATAGAGAAACACCCATAAACCAGTCGTAAAATACGATGAAATTCAAGTTTTTATCATTATCACTCATTTCTCTTGTGGGTTTGACGGGGTATGCTGACGAATACACCTCTGGCAACCTCAAGTTCACAACCAACACCGACGGTACAGCATCGGTGAGCGGTGTTGTCGGTGAGCCTACTGAAATCACCATCCCGCAAACCATTACAGTTGACGAAAAGGATTATTCCGTGACAACAATCGCACAATCGGCCTTTCAAGACTGCACAACTCTCGAACGCATCACAATTCCGGAATTCATTACTAGTATCGGATCATACGCTTTCAACGGCTGTTCCGGGCTTAAGTACCTTGACATTGAAGATTCCGATGTTACACTTAGTTTAGGCTATCATACTAAAAAGTGGGCAGGAGGTTCGAGTTATAACTACAATGGTATGTTTGCGGACTGTCCTATCGATTCAGTAATGGTCGGCAGAAATCTTTCGTACGAGAGAACTGCATATCCTCTTTACTCGGTACCCACCATACAATTTGTTAGAATTGGTCCTAAAGTCACCAATTTTATCAATGGCATAGGCACCAAGGCAAAGACAATTATTATTGAGGACAGCGAAACACTATTAACAGCAGCTCAGACAAATTGTTATAACCTATACTTGGGTCGTAATATTAGCAACGAAACTATTACAACCGCAGATTCAGTATATGTAGGCCCGATGGTCACAGATTTGCCTCTTTTCTATGATGGCAAACAAACAACACAGGTTCTGAAGTCAATCCAATTTGATCCGGACGTCAAAATCAGCACATTAAAACAAAGAGCTTTCTGTTATTGCCGCCATCTCAAAAATTTCGTAATTCCGCGCTCAGTAAAAACAATCGAAGGATACATATTCCAAGCTTGTGATTCTATTGAAGAATTAACTATTCCATCTAATATTCAGTCAATTGGATATGCCATCTTTTACTACAACTCGTCTGTTGTAGAAGTTAAACCAAGGCTAAAAAAATTCATAATAGAAGACTCCGAAAGCCCACTTAATTTATATAGCACTATCTTTCCATCTTCATCTCTTGGGGAAGTATATATTGGCCGAAACTTGAAAACATCCCATACAGAAAGTGCGTCCCTTAGTCATGCTACCATCACCTTCGGTGATTACGTGACTGAAATTTGCAGCGGCGTAAACGCCGATGGCATCTCTACCTTGCGACTTCCCAAGAGCCTTGTTTCGATTCAAGATGGGGCCTTCTCAAAATCAATAACCATTCGCACGATTTATTGCGGTGCTGAAGTGCCACCAACCGTCGTTTCATTCCCCAACGAATTATATACCACTGCCAAGTTAGTAATTCCCGAGAGCGCAATGGAGGCGTACGCGAAGGCGGATGTGTGGAAGAACTTCTACTATGTGGAGGCGTTTGATCCGGATTCGAGGGAGATCGACAAGATCAATTATACTCTCAATAAGGAGGTACTCGACGCCAAGGTGACGTACCAGCGCAAGAACAATATGAGTAATTATAGCGGTTTCGTCAACGTCGTTATTCCCGAGTCGGTAGACTATCTGGGCGTGACGTACAACGTGGTAGGCATTGGTCCCGAGGCGTTCAATTACTGCTGGGGTCTCAAGTCTATATCCCTGCCGCAGACTATTACGTCGATCGACGAGTTGGCATTCGGTTACTGCACGTCGTTGCGCTCCATCGAGATTCCCACCGCCGTGACCACTATCGGCGCCGAGGCATTTACAGGTTGCAGTGCGTTGGCATCTGTCGTCTTCGGCGACAAGGTCGAGTCGATTGGTGACTACGCTTTCTTCGGTTGCACAGGTCTGTCGGAACTGCATATTCCGTCCTCGGTGACTTCGGTGGGAGACAACGCTTTCATGGGAGTACATTGGCTCAATGACGTTTACGCCGCGGCAACCATTCCTGCCGACGCTCCCGCAACTTCGTTCAGTGCCACGGCATACCGCAACGCAACCCTCCATGTTCCCAACGGAACACTGCCCCTCTACCAGGCGCACCCCACTTGGTCTAAGTTCCTCACCATCAAGGACGATGTATCCACCGGTGTTGACGACGTGATGTACTCCGACGAGGTTCGCGTAAAGACCATTGGTGGCTCCATCGTCTTCGAAGGTGTTGAGGCCGGTACAATTGCGCAAGTATACACTGCATCGGGCAAACTGGTGTACAATGGTTCTGCCGAACCCGTTGCTCTCCAACCCGGCTTCTACATCGTCACCCTCAACGGCAAAGCCTTCAAGGTAAGCTTGTAAGATAACTACGAACTACGAGGTACTAACTACTAAGTAGGAGATACGAACTGCCGGGTACGTCGAGCCAACAGGCGAGACGTGCCCGGTTACTCTTTGGTGCGCGGACGCGAAATATTCGCGTCCGTAGTTTGTAGTTGGTAGCTCGTAGTTAGCGCCCTCCCTTTTGGGGAGGTTGGAGGGGCCAGTTACTTGATGTAGGGGAGGCGGTGGGCGTTGAGGGCGCGGCGGAGGGCGGCGTGACGGCCGTTGAGGTAGGTGTCGAGCAGGGCGTAGAAGGCGGCGCTGTGGTTGAGGTGCGTCAGGTGGGCGAACTCGTGGGCGATGACGAGTTCGCGTAACTCCTCGGGATAATAAATAAGGTTGTAACTAAACGTAATTTCCTTGCGGGCGTTACACTTGCCAAGGACGCGCTCGCCTCGCGCCATATCAAGTGATCGGTACGTTACACCCAGTCGCCTGCCTATTTCGACGGCCTTTTCTAATAAGCGCGGGCCGAACACCTTGGCGTACTCCTTGAGATTCTTGTTGACATAGTCGTTAAACGCTTCCCCACCCTCCTCCGGGTATCCCGGCGGCATGCGAAAAATGACCAGGCTCTTATCCTCGGACACATAGCGCACGAAGCAGTTTGGCTTGTCGCCACGTTGCACTTCGAAGTGACATTCGGGTATGTCGTATGTCCAACCGATGCCGAAGAACTGTTTAGCCGGACGCTTCGTAAGTATATCGGGTCGCATCTTTTCAATGACGTCCAATATCTGCTCTTTCGACTGACTACGAGGCACGGTAATCACCAACAAATCAGGACCTTTCCACCGCGCGGTGTATCGCGTGGCGGTAGAGAGCATGCGCAACCGGAAGCGGCCAAACTCCTTATCGTAAAATTCTCTCGAAGCGGATGCCATACTCTTAGCCGTTGAACATCAGCTTGGTACCGATAATCTTGGCGAAATCGCGGTCGCGGCGCTGCAGGATGGTGACTTGCTGCGAAGCGCGGCGTATGGTCAGCGTGGTGCCCATGGGCAGTGAGGCGGCGCGGCCGTCGAGGACCAGGCGGAAGCGCGAACCGCGGCCGCCGACGGTGACCACCACCTCGGCATCGTCGCCCACGACGAGGGGGCGGACAGTCAGCGAGTGAGCCGCGATGGGCGACAGCACCCACACCGGCGCGGAGGGTTGGACAATGGGTCCCCCGACACTGAGGTTGTAGGCCGTGCTCCCCGTAGGCGTCGACACGATGAGGCCGTCGGCCTTGTAGTCGGCCAGGAAATGACCGTCGATGTGTACCGTTGCCGACACCATCGAGGCGCTGTCCTCTTTGGCAATCACGGCCTCGTTGAGCGCCATGGTCCAGCCGAGCAGCCGGTCGCACTCAACGTGGAGCATAGTGTGTGCGTCCGCCCGGAAGTCGACAGCGAGGATGCGGTCGACACCCTCGAGGGCTTCGTCGAGGGTCAGCGCCGTAAGGTAACCGAGATGGCCCGTGTTGATACCAAGGATGGGTATCCGACGACACTCCACCCACGCCACCGTGCGCAGGAACGTGCCGTCGCCGCCGATGCTGACGGCGATAACGGCGTCGTCGGGACAGATACATACACGCGACACCCCGGGCAGACTCAGACCGAGTTCGCACGTCAGGTGGTCATACAGTTTTTCGTGCATCGACACGGAGGCGCCACCCATGACGAGTTCGAGCACCAGGCGGCGCACACGGTCGCCGTTGTCGTGCTGCCGGCGACTGCCGTAGATGGCTATTTTCATCGGTTGTTCCATTTTGGTATTAACTTTGGGGGTCAAACATCGAGCAGGCGCAGCAGTTCGGCCACGCGCATACGGTCGGCATCGTCGACTTCGTAAGCCGACTCCTCGATACCTTCAACGATATAGTCGTAGCGAGCCAGCGAGCGCGCTATCGAGCTGATATTCTTTCGGTCGACACGCACGTCGACCACCACGGTGTCTTCGTCCGGGTGGCCATCGGCGGTGAGGTTGAGGTTGAGCACATGGGCATCGCAATCCTCGATGGCACGGGCTATGCGGCCGGCGCTGTAGTCGCTGCGACGGCACACGACGGAGAACCGCGTCGACTCGGGGCTATAGGGCATCAGGCGCTCCAATTCGACTGTAGCTGCGGTGTCGCGGAGCACCTCCGAATCATTTTTTTGTGCTTTTATGGGGTAATTTTTTTCCAATCTGCTAAATTTCTTGTATTTTTGTACCTTGTAATCAAAGACAAATTTACAAACAATTCTTGAAACTTCCTAACACAGAACGTAATTAGCGAAATTTTCCGGAACTACAACATGACCCATCTAAGCGTAAACATCAATAAGATAGCCACTTTGCGTAACGCCCGAGGCGAAAACGTTCCTGACGTACTCCGCGTGGCCCGCGACTGCGAGGCCTTCGGTGCCGACGGTATCACCGTTCATCCCCGCCCCGACGAACGCCATATCCGTCACGACGACGTGTTCCGCCTGCGTCCGCTCGTCAAAACCGAGTTTAACATCGAGGGATACCCCTCGCCCGAGTTCATGGACCTCGTGCTTAAGGTAAAGCCCGAACAGGTAACACTCGTGCCCGATGCCGCCGACGCCCTGACATCGTCGGCCGGTTGGGAGATAGCACCCAACTTCGACTTCCTGTGCGAAATCGTCGAGCGTCTGCGCGATGCCGGCATCCGCACATCCATCTTCGTGGGTACCGACACCGACAATATCCGGTTGGCCGCCAAGACCGGAGCCGACCGTATCGAGCTGTACACCAAGCCGTACGCCGACAACTACGCCACCGACCGTGCCGCCGCCGTGGCTCCGTTCGTCGAGGCGTCGCGAGTTGCCCACAGCGTGGGATTAGGCGTAAATGCCGGCCACGACCTCAACCTCGAGAACCTCGAGTACTTCCACACCTCGCTGCCTCACCTCAACGAGGTCAGCATAGGCCACGCCCTCATCGCCGACGCCCTATACCTCGGCCTCAAACAAACCATCGAGCGCTACCAGTCCTGTCTGGGCAACAAGGTGCGCACCATCAAGAAGGACGAAGAAGCCTGATACACTAACCCGACTAACTAACCACCACAATAACCAATCTCCCGACACATGCTTTTACTTGACATCACTACACCTCCCGAACTGTCGCTTTGGGATCTGTGCCTCGACGGCGGATGGATCATGATCATCCTTGCTGTGCTGCTCGTCGTAACCATCTATGTATTTATCGAGCGCGCCATCGTGGTCAACAAGGCCAGCCGTCAGGACGCCACCTTCATGAAGCGCATCAAGGACTATATCCACGACGGCGAGGTGGAGAGTGCCCGCCTGCTGTGCGAGAAGACCAACTCGCCCTACGCCCGCCTTATCGGCAAGGGTCTCAGCCGCATCGGCCGCCCCATGAATGACGTCCTGGTGACCATCGAGAACACCGGCAACCTCGAAGTGGCCGGTCTGTCGAAGGGTCTGCCCTGGCTGGCCACCACAGCCGCCGGCGCACCCATGCTCGGCTTCCTCGGCACCGTCATCGGTATGGTACAGTCGTTCTACGCCATCGCCCAGAGCGGCAACTCAGCCCAGATAGGCTCGTTTGCCGACGGCATCTACACCGCCCTTGTCACCACCGTTGCCGGCCTTATCGTGGGCATCATGGCGCTGTTCGCTTACAACTACCTGGTGAGCCGCGTCAACAAGGTGATGAACCTCATGGAGGCCCGCACAATGGACTTCATGGACCTGCTCAACGAACCCGCCAACGCATAAATCCACCTCTGAAAGTCATGGCTCTCAAGAAACAACAGTCGATGCTCGAGACCTTCTCGATGGCATCTATGACCGACGTGGTGTTCCTGCTGTTGGTGTTCTTCATGGTGACGTCGACATTCATCTTCCCCACCTCCATGGAGGTCAACCTGCCGCAAAGCAGCGAGCAGACTCCCCTCAAACCCACCACCCGCGTGTATATCCAGGCCGACGGATCGCTGGCCGGCCAGTACGGCGACGCCGAGGCAATAGCCTTTGAGTCGGAGGACGAACTGGTATCCTTCCTCAAGCAGGTAGCCGAGCAGGACTCGGTGACCGCCATCGCCCTCTACGGTGACGTCGATGTGGACTACGGCCGCGTGGTCGACGTGCTCAACATCGGCGCTCGCAACAACCTGCGCATGGTGCTCGCAACAACCCCGCGCAGCGCAGCCCAGGTGCCCGAGGGAGCCGAAATCCAAGACGAAGACACGCCCCAACAACCCCGCCGTTAACATTTCATGTGAAACAAGCTCTTAAACACATGGATCACTCCAGACAAATAGCCGCCGGACTGACCTTCCTCGTCTGCTGTCTCCTGCTTATATGGCTGCTTTTGGCCAAATTAGGCTGGGACCCCGGACAGGTGTGGCCACCCGAGCCGGACCCGTATATAGCCATGGCCGACGAGCCCGACGAAGAGTTCCTCGAGGTCGAGGTGGTGCCACCGCCCATGCCTGTCAAGGGCATCGAGCCGGCTGCCCCGGCGCAGACACCCGAGGATATGGACGCTGAGGCTCAGCCGGGTCCCGAATCGGGTACGGACCTCGCCACGCAAGGCCCCGTCGACCGCCCCACAAAGACAGTCACCACCCCCAAACCGTCGCCTGTCAAAGTCAAGCAGGAACCCAATCCCGCCAAGCCATCGGCTGCCGTCGAGAACGCCCGCAAGAAGGAAGAGAAAGCTCTTGCGCAACGCACCAACAACACCACCAAAAACGCCTTTGCCAAGGCCGAGAACAAGAACAACGCCAACAATGGCACCAAGGACGAGGGTAACGCCGGCCGCAAGAACGGCAACCCCAACAGCGCCGGAGCGGCCAAGTCGACCGGTAATAAACCCGGGTCGGCAACCGGCACGGTAGGCGGCCAATGGAATATGCCCAAATATTCTCAAACCATCCCCTCCAACGAGGTCGGCTCGGTGACATTCGAGGTCGTTGTCAACAAGGACGGCACGCCCGGCAAGATTCAGGCCATCGACAACAAAGGTCTCAGCTCGGAGACCATAGCACGTTGTCGCGCCGAGATTAAGCAACACCGTTTCACTCACCCCAACCCGTCGGAGGCCGAACCGGCCACAGCCCGCGTCACTTTCCGTTTCCGCGACCCTTCGTAAGCATACATTAATAATATATAAACACCCCGGATATGAGCGAAAACAAACAATATAAACGCACACTCATCACCACCGCGTTACCCTACGCCAACGGTCCCGTCCATATCGGCCACCTGGCCGGCGTCTATGTGCCCGCCGACATCTATGCCCGCTACCTGCGCTTGAACGGCCGCGAGGTAACCCTCGTCGGCGGCAGCGATGAACACGGCGTGCCCATCACCATCAAGGCCAAAGCCGAGGGCGTGACACCCCAGGACATCGTCGACCGCTACCACAAGATCATCAAGGACTCGTTCGAGGAACTCGGTATTTCGTTCGACGTCTACTCGCGCACCACCACCGACCTCCACAGCGAAACGGCCTCCGAGTTTTTCCGCCACCTGTACGACAAGGGCGAATTCATCGAGAAGACGTCCATGCAGCTCTACGACGAGAAGGCCAATCAGTTCCTGGCCGACCGCTACGTGACTGGCGAATGTCCCCACTGCCACAACCCCAAGGCCTACGGCGACCAGTGCGAGGCGTGCGGCACTTCGCTCAACGCCACCGACCTCATCAACCCCACCAGCGCCATCACCGGCAACACCCCCGTGCTGCGCGAGACCAAACACTGGTATCTGCCCCTCGACAAGTGGGAACCCACTCTGCGCGAGTGGATTCTCGACGGCCACAAGGAGTGGAAGACCAACGTCTACGGTCAGTGTCAGTCGTGGCTCGACATGGGTCTGCAGCCCCGCGCCGTGTCGCGCGACCTCGACTGGGGCGTTCCCGTACCCGTCGAAGGTGCCGACGGCAAGGTGCTCTACGTCTGGTTTGACGCACCCATCGGCTATATCTCCAACACCAAGGAGCTCTATCCCGACTCATGGGAGACATGGTGGAAAGACCCCGAAACCCGCATCATCAACTTCATAGGCAAGGA
>CAZNGJ010000084.1:0-10714 GCA_964572615.1 uncultured Bacteroides sp.
GTTCTGATAATGGGACTCTGAGGAAGTTGGTTTGGACTTTTTGGGGCGTTTGATTTTGCCTTCGGCTATGAGGCGTTCTTTCTCGGCGCGGATGCGCTCGAGAAGAACAGATGCGGGTTCGTCGTTGGGGTCTTGCGGCACAAGTTTGCCTCGGATGGCCAGATCGAGTATTTTTTGACGCAGTTTCTTAGTGTCCATCAGTCTTCCTTGATGTTGAGTTGTGCAAAAAGCGTTTCGAGTTGCGCGACTGCCGACGAGATGCGGTCGCTCTTATCCTTGATTGATGCCATCAGCTCGGCGAGAGTAACGTCATCAAGGTCATCTCCTTGCCGTATCCATGTGATATCGAGGCTTGTTTTGTCACGTTGAAGGAGTTCGGATGCCGGGTAGTTACGCCATCGTCCGTTGGGGTCGTTATCGGGATGGTATGTTTCGGTCCGTTGACTTATGTCGGCCGGATTGTAACAGGCGACAAAGTCGTCGAGATGCCGGCGCTCGAGTTTATTATTGGCAAGTGTGTGCTTAACGCCGGTACGGTAATCATAAAACCAAACGTCCTTCGTGGGTGTGCCTTTTGTAAAGAACAGTACATTAGCCTTGACTCCCTGTGCGTAAAATATACCGGTGGGAAGACGGAGTATGGTATGAAGATTGAAGTCGGTTAAGAGTTTGCGTCGGATTGTCTCGCCCGATGCTTCAAAAAGCACGTTGTCAGGGAGGACAACAGCGGCTCGGCCTCCGGTGCGGAGGCTGACCATAATGTGCTGCAGGAAGTTGAGCTGATTATTCTTCGTATCGGTTATAAAGTCGTCGCGTTGAATCTGGACCGAAGCCGAGGAGCGGGTGCCAAAGGGCGGATTGGCAAGTATGACGTCCACGAGTCGTTCGGGTTGCTTTTCCAACGAGTCGGCACATACGATAGGGCTGCGGTCTTGTCCGATGCCGTGGAGATACAGGTTCATGGAGGCCAGTGTGACGACTTCGGCAGTAATATCTGCTCCGCTCAGGGCCTCGTTGCGCAGAAAGCGGCGTTTCTCCCGGTCCTGGCTTTGGGGAAGCATATAGTCGAAAGCGGATAGGAGGAATCCGCCTGTGCCGCAAGCAGGGTCGCAAACGGTCTCGGTTATCCGGGGCCGGATGCAATCTACCATGGCTTTAATCAGTGGTCTGGGCGTAAAATATTGGCCTGCTCCGCTCTTCTTGTCCTGGCCGTTGCGCTCCAGAATGCTTTCGTAGATGGCTCCTTTGACGTCGCCTTCGAGCAGCCAATCCTCGCCGTCAATCATCGTAATGACCTTTTTCAGATAGACGGGTTTGTCAATCTTATTCTGTGCTTTGGTGAAGATGGTACCGATGAGATTGTCCTGTCTGCTCAGTTTGTTAAGGGTGGTTTCGTATTGTTGGAGCAAGTCGGTGCCGTCGAGTTCGGTTAGGTTTTCCCATCTATAACCTACGGGAACCGAGGATTCTTCCCCAAGGTCACGGTTCTCTTTGTCCATTTTAAGGAATAGCAGATATGTGAGCTGGGTAATATAATCGGAGTACCCGATGCCTTGGCCGGCGAGGGTGGTGGCGAGAGTCCAGACTTTCTTTATGATGGATTGTTCGGTATTAATAGATGCCATTTCTAAGCAACGTTTCTATGATAAATGATAAAACCGGCAAGAGACCGCAGAGCCTCGTCGGCATCTTTGAGGGTCCCGAATGCGCGGATCAACTGTGCAGCCTGCGACTTGTCTTCTTCGCGAATGTCGCGGATGGTCACGGAGCCGTTGGAGGCAATGTATCGGACAACTTGCTTGATGACTTCGAGCTGATTATCTGTGATGGTTCGCTGTATCTGTCCATACCAAAGATTGAAATACTGATTGGCGGTGGAACAGAGCGAATCCAATCGGTCGATTTGCCCCAGGGCATATCTCACAAGCTGGATAATATTTGTCAGGGCCTCTTTCTCTTCCACTGTCGAGCGAGGTTTCACTTTGCCGCGGTCGAGCAATGAGTAGCAGTTCCAGAGCTGCGAGACGTTGAATTTGTTGTTCACCGTCCGCAAATGATCGGCCAAGTCCTTCAACATGGCATACGTGAGAGGTTCGCCGGTGTTGTTATACAATATCCGCAATGCTTCGATTTCGTCGGCATGCGTCCGACAGTACTCTTCGAATGCCGATGTCGTTTCCTGCGCTTCTTCGACGGTGAATCCTTTTGAAATCAGGGTGTCTTCGCCGGGGATGATTGTCTTGGTGAATCCGGCGTTGAGGATGAGTAGGTAATACCGTGCATCGGGATTATTGGCCAAGGGTGCAAACAGTCCTTTTCGCACGCGATTTGGCTCGTTTATGTTGCGGTAGGGCGGAAGAGCGGGCGACTTGTCGGGATCGAGCGCGTCAAAGAAGCTTTCGGACAGCATTTTCATGGAAAAGCCGTGGGCCTTCTCGGTGAATTCTGTCCTTTGGGCCTCAGTACACTTAGAGGATATGCGCGCCATTCGTGCTGCTAACGTTGCGAAATATCCATCGGGCAACTCTCCGTGGGTCATTCGTTCCAAAAGTTGCTTCAGCGTAATGGTTTCTTTCGGACCGTCGTCCTCGCCGGGCGCCGGTACTGTCTTTTCCGATTCGGTCACGCCGACGGCATCCACTAAGTAGTAGCAATCCTTGCTGTATGCGTTGGGAGTCACTTCGCGCAGAATATCGTCTGAAATGGTTCGTGTCCCTCGACCCTTCATCTGTATATATAGAGGCTCGGAACGCACGTCACGCATGAATATCAGTACTTCGAGTGGCTTGACGTCAGTACCGGTTGCCACCAGTGTACAGGTTACGGCGATACGAAAATCCTTGTCATTTCGGAAAGACTTGATAAGAGGCTCGCTGTCTCCGCAGGAGTACGTGATTTTCTGAACGAACTTATCATCGTCCTCTTTGCCGAATACTTCCTTAGCGATTTTGACGATATTGTTGGCATGAGCTTCGTTAAGGGCGAAGATAAGGGTCTTCGGCAGGTAGTCGAAGTTCTTTTCTCGCTGAGGCTCGGTAAACATCTCGTCGTACACCACCTCCTTGTAGGTCTGCAAAATCAGTTTTATCTGTGCGGGGTTAATGATGGAGCGATTGAGTTCCTCCTTGGTGTAATTCTGAGTCTCGCGGCTGTTGAAGGTCTCTACCTTTCCGGTGTAACGCGTGACTTGCTGCAGCTTGTCACCAATTCGGATTGCTCCACCTTCCTCGGTTTCCTTGGTTTTAATGCGATAGACGCGAGCGCCCACATTGACGCCGTCCACGATGGATTTCTCCAAAGTATAGTTGATTACTATGTTGCTGTTGAAGAATGCCTTGGTTGCCGGAACGGGAGTTGCCGTCAGTCCGATAATACGAGCGGTGTTGAAGTATTCGAGAACCTTCTTCCAGTTGCCGTAGATGGATCTATGGCACTCGTCGACAATTATGATATCGAAATAATCTTGCGGAAGAGTCGGGTTAGGAGGCAACACTACTTCTTGGTCCGTATCGGCGGATTCCTCGTCGTCACTGTCACCGACAATCGGTTCTCCCTTCAGAAAAGCGAACAGTCGTTGAATAGTAGATATCACAACATTTGCATCCTTTGGGATTGACGCCGAGTTGAGCCTTTCTACGCCGAAGATGGTGTTGAACGGATCGCCGGTTTCGGTCAGCTTATACTTGCCAAATTCGCCTTCTGCCTGTTTGCCAAGGTTGTTTCTGTCAACGAGAAAGAGGATGCGCCTCATTCTTGCGTAGTTCAGAAAACGGTAGGCTGCCGTAACTGCTGTGAAGGTCTTGCCAGCACCGGTTGCCAAAACCATTAAAGCTCTGTTCTGGCCTGTGCGGAAAGACTTTTCGAGTTCGGTAATAGCATCGTATTGACAGTCGCGCAGTCCTCGTTTACGCAGAACGGGTAGGCCGGCAAACCGATCCTCGATGCCAAGCATTCTGGCAATTTCCTTCGGACGGTGTATCCTGTTAATCTCCTCATATTCTGCGTCGGCCGCACTCTGATTCTTGAAAAGGACCGACTCCCCGTTAGACAGATATACCATAGGGAGAGGGTTGGAGTACGCCTGATAACAATCGGGCACCGAGCGTGTGTAATTCTCGGCCTGTTCGGCAACATACGCTAACGAGATATCGACTTCCTTCCGCTTTGCCTCCAGTACGCCTACGGCCTTTCCGTTGATAAACAGGAAGTAGTCAGCCTCAAGATTGTCAGCAAGAAGCCCCTCCCTGATAGCAACAGCAGTCGAAGCAGGCGAATAGTGGTCACGGTCGGTGGCCTCCCATCCGGCTTCTTCAAACCATTCGTCTATTTTTAGTCGAGCTCTTTCTTCAGGGGTCATGTTCTGATATCTACTATTATCGGAAGTTGTGCAAATTTAGTGCTTTTATTTCTGACGGGCAAATGTATCCGAGGTTTTTAGTGTTGTGAAACGAGTAATTCGGTGTGGGTTGGGTGCGGAAATTTGGTAAAGTATAAAAAAGTAAGTATCTTTGTGGATTCAAGTGTATCATCTTTGATGATTAAGGGGTCCGCTTTGGTGGATTCAAGTGTTCCAACGGTATAATTTTATTAATCAATTCAAACCAATCTGTAATATGCGTAAATCAATCCTGACTGCTGTCGGGCTGTCGGCGCTGGCTGTGTCGATGGCTTTCGCCGTCGGCGAGGGCGCCATCAAGGTGGCCCGTGGCGAGGCTGTCTCGCTGGCCAAGCCGAAGTTGGCGTCGGCCCGCGCCGATGTGTCGGCGTTCTCGCTGCCGCTGCTATACGAGCCGACGACGGCGCAGTTCGACAACTCGATTTTGCTTGACGTCAACGACGACGGCAAGACGTGGAACCTCATGGCGGGGTTCATCAAATATGGCTACAGCTTAACCAACCCGGCCGACGAATGGCTGTTCGTACCCATCAAGTTAAATCACGATGAAAACTCGCTGAAGGTCACCGCTGAATACAAAGCTCAGTATGCTTACGATCCCGAAGCGTTCGAGATATGCTTCGGTGCCGAGGCTACTCCCGAGGCCATGACCGTGAAGTGTATCGACATGGTCGGTTTCACGAACACTCAATACAAGGAGGCCGAGGGTATCTGCACTGTCGCCGGTCCCGGAGTGGCCTATATGGGTATCCACGCCAAATCCGATGTTTATATGAGTGGTCTCTATGTCCGCAATATTAATATCGTGGACTTCTCGACCCCGGTGCCTCTTGCGCCTGCCATCGAGAGCAGTTCGATCGACGGCCTCAACTACAAGGCGTCGGTCAAGCTCCCTTCGCAGACCAAGCAGGGCAAGGACATCGAGGGCACCGTGGGCCTCAGTGTGGCTGTCGACGGTGTCGAGGTCAAGGACTTCGCACAGTGTGAGCCCGGCTCGACTCAGGATGTCGAACTCAGTCTTGTGAAGGGTTCGCACCAGATCAGCTTTACGGCATACGTGCCCGACGGCGCGGAAAAGTCGTTCAGCGACGCTGTCTCGGAGACCGTTAAGGCTGTCAGCAACGACCCTGTCGGCTTGCCGTACTTCGCTCAGCCTACGACGGAGGATTGGGACGCGTTCATGGTTGTAGATGCCAACAAGGACGGAACCACCTGGGATTATGACAATTACGAAGATTGCATGGCGTACTCGGCCAACAAGAACGCTGCCGACGACTGGGTATTCCTGCCTGTCATCAATTTTGGTGCCAAGGGTGGCGCGTTCGATTTCTCGGTCGAAGCCAAGGTGGCCTCGGAATACTATCCCGAGTCGTTCGAAGTGGCAGTAGGCCGTTCCGCCGACCCCTCGGCCATGACCACGATGATGAGCGAAATCGACATCAAGAACCGCTTCTTTGAGGAATATTCCGGCAAACTCACTCTCCCCGAGGGCGGCCTGTGGTATGTCGGCATCCACTGTATCAGTGCGCCCGACCAGTGGAATCTCTATATGCGCAACATCACCATCTCGGCCGCTGCCGACATCACTCCCGGCATGCCTGTCGAGAAGAAAGTCGCCTTCGACGGCCTGAGCGGTGTTATCACTTATACCCTCCCCGACCTCACTGTCGAGGGTCAGAAGATTGCTACTCCCGTCGGCCTTATCGTCAACGTGGACGGCGCGGAGTACACTCGTGTTCAGCCGACTACAGCCGGCTCTGACGTCGACGTAGCCATGACACTGGCTATCGGCAACCACAACATCTCGGCCGCCGCTTACGTCGTTGACGGCGAAAACGAACTCGTCGGTTCGCCTGTCGTAACCAAGGTGCTCGCCAAGAATCCCGAAGGTTACGCCTACTCGCTGCCCTTCGAGATGCGTCCCACGCTGGGCGAGTTCGAGACCCTGACAACTCTCGACGCCAACAACAGCGGCCTGCAGTGGACATACAACAGCGGTGCCGACAACGGCAAGGGTGCCGTAATGATGCGCACCACCGGCGACAAGAGCAGCGACGCATGGATTTTCTTCCCGCCCGTTAAGGTTGAGGACACCAGCCGCATCTACACCGTCAGTGCCGATGTCCGCGCCTACCTCGAGCAGTTCCCCGAGGACTTCGACATCTGCATCGGTCGCGAGGCTACCCCCGAGGCCATGACTGCCGTTGTGTCTCAGAAAGGCTATAACAACTACCTGTACAATACCGTCAGCGGCGAATACATCGCTGAAGAGCCCGATAACTACATTATCGGTATCCACCGCACCTCGGGCAGCGGCGCACACACCCTGTCGTTCTGCAATGTCCGCATGGCCGACTCGGGAAATTCGGCAATGGCTCCCATGCCCGCCGAAAACCTGACAGCCGAATCGGACAAGGACGGTGCCCTCAAGGCCACCGTTACGATGACTCTCCCCACCAAGGGCATCGACGGCAGCAGCCTGTCGGCTACCGAGGAACTGACGGCAACCGTAACGTCGCCCGCAGGTAAGACCGCATCGGTAACCGGCCTGCCCGGCAAGACTGTGAGTGTCGAGGTAGAAGCTGTCGAGGGTATCAACGAGTTCACCGTCGTTGTGTCGTCGGCGGCCAACGGTCAGGGACGTCCCGCCACCGTCAGCACTTACTGCGGCTTTGATGTCCCCGAGGCTCCCACCGTGACGGCCGTGGTCAGCGAAGACAATATGCACCTCACCCTCACATGGGTAGAGGCCGAGCGTGGCGTCAACGGTGGCGCTGTCGACAAGACCGGCATGACCCACCGCATCTACGAACCCGTTGACGAGTACGGCGAATACTGGAACCTCGTTGCCGAAGTTCCTGCCGGCGTAACATCCTACACCTACAATGCGTCCGACATCCAGAACTTTACCATCCTGGGCGTAGCTTCGGTTGGCAGCAAGGGTATGTCGACACTCGGTCTGGCCTTTGAGGTGACGGGTGCTCCCTATCCCCTGCCCGTAGCCGAGGACTTCACGACCGGCCGCGTGCTCTACCAGCCTCTGTTCACTCCCACTCCCACCGACGAATACACCGGCTGTATGTTCGGTGACACTCAGCAGCTCTTCCCCGGCGTGGCCGACATGCCCCTGGCCATATTCTTCATCAACACCGCCGAGATGGGAGCCAAGCACAGCCGTCTCTCGCTGCCCAAGGTATCGACCCTCAAGTCCGGCAAAGCTCGCCTGACCATGAGCATCTTCGGCACGCAGGTAGCTCCTTCGGCTACTGTCTATGCCAATATCTATGGCAAATCGGACATCAAGGTTGCCACCATCGACACTAAGGGTGCCAACGAGTGGAAAGACGTGGTGGTGGATCTGCCCGCCGAACTGCTCGACAAGGAGTGGGTGAACCTCTATCTCGAAGTCGACTTCAATGGCGGCAGCGAAGTGCTGATTCTTAAATCGTACGAAATCAAGAACGTATTCGACAAGCAGCTCGCCGTCACCGTCAGCGCTCCCGACAAGATGATCATCGGCGACCCTGCCACTATCACCGGCCGCGTGGTCAACATGAGCGAGACAGCTCTGCCGATGCCTGAGGTGAAGTGTACCCTCGGTGACCTCGTGCTCGAAAGCGACACTCAGGCTCCCGCGACCATCGAAAAGGGTGAGACCATCCGATTCGTCTACAACTTCGTGCCCACTGCCGACGAGGCAGGCGAAAAGACCGTCACCTTCGAACTCGTTGACTACACCGACGAAGTCAACGACGACAACGAGGCCGTCTACGACGTCGAAATCCACGCCGGCAACAAGCCCGTCGTGCTCGACCTGAAGGGCGAGGCCCCCGACGGCGGCGGTCTGCTCCTGACATGGACCGCTCCCGAAATCAAGAAGACCGGCGATGACGACGTAGAGAGCTACGAAGCCTTCGACTACAGCGAACGAATCGGTGTATGGACCAACCGGGATGGCGACGGCAAGTATGTCTACGGTCTCCAGGGCGTTACCTACCCCGGTGCTAACGAGCCCAAGGCATTCCAGGTAATCAACACCGATCAGTTACCTGCCAACGCTCTTCCCGAGGCATATAGCGGCAAACAGTACTTCCTTGCCATTACCCCCGAGGACGGCTCGGCAGCCGACGACTGGCTGATCTCGCCCGAGGTAGTACCCGGCTCGAAAGTCAGCTTCCGCTTCAACATCCTGAGCGATACCTACGGCATGGAGCAGATTGACCTGCTGTGGTCGGCCGACGGAAAAGACTTCACCCTCCTCCAGACCTATTCGCAAACCAAGATAGGCTGGAATCCCCTCGAGGCCACTCTGCCAGCCGAGGCACACTACTTCGCATTCCACTACCGCTGCGTCGACATCTTCGGTGTATGTCTGGACGACATTAACTTCAGTCCCGTCACCGACGCCGAAATCGACTCGTACAAGGTGTACCGCAATGGCAGCGTCCATGCTGAAGACGTCAAGGAACCCCAATACTTCCACGACAAAGCCGCCAACGAGGAGCTTTACCACGTGAGCGTCGTTACCAAGTCCGGTGACCAACTGACCGAGCACCCGCTGTCGAACACCTACATCGCCCGTGGCATCAGCAGTGTTGCCGATGCTATCGACGGTGGCAGCGTCACTGCAACAGCCAACGCCATTGTCATCGCCGGCTTCGAAGGCAAGAGCGCCTCGGTGTTCACCTCCGACGGTAAGTGCGTGGCCAAGCGCAACAACATGACGTCGCTCGAAACCATCCCCGCAGCAACCGGCGTCTACCTCGTCACCATCGAGGGACACACCTGCAAAGTCATCGTCAAGTAATCCCTGACGACAGTATCCCTATCTAAAAACAGTATCCCTATCTACACAAAGGAGGTTGCCCCGGCAGCCTCCTTTGTGTAGATTCATCTAAGACACCGCCAAATGCAGAAATCTCAAAAAAATTCCTACATTTGCACTTGAAAATAAACGACTTCAAAATCGATAGCCAAAATTATTGTATAAAATACGAATATCACCATAATCTCTGTCAATGGAGATGACTTTATTTCCATTACCGATTTGGCTAAACACAAGAGCGATGAGCCAAATGCTGTAATTGCCAACTGGATGCGAAATCGCAACACCATAGAGTATTTGGGTATATGGGAGCAACTTTATAATCCTAATTTTAAACCCACCGAATTCGAGGGGTTTAGAATGCAGGCCGGGCTAAATGCCTTTACGCTTTCCCCTAAAAAATGGATAGAGGCTACCAATGCAATCGGAATAATTGCTAAATCCGGGCGTTATGGAGGTACTTATGCTCACAAAGATATTGCATTTAAGTTTGCAAGTTGGATATCAGTTGAATTCGAACTATACATAGTCAAAGAATTTCAACGGCTTAAAACGGAGGAGCAAAAATTGCTCGGATGGTCGGCAAAACGCGAATTGTCAAAAATCAACTACCGCATTCATACTGACGCGATAAAGACACATCTTCTTCCGGCAGAAATCACGCGCGAACAAGCGTCGCATGTCTATGCCGACGAAGCCGATGTATTGAATGTGGCAATGTTCGGTAAAACGGCTCGCCAGTGGCGTGAAGAAAATCCTGACTTGAAAGGGAATATTCGTGATTACGCTTCAATCAACGAACTTATCTGCCTCTCCAATATGGAAAACCTTAATGCCGTGTTTATCGAACAAGGGATGCAACAGAGTGAGCGGCTAATGAAACTCAACCAAATAGCCATTCACCAAATGAGTGTGTTAGGGAGTGATGACAATGACCGTAAACTTTTAAAATAAATATAATGAAAAAGATTTTTTCAATAATATTCATTATATCGGTAATAATTTCAGCGGTGTCAGCGAAAGAATTACCGCAGAATGCAATTCCATTTATCTTGGATTCTCATGTTTATATACAAGCTACCCTTGTAGACACTGTACCTGTATCCTTGATATATGACACCGGAGCGGATAGACTGTACCTTGATAAAGACTATATGGAGCTTTCCGATTTTGGGAAATACCCGTTTAAAAAAGGGAAGGCTAAAATGGGAGGAGCAGGGAATGATGGCGCTCAGACAATTCCCATTATTATTGACCCGCTATTGGTGTCTATGGGAAATGTTAAACACAATGAGACCATCACGCCGATAATAAACCTGCGAGAAATACTCGGCCGTCACACGGATGGTATGATTGGCAACAATGCGATGTTTAACAAGCCTTTGTTGATTAACTATACCGATGGTTATCTTCTCCAAGTGGATTCGTTAAACGAAGTTATTCTTAACGGATATACTAAGCTCCCTGCAAAATTCAATGATAATCGCATTGAT
>CAZNGJ010000085.1:0-10703 GCA_964572615.1 uncultured Bacteroides sp.
TTTCCACTACTACGAAGGCTACGACATGAAGCAAGTGACATTCCCCGTCCGCGTGTTCCGCGCCCTCGGCATCGAGAACCTTATCGTGTCGAACGCTGCAGGCGGTATGAACAAGGAGTTCCGCGTAGGCGACGTTATGATCATCACCGACCATATCAATCTGTTTCCCGAGAATCCCCTGCGCGGCAAGAACTACAACGAACTCGGCCCCCGCTTCCCGGCAATGACCGAACCGTACTGTACCAAGTACATCGAACTTGCCGACAAAATTGCCGCCGAAAAGGACATCCGCCTCATGCACGGTGTGTATGTAGGTACTACCGGCCCGACATTCGAAACTCCCGCCGAGTATGAGTACTTCCGCATCATTGGTGGCGACGCTGTGGGCATGTCGACCGTTCCCGAAGTCATCGTGGCCGTTCACGGTGGCATGAAGGTGTTCGGTCTCTCGGTCATCACCGACCTTGGCGGCAAGGACATCAAGGAAGTTCCCTCGCACGAAGAAGTCCAGGCAGCTGCCGTTCGCGCCCAACCCACCGTAGTAGCTCTCGTAAGCGAACTCGTTGCCCGCATGTAAGCCTTTTTACTAACATAAACACACACTTATCATAAACACACATCCTTATGCAACAAAAGGAAACCGAGATAGCCCAGCTGGGCGAATTCGGCCTGATAGACCGACTCACCAAAGACGTCAAGATCAAGAACGCCTCCACCCTTCGGGGTGTAGGCGATGACGCCGCCGTCATGTCGTACCCCGACAGTGAAGTACTCGTCAGCAGCGACATGCTCGTCGAGGGCATCCACTTCGACCTCACCTATGTACCACTCAAGCACTTAGGCTACAAATCGGCCGTCGTCAACTTCTCCGACATATATGCCATGAACGGCACCCCGCGCCAGATTACGGTGTCGCTTGCCGTTTCGAAGCGCTTCACTGTAGAACACCTCGAAGCGCTGTACGACGGCATCCGTCTGGCGTGTGAAATCTACGGCGTCGACCTCGTTGGCGGTGACACCACTTCGTCGCGCTCGGGCCTTATCATCTCGATAACCTGCATAGGCGATGCTCCGAAAGGCGAAGTCGTTTACCGCGACGGCGCCAAGCCAACCGATTTGATATGCGTGTCGGGCGACCTGGGGTCGGCTTATATGGGCCTGCAACTGCTTGAACGCGAGAAAATAGCCGGTGCCGGCAATCCTGATTTTGTACCCGAATTCGGCGGCAAGGAATATCTGATAGAGCGTCAGTTGAAGCCCGAAGCTCGCAAGGATATTATAGCCGAGTTGCATAAGGCCGGCATCAAACCGACCTCGATGATGGACGTCAGCGACGGCCTGTCGTCCGAGTTGCTCCACATCTGCAAGGACTCGCACACAGGGTGCCGTGTCTACGAAGACCGCATCCCCATCGACTACCAGACAGCCGTCATGGCTGAGGAGCTGAATATGAACCTGGTGACAGCTGCCATGAACGGTGGCGAAGACTACGAATTACTGTTCACGGTGCCCCTGGCCGACCATGACAAAGTAGAGAAACTGCCCGGCATCAAGGTTATCGGCTATATCACCGAACCCGACCTCGGGTGCGCCATGATAACCCGTGACGGCGAGAGCGAGATACCCCTGAAAGCTCAGGGATGGAACCACTGGAGCCCCGTTGCCGAAACCGAGACACTGCAGGAGGCTGCCGAACAGGCCGTCGAAAAGGCCGAGAGCGACACCGAGCACGACGCAACCGGAAATAAATAAGCCGCGATAGCTCCCGTCTCAAAAATTATTCGTAATTTTGCAGCAATACTTGCAACAGCAACTCAAAATTGACACACATATAGAGATATGGTAAATCGCATTCTTATACGTATTAAGGTGGTACAAATGCTGTACGCCTACCTGCTTACACGCACCGAGTTCAAAATTGACACCGATCCCGACTTGTCGTCGGCCGACAAGAAATTTGCACATTCGGCGTATATAGATTTACTAATGCTGTTGCTCGAACTGACCGGGCACAACTCCACCAACATCAACAAGGTTACGACAAACGCCATCGACAAGAAGCTCCTGGCTTCGGCTGTCGGTAACGCGTTGGCATCCGACCCGACCATCAAGAATATTATATTCAAGGGCAACCACAACATGGACAAACTCGGGTCGTTAGTACAAGGGTTGCACGACCGTATCACCGGAACGGCCGCTTACAAGGAATTCAGCCGCAAGCGCAAAATCGACCTCGAACAGGAAGTCAGTCTGTGGACCGTCCTTCTCGAATCGACCATTGCCAACGACCGTACCCTGATAACGGCCATGCGCCAATTGCCCGGATACTCCAACGTGGGCTTCAAACTCGCAATCGCCAAGGTTGTCGCAACCCTCAAGAGCTATTTCGACGCACGTTCAGGTTACTATTCGGCTCTTAAGGAGTTGCAGAAGTCGCTCGAACAGGCTCACCGCCTTTACATATCGATGTTCGTGCTTATTGTACGCCTTACCCGAGCCCGCGAAGCGCAATTGGAAAATGCCAAGAGCAAATATCTCGCCACAGCCGAGGACAAGAATCCCAACACCCGCTTCATCGACAATGCCCTTGCCGCCGCATTGGCCGACAACGAGGAGGTGGAGAAGTTTATCAAGGACTACGGCATCAGCTGGACCGACGATTACAGTCTGCTCAACTCGCTGCTCGACTCGATCACTAACTCTCAGATTTACAAGGACTATATGGATGCTCCCTCGTCCGATTGGGAGAAGGACTGCGAATTCTGGCGTCAGATTCTCAAAACCGTTGTCTTCCCTTCCGATGACCTCAACGACACCCTTGAGGAAACATCGATCTATTGGAACGACGACCTCCACATCATAGGCACGTTCGTACTCAAGACTATCCGCCAGGCCTCGCTCAGCGAAGACAGAACCATTGAGTTCCTGCCTCAGTACAAGGACGACGAGGACAGCCGCTTCGGTGCCGAATTGTTCGAGTACGCCGTCAAGAACCGCGAACGCTACAACGAGTATATCCAGAAGTTTGTCGACACGTCCAATTGGGATACCGACCGTATCGCCTTTATGGACAATGTCATCATGCTCTGTGCCATCACCGAGATCATCCACTTCCCCAACATTCCGCTGCCCGTAACACTCAACGAGTATATCGACATTGCCAACCTGTACTCGTCGGCCAAGTCAGGCCAGTTTATCAACGGCGTGCTGTACAGCGTGGTCAACTATCTCAAGGAAGAAGGTATCATTCTGAAATAAAACCAAATACTAATTTTCAAACCTATTTATATTTTACCAACCATGCAATCACTCATCATCCTCGCCGACGCAGCCCAGCAGGGCGGCATGTCCTCCCTTATCATGATCGTGGCTCTGATCGCCATCTTCTACTTCTTCATGATCCGTCCTCAGCAGAAAAAACAAAAGAAAATCCGTGAAGAGCGCGCCGCCCTCACCAAGGGTGACAACGTCATCACCGCCGGCGGTATCTACGGCAAGATCCGCGAAGTGCGCGAAGACTGCTTTATGATCGAAATCGACCAGAACACCAAGGTTCGCGTAGACAAAAACATGGTCTACAAAGCAGCCGCCGACGCTGCCGAAGCCTCCGCTCAACAGCAGAACGCCAAATAATCAGGCCGTAATCTAACCCCGGTACCGCACTATGGCCGACAAGCCCGCAAGCCGCATTGGCGGAGCAATAAAGCGAATATCAGGAAGTGCCTTCAGTCATCAGCTGGGCATCTTCCTGATTTTCCTTGCCATATCGACACTGCTGTGGATGGCTACAGCCCTCAACGACGAGGTGCAACGCCAATTGGAGTGTGATGTCGAAGTGACCAATGTGCCCGACTCGGTTACTTTTATCTCCGAGCCACCGTCGACCATTACCCTGAACGTGCGCGGCCGTGGCACCCAGTTCATGCGCTATCTGCTCGGTGCAAGGCCTTCCATATCTCTCGACTTCCGTTATTACAGCAAGGATAACCGATTCTCGGTCAGCAAGTCCAACCTGCTCGAGCTAATCCGCAATGCCCTTGGTGACGAGCAGTCCATCCAGGCCATTGTCCCCGACTCGATCGGGGTTTATTACACATCGCTCAAACCCATCCGGCTGCCGGTCAAAGTCGCTGTCACGGCTACCACCACCCCGGCTGTATGCCTGTACGGAGCCATCACATCGCAGACCGACAGCGTAGCCGTGTACGCCATCGGCCCCGTTGCCGAGAAACTGCGGTATATATCGACCGAGGACATCCGCTTCACCGACATCTCGGAGAGCACCACCCGTCGTGTCAAGATGATAGCGCCAACAGGTTGTCGCGTTATCCCCGACAGCGTTACGGTTAATATCAATGTCGAACCTATAGTCACCGAGGTGCGCGAGGTCGACATCGTTGCCATCAATGTGCCTTCGTCGGTCGAACAGTTCCTTCTTAACCCGTCCAAGGTACACGCTTCGTTCCGAGTACCCCGCAGTCAGCGTGACCGTCTTCCCGAAGTAAAGGTTGTAGCTGATTACAACACTCTGTCAAAAGATTATACCGACAAGAAAATCGGAATCCGTACTACACAACTGCTTCCCAATGTGTTCCTTGAGCTGGACAGCGTCGAATACTACGTCAAGGAAGCCCGGGCACCCGTTCCGCTAATGGACGGACTCGAATCCCATTTGCCGAAAACCGAATTGCCTGAACCCCCGAGTGTGCAATGAGCAAGGGCATTCTTATCAGTATAACCGGCGGAATAGGCGCGGGTAAATCGGTGGTGAGCCGCATCGTTGCTTCGATGGGTTACCCCGTATATGATACAGACAGCCGGGCCAAGCAGATTATGGACAGTTCGGGCGAGTTGAAACTCGCCCTCAGGCAACACTTTGGAGACGAAGTGATTATCGATGGCCGTATAGACCGCCGACAGTTGGGAGACATCGTGTTCAACGACGCGCAAAAGCTTGCCACCCTCAACACTTTGGTCCACGGGGCCGTCATAGACGACCTCATACGTTGGCGCGCATATTTCGACTGTCCCGTGGCGTTCGTCGAGACAGCCATTCTCTACGAAAGCGGTCTTGACAAGATTGTCGATGTCGTCTGGGAGGTCACAGCGCCCGAAGAAGTGCGCATCTCGCGCGTCATGGCACGAAACGGATTCTCGCGCGACGAAGTTATGGCTCGAATCGGCTCGCAGAAATACTGTCCCGAGCGCCCCCACCCCGCTGTCACCGAGTTGGTCAACGACGGTTTCGCCCCCTTGCTGCCACAGGTACATGCCGCGTTGGCATCAATACAATAAGAGCAGACGTTTTTCCGTTTTATAATAAGACCAATCTTATTTTAATATGGAATTTTTCACACACTTACTGCATATCCTGAATGAGATGTCGCCGTATATCTTGTTCGGTTTCCTTATTGCCGGCATCATGCATGCCTTCATCCCCAAGCGCACCTTCGCGCGCCACCTTTCGGGCCGGGGATGGAAAGCTGTTGTCAAGTCAGCACTCATCGGCGTACCGTTGCCGTTGTGCTCGTGCGGCGTTCTGCCCACGGCCATCGCCATGAAGCGCGGCGGTGCCTCGCGTGCAGCCACCACCTCATTCCTTGTAGCCACGCCGCAGACAGGCATCGACAGCATTGCCGCCACATGGTCGCTGTTAGGTCCGGCATTTGCCATCGTGCGCCCCATTGCCGCGCTCGTCACTGCGGTTGGAGGCGGATTGGCTGTTGGTCGTAACGAAGAGTCTGCTCCGACCGAACAGGCATGCACTGTCGACATTACCCAAGGCGAAGAAGACGAACCGACTACGTTCGGTCGTAAGGCTTTGTCGGCTTTGCGCTATGGTTTTGTCGACCTCGTGGGCAGTATCGGCGGCTGGCTGGTTGCCGGTCTCATCATCGCCGCACTCATCACCGTGTTCGTACCCTCGGACTTCTTCACCGTCCTTGGCCGCACTCCTATACTGGCCATGATAGCCGTCCTCGTCGTGGCCATACCCATGTATGTCTGCGCAACCGGCTCCATACCCATCGCCATGTCATTGGTTATGAAGGGATTGTCACCCGGCACGGCGTTGGTGCTGTTAATGGCCGGTCCCGCAGCCAACTTTGCGTCGTTCACTCTCATCTCGCGCGAGATGGGTCGTCGCTCGGCCTTGATTTACCTTGCAGCCATCATAGCGGGCTCGATAGCCTTCGGTCTTGCCATCGACTATCTGCTACCCTCGTCGTGGTTCGCCATCGGCGAAATGGGTAGCGCTCATCACCATGGCCACGGTTTCCCGATCTTCTCGACTGTTTGTTCGGCTATCCTGGTAGCCCTGCTATGCTACACGCTCGCCAAACGATTCATCTTCAAATCATCAACCATTACAAACAATACCGATATGACCAAAGAATATATTATCAAGGGCATGAACTGCCCCCACTGTCAGGCTACCGTTTCACGCACCATCGGTGCCGTTGAAGGTGTCGAGGCTGTCGATGTCAACCTCAGCGCCGGTCGCGCCACTGTCGAAGGCTCTCACAACGCCGACGACATCATTGCCGCTGTCAGCGCCGCCGGCTTCGAGGCAATACCCGCGTAATAAAAGAACTTTTAACAACATTTAAGGAGGGTCGGACAAAGAAATCGGCCCTCCTTAAACGTTATGTCTATGAAACGATAAAGAAAGAGACGCATCATACATCTCCCCCTCCATTGATCGAGTAGTGATACTGGGTCTTTGGTTACTTGAATTAAATAGTTGAAACGTGGAGAGAGGTACCGCCCTACGGCAGTACCTCTCTTTTCGTCTTATCACCTTGGTATTTCGGAAAAAATGACTATTTTTGCGGTAACAAAACCTCCAAATCCATTACCGTACGCCATGCGTCAGATTATCAACCACTTCACCGACGACGATCTATATAAGTTCACCATGTGTTGCGCCGTTATCAAGAACTACCCGCGCACACAGGTCAAATACCGGTTTACCGACCGCGACAACACTGTCTATCCCCCGGGCTTCGCCGACGAACTGGCCGCCCAGATAGCCATGCTGGAGAATGTCGTTATCACCGACCGCGAAATCGACTTCATGAAGCGCAAGTGCACCTACATCCCGGTGTGGTTCTACAGCTTCCTGCGCGGCTACCGGTACAATCGCAATATGGTACGCGTCAGCCAGGACGCCGCCGGCCACCTCGACATCGAGTTCGAGGGTTATTGGAGTCACACCATCCTCCTCGAAGTCAAGGTATTGGCTATAGTATCCGAGTTGTACTACATGATGACGGGCGAGGCTCGCGAACTGGACTACGATGCTTTCTACGACAAGTCGTACGCCAAAGCCGAACGTCTCATCAAGGCCGGATGCACATACAGCGACATGGGCACACGCCGCCGCGCATCGTTCCGTGCGCAGGAGACTGTCATTGCGGCCATGAAGAAGTGCAGCGAGGACATTGATGGCCAGGGTCATTTCACAGGCACCAGCAACGTCTATTTCGCCATGAAGTACGATCTGACACCTATCGGCACCATGGCTCACGAGTTCATCGCCGCCATAGCCGGCATGTACGGGCCGCAGATGGCCAACCATATCGCAATGAAGAAGTGGAGCGCCACCTTCCGCGGAGCCCTCGGCACCTACCTGTACGACACTTACGGCTGGCGCATCTTCAGTCTCAACTTCTCGGAAGATTACGCCAACATGTTCAAAGGTCTGCGCATTGACAGCGGTGACAATATGGAGCAGTTCCGGCTGATAGTCGACAAATATCGCTCGCTTAAGATTGATCCCGCCACAAAGCAGCTCGTGTTCAGCAACGCCCTCGATGTTGACCGCGCCATAGCCATCCACGAACACGTCAAGAACGACTGCATACCCTCGTTCGGTATCGGGACTCATTTCACCAACGACTTCGAGGGCGTCCGTCCTCGCAACATCGTGATAAAACTCGTGGCCGTCAAGATTACCGAGTCGTGGCCATTCTACTGCCAAACGTGCAAACTCAGCGAGGACAAGGGCAAGTACACCGGCGATCCGGCTACAGTCCGTCGCTTCATGGAGGCGATACACCTCGAGGAGTAAGAGCGTGTAAACTTAGTCATGTCGTCGGTTGTTTAGAAATACAAACATCAACTATAATTCATCGACATGGCTAATACTGCTACATATCATCCGGGGCAGAACTCGGGTGAACATTCGGTATTTTATGCCGCCCGTCAGGCTTTGCGTCGTCATGCAACGGGTGGTAATATCCTTATTCTGGCTACTGTGCTGGCGCTTGTTGTAGCCAACATACCGGCTATCAACACCTACTATTTCGACTTCTGGAACCAGGAGATACGCCTGCAGGTAGGCGATTTCAACATATTCAGCCATGCGGGCCACCCGATGACTCTGCTCGGCTTCATCAACGACGCGTTGATGGCCATTTTCTTCTTTAGCATCGGCCTGGAGATAAAGCGCGAAATTCTTGTCGGCGAATTGTCGTCGTTCAAACAAGCGTTGCTGCCCATCGTTGCTGCTATCGGCGGTATGATTGTCCCGGTATTAATCTACTTCTGTCTGAGCTCGGGCACCGATTACGCCGGTGGCGCGGCCATCCCCATGGCTACCGACATCGCGTTCTCGCTCGGCGTATTGGCCATGTTGGGCAAACGAGTTCCGCTGTCAGTCAAGATATTTCTGACAACGCTTGCCGTGGTCGACGACATCGGCGGCATCATCGTGATCGCTGCATTCTACTCCACCCATATCGAGGTGATGTTCCTGGTCTACGCCGCCATACTCCTTGTTGTACTCCTGCTCGGCTCGGCCATGCACATTAAGTCGAAGGTGTTCTACCTCCTTATCGGCGGTGTGGTTTGGTTCCTGTTCCTCAATTCGGGTATTCATCCCACCATCGCCGGCGTATTGGTAGCCTTCTGCGTACCGGCCACACCCGTATTCGCCCCCAAAAAGTATATCAAGAAGATACGTAAGGCCATCGGCCATTTCCGCGAGATGGACGACGAGCAACTCACCCGTCGCAGCATCCTCACCAAGGACCAGATGAACTGGCTCAAACAAGTTGAATCGGCTTCCGACAAAGTTATATCTCCTCTGCAGGAACTTGAGGACAGCCTCCACCCGATAGTCAACTTCTTCATCGTCCCGGTTTTCGCATTTGCCAACGCAGGCATATTCCTGCTCGACATGGATCCGGCGTCGGTTTTCGAAAGCATCTCGCTTGCAGTCATCCTCGGTCTGGTCATCGGTAAGTTTGTCGGCATCCTGACCTTCTCATGGCTGACCGTCAAGCTGAAACTCGCTCCCATGCCGGCACACGCCAACTGGCACATCATGTCGTCGATAGCTATGCTCGGCGGTATCGGATTTACCGTTTCGCTGTTCATAGCCACCCTGTCGTTCGGCAATGATCCCGCTCAGGCCGGACTGCTCAACCATGCCAAATTGGGCATCGTAGTCGGGTCGCTCCTTGCCGGCATAATCGGTTTCGTCTGGCTGCACTATACCCTACCCCACGGCGAGGCACCCGACGCAGTCGAACCCGACTGATATACAACTCTTTTCCTTCAACCTTTATTCTTTTATTCTTAACTCTCAAACTACAATACTATGAACACATTTGTCTACATCGGCATCGTGCTATTCGCCATCGGATTTTTCGTATGGCTGTTCGGAGTAAGCCGACTCCGTGGCGCACAAAACAGCTTTGCGCCCGTGCCGGCGGCAAAAATCAAATCGGCCCGTATCGCCACCTGGATTGGCGCCATCCTCTTTTTCGGGGGCATCCTGCTGAGCATCTTTTTATACTAATATTTGCAAAAGAACGTTAAAGCCGCATATCCGTATGCGGCTTTTTTGTTATCTTTGCATTGTGTGCGGCAGAAGGCCGCCGCAGCAGTCGGACTGATATGTCCTCGAGTCTCTCTCCCCTCTCTTTCCTTCCCCCCACCGATGCCCTGACGGGCGTCCCCGCGACTGAAAAAATAATAAAAAACCATATAAATGACAAGCAGTAGATGGAACTATCTACCCCTAACACCCGAAGAACAGAAACTCGAAAACGATTTGGCCCGACGCTTCAATAAGGTCGAACCTATCAGCGAGTTACTCGTCCAACGTGGCATCCGCTCCATTCCCGAGGCTGAAAAATTCTTTCATCCCTCGTTGCGCGATCTCCACGACCCGTTCCTTATGCCCGATATGGATAAGGCGGTGGACCGTATCAACTTCGCCATGGGGGCGAAAGAACGCATCATGGTCTATGGCGACTATGATGTTGACGGCATTACAGCCGTTGCGCTCGTGTACCGCTATCTCCGCAACTACTACAGCGAGATAGAGTTCGCGATTCCGACCCGTTACGACCAGGGCTACGGCATCTCGATGAAGACTATCGACGAGGCCGCGGCAGCAGGCGTAAAACTCATCATCATCCTCGATTGCGGTATCAAGGCTATCGAGGAGATCAAGTATGCCAAGAGCCTTGGCATCGACTTCATTATCTGCGACCACCATGTGCCCGACGATGAGCTGCCGCCCGCTGCGGCTATCCTCAACCCAAAGCTCGAAGGCACCACCTACCCCTGCACACACCTGTCGGGGTGCGGCGTGGGCTACAAGCTGATGCAAGCCTTCTCGATTTCCAACGGTTTGGGAACAGCCGAGCTCGAGGGGATGCTCGACCTTGTGGCCGTGTCCATCGCCGCCG
>CAZNGJ010000086.1:0-10678 GCA_964572615.1 uncultured Bacteroides sp.
TGTAGGCAAAGTTATCCCCGAACTCAACGGCAAACTGACCGGTATCTCGATGCGTGTCCCCACCCTCGACGTATCTGTTGTTGACCTGACCGTAAACCTCGCCAAGCCCGCCACCAAGGAAGAAATCTGCGCTGCCATGAAGGAAGCTGCCGAAGGCGAACTCAAGGGCGTACTCGGCTACACCGAAGACGCAGTTGTATCGAGCGACTTCCTCGGCTGCCCCCTCACCTCGATCTTCGACGCCAACGCAGGTGTTTACTTGACTCCCACCTTCGTTAAGGTTGTATCGTGGTACGACAACGAAATCGGTTACTCCAACAAGGTTCTCGACCTCATCGCCAAGATGGTCGAAATCAACAAGTAATCTCCCCCGACCCCTATTTAGTTTAAGATAGCCGAAAGCGGTTTGTGGCCCCCACAAACCGCTTTTTTCGCACCCTTTTGGGGAGGGCGGGGGTGGGGCCATACCTCGTAGTTCGTACTTCGTACCTCGTAGTTTGTAGTTAATTCGGAAGTTTTTGCTAACTTTGTGGCATGAATGGATCGATGAGCAGTTTGGCGGCGTTACGCCATATCGTGTGGATTGTTGCGGCGGCTATCCTGGCCGGGTGCGCGTCGATTGGTCGGCCCGAAGGAGGGCCGCGCGACGAGCTACCCCCGGTGTTCGTGCGCTCCAACCCCGCGCCCGGCTCGACCAACGTTGACCGCAAGCGCCTCGACTTGTTTTTCGACGAGAATATCCAGCTCGAAGACGCCTTCAACAAGGTGATTGTGTCACCGTCGCAGAAGACTACGCCTGTGGTGCGCTCGTTGGGCAAGCGAGTTACCGTCGAACTGCGCGACACGCTGCTCGAAAACACCACCTATACCATCGACTTCGGCGACGCCATCAAGGACCTCAACGAGGGCAACATCCTCGATGGCTTTGCGCTCGACTTCTCGACGGGCGACACCATCGACTCGCTCCGCATATCGGGCGTATTGGTCGAGGGGCGCACACTCGAACCGGCGCAGGGAGTGTTGGTGGGTGTGTACTCCAACCTGGCCGACTCGGCCATTACGACGCTGCCGCTGGAACGCGTGACGCGCACCAACAGCCGCGGCCAGTTCACGGTGCGCGGCCTCAAGGAGGGCAGCTACCGCGTATTCGCCATCAACGATGTCAATCGCGACAACCGCTGGGACCGCTCGGAGGGTGTGGCCTTTTTCGATACGCCCGTTGTGCCGACGGTTGAGCATATCATGGTCAACGACACCCTGCGCGACGCGACCGGCGCCGATTCTATCGCCACCCGCCCCGGCGTTGCCTACCTGCCCGCCGACATACTGCTGACATGGTTCAACGAAGACTACACCCAGCACTACCTGAAGGACAGTTCGCGCCCCGCTCGCAACCGTGCCAATATCATCCTGTCGGCCCCACACGACTCGATGCCCCGCGCCGAGATTGTCAATACGCCCGCTCTGGCCGGACTCCGGTGGGAGGATGTGGCCATCGTCGACCCGTCGACAGGCAACGACACCGTGACATGGTGGATAACCGACCCCCGCGTCATTGCCACCGACTCGCTGTCGCTGGCCGTGACTTACCCCCGCACCGACAGTCTGGAGAATGTGGTGATGTACACCGACACCCTCCGCATGTTCTACCGTCCGTCGTCGGCCGAGTTGAAGAAAGCCAAGGAGCAAGCCAAACTGCGCGAAAAGGGCGCCGATACAATCCCCGAGCCACCCGTGTTCATGCAGTTGCGCCCCGTCACGGGCACTACCCACGAAGTCTACAACCCCCTGATTCTCGAGTCGACCACGCCGTGGGCCGTGATTGACACCACCAAAGTGCGCTTCTCCATGGCTGTCGATACCGTGTGGCAGCCACTCCCCGCCGGACCCCTTGTCGCGTCGCCCGCATCGCCCGTGCTGCGACGGCAACTCGACTTCCGCCCCGAACCCGCCACCAAGTACAAGTTCGAGGCCGACTCGGCGGCATTCATCGACGTCTACGGCAATTCCGCCAAGCAGTTTACACACGAGTTTACCGTCCGCAACCTTGACGAATATTCCACGCTGAAATTCAATCTCGCGCCCGCAGATACAACGGCCATCGTCGAGCTGCTCGACTCGTCCGACAAGGTGCTTCGCACTGCCCGTGCCGATGCCACAGGGCGTGCTGTGATGCAGTATGTCAGCCCCGGAACATACTACGCCCGTATGTACTTCGATGACAACGGCGACGGCGAGTGGACCACCGGCACTGTCTCGGCCAAAATTCAGCCCGAAGAGGTTGCATATTATCCCAAGAAGATAGAGGCGCGCGCCAACTGGGACGTCGACTTGACGTGGGATGTCTATGCCACACCACTCGACGTGCAGAAGCCGTACGCCATCCTGAAAAACAAGCCCAAACTCAAGAAAGGCGAAACCGCGCCCGGAGCTGAGGACGAAGAAGAGACCGACGAATGGGGCAATCCCATCAACCGCAACGACCGCAACCGCAACAACTCAGGCTTCGGCTTCCCCGGCGGGTCGGGTGGCCTGCAGAAAAACTCCGGCAACCAGAGTGGCAATCTCCTGCGTCGGTGAACCGAAACTACGACTTCATAAATATATCATATAATGCGCGTTAAGGTACTTTTCTCCTGGGCTGCGATGTTGTTCGCAGTCCCTATGGCCCTCAGCCAGAGCCTTGTTGACGACCAGATAGCCGCCAAGGTTGAATCAAACAAGATAGTGTGGTTAGACTCCAAACCCGAGAGTGCTGAACAGCGTAAGGCTGACGTAGATTCTATCCGTCAGGAAATCACGTCCTTCTACTACGACCAGTTCAAGCACTTCCGCGACCCGGACGCCCCCTACTTCATGTTTATCAGCAAGGAGGCCAATCTTTCGCTCGGACTGGGCGGCGCCGTCCGCATGCGCGCCTACTACGACTGGGGTGGCGCCATGCCCAATACCATGTTCGCACCCATCCAGATTCCCATTCCGGCCAATCCTGCCAACATGCGCCACTTCGGCACCACGCCATCAGGCACTTACGTGTTCCTGCGCGCTTTGGGCTACAACAAAATTATCGGCAAATACCAACTGTACATCGAGGCCGACTTCACCGGCTACCAGGGCCTCGACTTCCGCCTCAAGAAGGCTTACGCCAACATTGGCGACTGGACACTCGGCTATGCCACCAGCACATTCTCCGACCCCGCAGCGCAGGCACCCGTCCTCGATGCCGCCGGCGCCAACAACAAGTTCTCGGCCACCTCGGTGTTAGTGCGTTATATGCACTCGTGGAACAGCAAATGGTACGGCGCTGTCTCAGTCGAAACGCCGTCCACGGCCATCGATGTCACCAACACGACCACCCGTTCGGCTTCGTCATGGTTGCCCGACGCTTCGGCCTTCTTCCAATACCAGTGGGCACGCGGTCAGCACATCCGCATCAGTGGCATCGTGCGCTCGTTGTCCTACCTTGATCTCAAGGCCGGCAAGACGCACACCGTCGCCGGATATGGTCTTCAGCTGAGCGGCGTGGCACACCCCGGTCGACGCCTCACCACCTATCTGACAGCCAACTATGGTCAGGGCTACGGCAGCCTTGGGGGTGACCTCATGCTGGGCATGTACGACCTGCTGCCAACCCCCGACACCGAAGGATCCCTGTATGCACCCCGCTCGCTTGGCTGGTGCCTCGGCCTGCAATACAACTTCCGCCCCGAACTCTTTGCCAGCGTTTCGGTCAGCCAGACTCGTTTGCTGCCCCGCGTGGCCGCCCCCGACGAGTATAAATACGGCATATTTGCGTGCGCCAACGTCTTCTGGAGCATAACACCACGCTTCACCGTAGCCACCGAGTTCGACTGGGGTACGCGCCGCAACTTCTCCGGCGAGCGCCGCTGCGCGCAGCGAGCCAATGTCAGCGCGATGTTCACCTTCTGATTTTAACTAAGAGCTACGAAGTACGAACTACAAACTACGAAGTACAAACTACAAGGTTAGTGGTATGAATGTTGTTGAAGGACAAGGGATGTTCCAGGTGCGACACCATCAGCATGGCGACGCGTGCTTGTATCACGCTGCTGATAACACCCTGATATACATTGCCGAAGGACATTTCGACATCATGGTCGACTACGCGCCGGCGGCTTCGCTCGACAAGGGGGAATGTCTGTTCGTGCGCAAGGGTCACGTCGTGTCCCTCGTCAACAGCGACGAGCCGAGCGCCGCGACCCCGGTGTCAGTCATCCTGTCGCTGCCCCGTCAGATACTCTTCGACTATTTCAAGACCCTACATCACGACGACCTGCCGACCCTCGTCGAGCCAAGCAAGAGTATCCACCGGGTATTACACCGCTCGTCGCTGCTCACCAGCCTGTTTGACTCCTTCAAACCTTATTGGCAGCGTGCCCAGACCCCTGAGCACCACTGGCTCCGTATCAAGGTGCTCGAAGCTATCCGCATGCTGTTGCTCGTCGACGCAGCCCTCTACGAGTCGCTGTTCGACTTTAACGGCGAGTGGCGCCTCGACATCATGGATTTCCTCGAGCACAACTACCGATACGACCTTACCGTCGACGACATGGCTGCCTACACCGGCCGAAGCCTGGCGACCTTCAAACGCGACTTCGCCCGCCTGACCTATCTGTCACCGCGCAACTGGCTGATCGAACGACGTCTGCGCGAGGCCCGACGACTGTTCCCCACCACAGATTGGTCCGTCTATGAAGTTATGCAACGTGTCGGCTTCAAGAACTTCTCCCACTTCTCGCGACGATACCGCCAACGCTTCGGCGAAACACCTACCGCAACAAGGACCGCCCGTTGAGCTGTACAGTACATTATATTGAACTGCACAGCACAATCACACAGTCCGAATCGTACGTTTTAATTATGTAATTTGAAACAAAATAACTAATTAAAAAAACACACACGATATGGACAAATTCATCGGATCACACTTTATTTACACCTACGCAAATGGCTGGGTATACGAACTTTACGTAAAGAACGAAAACACCGTCGACTACCGCATCCACAGCGGCATGGTAGGCGGTCGCTGGGTACGCGACCAGAAAGCCGACATCGTCAAACTCGCCGACGACGTCTACAAGATCTCCTGGACCGAACCTACCGGTACCGACGTCAGCCTTAACTTTATGCCCGGACAGAACAAACTCCATGGCGTCATCTTCTTCCCCAAATGGGTTCAGGAACACCCCGAAATCACAGTATGTTATCAAAATGACAATATACCATTGATGGAAGCAAGCCGGGACAAATACGAGAACTATCCCAAGTATGTCGTACCCGAATTCGGCGACATCTTCTATAGCAAGAACGAAGGAATCAACAACGAGAAGGTTATCTCCCAAGCCCCATACGAAGGCATGACCGACGACATCGTCTCCGGCAAACTCACCTTCACTGACTAACCCCAAAAACTACAAGCTACAACCTACACCTCCCTCCCTTGCCCTGAAGAGCACCCCAAAAGTTGGACACAAAACTTTTGGGGTGCTCTTCACACCTCGTATGAATACTTTTTATGTTTTGACGGTGAGCATGTAGCCGAAGCCTCGTTGGTTGATGATGCTGATGGATGGGTCGTTGCGGAGGGCACGGCGGAGTTTGTGAATATATCCGTGGAGGGAGTTGCGGTTGCTGAACTCGTCGCGCCCCCATACGGCGATCATCAGTTCGGAGGCATCGACGGTTTTGCCTATGTTTGAGGCTAATCTTTCCAATATTCGTGCCTCGATATTTGATATTGTCAGCTCTTTATCATTGAATATCAGCAGTTGGGTTGTGGCATTGAATATGTACCCGCCGACTGAATATACGTTGTTCTCAGGATTGCCGTTCGCCTTATTACGCAGAAGGGCCTTTATCCTTACAAGGAGTTCGCGAAGTTCAAACGGCTTTTTGAGATAATCATTGGCTCCGATGTCGAAACCTTCCTCTACATCGTCTATCGTGCTTTTGGCGGTCAGAAAGATAATGGGTACACTGGCGGAGATGCGCCGTATTTCCTTAGCCATCGCGAAACCGTCGAGCCGTGGCATCATCACATCGGCGACAATAAGGTCGGCTCCGTCTGTCTTATATTTGGCGAGTCCTTCAATGCCGTCGTACGCTGCTACTACCTCATAGTTCTGCTGGCGCAGTGTATCGCAGACTATGAGCGAAAGGTCGCGCTCGTCCTCAATGAAAAGTATCTTGGCCTTCATGTCTATCGAATTTAATGGTGAATACCGAGCCTTGGCCCTCCCGGCTCTTGACATATATGCTCCAATCCATCTTTTCAAGAATGTGCTTCACATAATACAGGCCTATTCCATAGCCGCGCACATCCTGTCGGTTGCCATGCGGCACTCGGTAGAATTTATCAAAGATATATGGCAGACTCTTCATGGGGATGCCGATGCCATTATCCGCAACCACAATGCTGTCGGCGTTTATCTTTATGTCGATTGCCACTGATTCACCGGAATATTTGATTGCATTGTCAATCAGATTGTTCAGCACGTTTGAGAGATGTGATCTGTCGGCTGTTACAGCCACTTCTCCCACTGACTGAACGTCGATGGAGATATCCTTGTCGCGCCTCATTCGCTGTGCTTCCGCTATCTCATCGACAAGCGCCGGCAAATCTATTCTTTCCGGTTTAAGGGTCATCGTTTTTCTGCGTTCCATGCTCATGGCGAGTATATTCTCCACAAGTTCGCCAAGGCGTTTCAACTGATTGACAGCTATTGTGAGATACGCCGTTTTCTTCTCCGCATCATTAGTGGTGTCGTAATTGAGCAAAGCATCGTTTGCGGAATAGGCTATTGAGATTGGCGTTTTCAGCTCGTGGGTCATGTTACTGACAAAATCATCTTTCATTTCCTCGATGGTACGCAGTCGGGAGACAGTGCGAAACAGGTACCGGAATGCTGCGGCAAAGGCAATCATAAGAAGTAATGTCGTGACGATCACACCCTTCATCTGAGACAGGATATGGCGGGTCAGTGGAGTAATATACGCTTTATAATAGACATCTTCGTTCGGATTGATGATAATCCTGAACGTATCATATCCCGAATGACTTGGAATTTTTGGATTGCTGAATAGCACGGAATCTTTTCCGTTAACGACTTCCACTGCCACAAATTCCGGGTAAATATATCTACGCGATAGATGTACATTTAATACGCTGTCCATAACCTCCATATCGAAGCCTATATATTTATCCATGATGGTATGGAATTGCTTGCTCATCGCATCTATCATCTGATTGGAGTATGGTGCTTCTTCGGCTAACATGGCCTTTTCTTCAACGACTGTACCATCGGCCTCTGTCCTTACGGATATGAGCTGTCCGTTCTCGTCCCTATATGTCGAAGCCTCTGCTTTTCTAGGAGCCTTGGAATCAACTTCTTCCTGCATGGCAAAGTTGGACGCTAAACCTTGTGCTCTGCCGGCTCGCACCATGAGGTCGTCAATGTCAGCATCGGTCATAGCCGCCATTACGTCTCGTTCAACATTTTTCCTGATTGATTCATACAGTCGGACGAGATAAAAGACATTGCAGCCAAATATCACCACAATGGCAGATATGAAGATTATGGAGTTGAGTCTAAACTTTTTCATGCGCAAAGGTACTAATAATCTTTCGTTCTGCCTATCAGTGCATTGCAGATTTAAGACTAACTAAGGGAATACTTAAGACTAAATAAGGTCGGACATGATGATTGGAGGCAGGTTTAGTTTTAACTTTGCACCGTAACAATAATACCTCGGCTATGAAGCGAATTTTTGTCATATCTATTGCTCTGACTACTGTCAATTCTATGGTAGCAGAGTGTGAAATCCCGGATAGCATTGAAGTCAAAGAACTCAATGAAGTTATAGTCAAAGGCGAAAAGCCGCAAATCAAGGGTCAGGACGGCATTATGGTCGTCGACCTTCCGGGTATCGTAAAGGATAAGCCTGTTTCTAATATCTTGGAAGCCCTCGGCTATCTCCCCGGCGTGGTCAACAACAATGGCATGATTGGTCTTGCGGGCGCCTCAGATGTAACCATCATCCTCAATGGCGAACCGACAAATATGCCATTGCAAAATCTGTATCAACTGCTTTACACAACACCCGTTGACAGGATGAAAACGGTAGAGGTAATGTACACCGCTCCAGCAAAATATCACATAAACGGTGCGGTAATTAATGTGGTGCTGAAAACGCCCGCGCCTCTCGACGGCCTGCAAGGACAAATCCGAGCCGGGTACAATCAAGCGCATTATGGGTCTTACGGAGGTGGGCTCGCGGCCACTTACTCTGCCAAAGATTGGACATTTGACCTCAATTATGGGTTGTCCCGTTCGAAAACATGGAACAACGAGGAGACCAACTCCAATCACCTGTTTAATGGGCAGAGGTTAATGATTGAAGATGATATGCGCCGTATATCGGAGAGTTGGAGCAACACCATCTATGCCGCCGCAACTTATAAAAGACTACGACTGACCTACAACGGGCAGATTTCATCGTCGGCTAAGGGCCGGAGCCTTTCCGACGGCACACTCGGCAGTTTCGTCAACAACTATACATACGACGGTCCAATCAATTATCATAATATAGCACTGCGGTACACAGCGTCCTTCGGTATGATAGCCGGAGGAGACTACGCATATTATGGAGAGCAACGCGACCAGTCGCTTTCACAAGGACGTGAATACATACTTGCTGAGTTGAACAAGCAGCACATCAACCGTTGGCACTTATATCTTGACCGACAGCAGCAGCTTGGCAAATGGCAACTCAACTATGGCGTCGAGTATCAGCGTTCTGATGATAGCAGTTCACAACTGGCTTACCCGGCCGAGGAATCTGAGGGCTTCTCCGGCACAAAATCAGAGGACGTCGCGGATGCCTACATCGGATTGCAGCGCACATTCGATTGGGGATTGTCGTTCAATGCGTCGGCAAAAGGAGAATATTATCACAACGACTATCAGCACAATTGGAATTTCATTCCCCAACTCGGTGCAACCTACTACAAGACACCAAAAAGCATCCTCCAGTTGAACCTCTCGACCGTACGCGTCTATCCATCGTATTGGGAACTGCGTAACGGCACATCACATATCAATCCCTATTCAAAAGTGTTGGGAAATCCGGCATTACAGCCTTATCTCAACTATGCCGGGCAGTTCAGCTACATCTTCAAGCAAAAATATGTGGCAACGCTTTATGTGCAGTATGCCGACAAAGCCACAGTGCAACTTCCTTATCAGTCTCCCGATGATTTGAGCCTTATATATCAGACCATCAATATGAACTACAAGAGAGTGGTCGGCCTGAATCTGAACGTACCGTTCAATGTCGGCAACATTTGGGATGCCACAGCAACAGCCAACGTATTCAACCAAAGGGAGAAAGCGGACCGATTCCACGACATAAGTTTTGACAACAAAAAATGGATATTCTATGGCGAATTGAACAACTCATTCAGATTCAGCCGGAATTGTCCTATTGCCCTATCAGTCGACTTCACATACATCTCCCCGTCGATTCAGGGACTTGCCGATCTTTCAAGTATATGGAAAGTTGATGCGGGCGTAAAATGGCAATTCGGCAATAAACGAAGTTGTGAACTCAACCTGCAAGCCAACGACATATTCAACCGCTGGTCGCCGACAATGACCATCAACCATGCCGGCCAAGATTACCGAATGAAAGTGCATGATATGACCCACAACTTCAAACTCACATTCATCTGGCGCTTCAACGGCTTCAAGCCCAAGAACGACCCCGGAATCGATACCTCCCGCTTTGGCACCGGAAAATAAGCACATCCAATGAAGAAATCCAAATACATGTTTATGGCTATGTGCATAATCAGCACCCCCTCTGTTTGTGAATTACTCAGCTATGGTCACGCGAACTGTTACCGCGATTTCAACAACCCTCTCGCGGTCTTCAATAAACCTTAATAACTAATATAAAACAACATGTATTATCCGTCTGCTATTGAGGTGTTTGACTTCATCTGCAGTCTTATCCACGAGCAAGCGCTTTGAAATCAATATTCCGTACATCAGTCCTTTGTTTTGCCGCTAACTCCCTTCACACTCAATGTTGCCATTGGCAGCTTGTCTTTTGATATACGCTTGCCACTATTAGGCCGCGTTCGGGACTCCCACCCCTTAGACTATGCCCATGTCGGGCAAACGGAAAGACCGACAGCTTGTCGAAGCCGCCGGTCTACAGATTAAGCCAGTTTTTGGTATTCTATAAACTTTATAAAGAGCTTGAGAGTTTGCTACAGCTACTTGGGATGAAACTCAGTGTTTTATAAAGTTCTTGACATTGCCAAAACTTTTTTGACTGGAACGATTACGCTCGAAGATGGTTTGACTTATAGTCGAAAAGTACTTAATACCGCTGTCGAACGATTACTCGCACTATATCTACATCAATAAAACCGTTTTGCCCCATTGTCAAAGTCAGGAGGCCAGTCATCCTTTTTGTCCATTGCCTTGTTTTATCCAACTCAACTCCACGAATCGGAAATTTGATTGTTAGATGTCAAAAGAGGCTTTAATTGTGTCGGTGATGTGGCGGAGGTGGGTGTCGGTGACGTATGGGCCGGCGGGGAGGCAGATGCCGGTGGCGAAGAGGGCTTCGGCGGTGCCGTTGGTGTAGG
>CAZNGJ010000087.1:0-10082 GCA_964572615.1 uncultured Bacteroides sp.
GACTATGGCAAGGTTGCCGAAATCCGTTACTCGCGCATCAAGCAGAAGGAGGACGAGAACGCTACCATTCAGGAGCAGCTCAAGATGATGCAAGGCGAGAAATCGCTCATCAAGGAGGAAGTTGATGCCGAAGACATAGCCGATGTTGTCAGCCGTTGGACCGGTATCCCCGTCAACAAGATGGTTCAGAGCGAGAAGGAGAAACTGCTCCACCTCGAAGAAGAACTACACAGTCGCGTAGTCGGTCAGGAAGAAGCCATCAGCGCCATAGCCGATGCCGTACGCCGCAGCCGCGCCGGCCTTAACGACCCCAAACGTCCTATCGGTTCGTTCATCTTCCTCGGTACCACCGGTGTCGGTAAGACCGAACTCGCAAAGGCTCTCGCGGAGTACCTCTTTGATGACGAGAACATGATGACCCGTATCGACATGAGTGAATACCAGGAGAAACACGCTGTGAGTCGTCTCGTTGGAGCGCCTCCCGGATATGTTGGATACGACGAAGGCGGTCAGCTCACCGAGGCCGTTCGACGCAAACCGTATTCGGTAGTTCTGTTCGACGAAATCGAGAAAGCTCACCCCGATGTGTTCAATATCTTGTTACAGGTACTTGACGACGGCCATCTGACCGACAACAAGGGTCGCTTGGTCAATTTCAAGAACACGATCATCATCATGACCTCCAACATGGGTTCGTCTGTTATCCGCGACAACTTTGCCAAGATGACCGATGATAACAAGGAGGAGATCACCGAGAAGACCAAGGAACAGGTACTCGAAATGCTCAAGACTACAATCCGCCCCGAGTTCCTCAACCGTATCGACGAGATCATCATGTTCACCCCGCTGAACCGCGCCGAAATCGAGGAAATCGTTGGTCTGCAGATCAAGAGTGTTCAGAAGATGCTGTCACGCAACGGGGTACAGTTGCAGGTAACTCCCGCAGCCCTCAGCTACCTTGCCGACGAAGGCTTCGATCCCGAGTTCGGTGCACGTCCCGTAAAGCGTGTTATCCACCGTCAGGTGCTTAACCGTCTGTCGAAAGACATCCTGGCCATGAAGGTCGACAAGGAAAGACCTATAGTTATCGACGTCAAGGACGACCAGCTGGTATTCTCAAATTAAGGCCACATAACATTTATTAGTAATATAAAGGAGCATTCTCTTAGAGTAGAGGATGCTCCTTTGCTGCTACATAACCTTTGGGATTTTGCCAACGGCAATTTTTTTCGTAACTTTGCGTGTCTGATTAATCAACTATACAATACATTTTACCTTTTCATAAACCGACATGAAAAAGTTTCCTGAATATCAAGGTTTCAACCTCGCAGATATCAATCGCGAGGTTTTGGCCGACTGGAACAAATCCAATCTGTTTGAAAAGAGCGTAGAGGCTCGCACCGGCGCGCCTTCGTTCGTATTTTTCGAGGGTCCACCGTCGGCTAACGGTATGCCCGGCATCCACCACGTGATGGCACGCACCATCAAGGACCTTTTCTGTCGCTACAAAACCATGAAAGGGTTCCACGTCAAGCGTAAAGCCGGTTGGGACACTCACGGTCTGCCCGTTGAATTGGGTGTGGAGAAGGCCTTAGGTATCACCAAGGAAGACATCGGCAAGAAAATCTCGGTTGACGAATACAATGCCGCTTGCCGTCACGAGGTCATGAAGTACACCAAGGAGTGGGAAAACCTGACCAACTCGATGGGCTACTGGGTGGACATGAACGACCCGTATATCACTTACGATAACCGCTATATCGAATCGGTGTGGTGGCTTCTCGCTCAACTATATAAGAAGGATTATCTCTACAAGGGTTATACCATTCAGCCGTACTCGCCTGCCGCGGGTACCGGTTTGTCGTCGCACGAGCTCAACCAGCCCGGTTGCTACCGCGATGTCAAGGACACAACGTGCATCGCCCAGTTCGAAGCCGTCGACCCCTTAGACAGCATGAAGGGGTGGGGCACTCCCGTGTTCCTGGCATGGACAACAACACCTTGGACATTGCCAAGCAATACTGCGCTCGCAGTCGGTCCGGCGATAAAGTATTGTGTAGTTCGCACTTACAATCCCTATTCGGGCAATCCTGTAACCATAGTAGTGGCCGAAGCTCTGCTCAACTCGGTGCTCAATCCCAAGGGAGCCGAATTGCCCCTCGACGAATATAAGAAGGGCGACAAGGTTATCCCCTGGCAGGTGGTTGACACTGTAACAGGCGCTGATCTTGTCGGTATCAAGTATAAGCAACTCATTCCCTGGATAAATCCCGGCGAGGGCGCATTCCGTGTTATCCCGGCTGACTATGTGACCACCGAGGACGGTACGGGTATCGTGCACATCGCCGGCACTTTCGGTGCCGACGACCTTCGTGTGTCCAAACTCAACAATATTCCGCCGTTGCATCTTATTGACAAAGACGGCAACATCCGCCCCATGGTCGACCTGACCGGCAAGTTCTATACAATCGATGCTCTCGATGAGAACTTCGTCAAGGAGAATGTTAATGTCGAACTCTACTCGCAGTGGCAGGGTAAGTATGTCAAGAATGCCTACGACTCAACTAAGAGCGAAAACGACGAGACCCTCGATGTTGAAATCTGTATGTATCTCAAGCAGAACGACAAGGTTTTCAAAATCGAGAAGCATGTTCACAGCTATCCCCATTGTTGGCGCACAGACAAGCCTGTCCTTTACTACCCGCTTGACAGCTGGTTTATCCGTACTCCCCGGGCTGCCGAGCGTCTCGTTGAACTAAACAAGACTATCAAGTGGAAACCTGCTACAACAGGTACCGGCCGGTTCGGTAAATGGCTCGAAAATCTCCAGGACTGGAACTTGTCGCGCTCGCGCTATTGGGGCACACCGCTACCTATCTGGCGTACCGAGGACGGCAAGGAAGCTATCTGCATCGACTCGGTAGAAACTCTGTATAACGAAATCGAAAAGGCCGTGGCTGCCGGCGTCATGAAGTCGAACCCATACAAGGATAAAGGATTCGTTCCCGGTGACTACAGCAAGGAGAACTACGAGAAGATCGATCTCCACCGTCCTTACGTTGACGACATCGTGCTCGTCAGCGCAGACGGCCGCCCGATGCACCGCGAACTCGACCTTATCGACGTTTGGTTTGACTCGGGTTCGATGCCTTACGCCCAGATGCACTACCCGTTTGAGAACAAGGAGGCTGTCGAAAACGGCGATTACTTCCCCGCTGATTTCATTGCCGAAGGTGTCGACCAGACTCGTGGCTGGTTCTTCACTCTCCACGCTATTGCCGGTATGGTGTTCGATTCAGTGGCTTACAAAGCTGTGATCTCTAACGGTCTTGTGCTCGACAAGGATGGCAACAAGATGTCAAAACGTCTCGGCAATGCCGTCAATCCCTTCGAGACCCTCGAGAAATTCGGTGCTGACCCCGTACGTTGGTACATGATCTCCAATTCGTCGCCTTGGGATAACCTCAAGTTTGATCCCGCAGGTGTTCAGGAGTCGGCACGCAAGATGTTTGCTACACTCTACAACACATACAGCTTCTTCGCACTCTATGCCAATGTAGACGGCTTCGACGCTTCGCTGCCGCAGATTCCCCTGGATGAACGTCCCGAAATTGACCGTTGGATCATCTCGGTGCTCAACACCCTCGTTCAGGAAGTCACCGAGGATCTCGATGACTACGAACCTACCAAGGCAGCACGTGCCATCGGCGAGTTTATCAACGACAATCTCTCCAACTGGTATGTGCGCTTGAACCGCAAGCGTTTCTGGGGTGGAGGCCTCAGCAAGGACAAACTGGCTGCCTATCAGACTCTGTATCAGTGCCTCGAAACCGTAGCACGCCTCATGGCTCCTATTTCGCCCTTCTATGCCGACAAGTTGTATCGCGATCTTCATTCCGGTATGGACGACGCTGCCGAATCGGTTCACTTGGCTCTGTTTCCCGAGGCTAACGAGGCAGCTATGGACCCGGACCTCGAAGTGCGCATGAAACTGGCTCAGACTATCACATCGATGGTTCTCGCCCTGCGTCGTAAGGTCAATATCAAGGTTCGCCAACCGCTGTCGACCATCATGATACCAGTGGGTGACGAAACACGCCGCCGTCAACTTGAGGCTATTCGTGACCTCGTGCTTAGCGAAGTCAATGTCAAGGACATGAAGATTGTCAGCAACGACGAGGGCGCCCTCGTCAAGCGCGTCAAACCCGACTTCAAGAAACTCGGTCCGAAATTCGGCAAGCGCATGAAGGCTGTCGCCGCCGCTGTTGCAGCCATGACCGCTAAGGAGATTTCCGACCTTGAGAATAGCGGTTATGTGGAAGTGACTGTCGCCGATGAGCCCGCTCGCATCGAATTGGTTGATGTCGAGGTCCTTTCGGAAGACATCCCCGGTTGGCTCGTAGCCAACGAGGGCAACGTGACCGTGGCTCTTGACGTAACAGTTAACCCCGAGTTGAAACTCGAAGGTCTTGCTCGCGAACTTGTCAACCGTATCCAGAACATCCGCAAAGGCCGTGATTATGAGATCACCGACCGTATCAATATCGTTGTTGACGCTACTGACGTTGATGTGATCGAAGCTATATTAAAGTATCATAATTATATCGCCGGTCAGGTACTTGCCCAGGAAATTCTATTAGATACTGTTGCCGAGGGCGCTGAAGAACTCGACCTCGACGGTGCAACCGTACGTCTCGGTATCACCAAGGCTTGATAATTCTTAGCTCGTTAACACTCTCAACACCAAAAGCTATGGCAGAGAAAGACCGATATTCAGATGAAGAACTCGAAGAGTTCCGCGCCATCATAAACGACAAACTCGAAAAAGCCCTCAAGGAGTTCGAGTACTGGCACGGTGTGGCCACCGGTAGTGACGATAACGGCGTTACCGATACCTCGCCCACCTTCAAGGTTCTTGAGGACGGAGCCGGCTCGCGTGACAAGGAAGAGGCAGCCCAGTTAGCTGAGCGTCAAAGCAAATTTATCGGCCATCTGCGCGCGGCGTTGGTACGTATCGAAAACAAGACCTACGGAATTTGCCGTGTGACCGGCAAGCTTATACCCAAGGAAAGACTTCGTGCCGTACCTCACGCCACGCTAAGTATTGACGCCAAAAACAAATAGTGCATACCGTACAAATGTTGAAGAAGATACCCAAAGGATGGTGGGCCGTCATCATCGCCCTGGCGGTGATAGTCATCGACCAAGCCATAAAAATATATGTCAAGACTTCGTTCTACTGGGGCGAAGACATGGAGGTATTCTCGTGGTTCCACCTTAAGTTTATCCAGAACAACGGAATGGCTTTCGGCATGGAGTTCGGACCCAAGATTTTCCTGACTCTGTTCCGCATACTGGTGGTAGGGTTCCTCATCTGGTATCTGGTCAAACTATCTCGTAATCCCAAAACTCCGATAGGCTATATCGCCACCATTGCGTTGATTACTGCCGGCGCAGCGGGCAATATCGTGGACTGCGTGTTCTACGGCGAGATATTCGACAACCCTATGCCCGATGCCGTGGCTACCTTTGTGCCGTGGGGCGAGGGATACTCGGGGCTGTTCAGAGGTCTGGTGGTCGACATGTTCTATTTTCCGCTGTTCTCGTTTGTATGGCCTGACTGGGTGCCGGGTATCGGAGGGGAAACTTTCTCGTTTTTCGACCCGGTATTCAACTTTGCCGATGCTGCCATAACCGTAGGTATCGCCATTCTGCTACTACGTTATTACCGCTACTTGGGCGGTGACCAACCGGATAAACGAAAACACTGACCGTGAATAAAGCCGTTGTTACATATATTGCCCTTGCAATCGTATTGCTTGTCGCGGAGGGATGTCGAAAGGTACCCGATTATGTCATCGCTCCTGATGATATGGCCGAGCTGATGGCCGACCTCCATGTTGGCGAAGCTGTTGTCGAGGCCAACTTCGGCAATTATCCCACCGATTCGGCACGTATGTTGCTCAAACAGTCCATTTTGGCCAAACACGGCGTCACTCCCGAACAACTCGACACGTCGTTTATGTGGTACGGCGCGCATCTCGATATCTATGACCGCGTAAACGACCGCACCATTGAAATTCTCGGTGACCGCATCGCCGAAGCAGGCACCGGGAAAGTATCAGCCGGGAAGACCGAAGCTATTACAGGTGATTCAGTCAACCTTTGGACTCGCCCCGCCTTCATGATAGTAAAGCCGACATCACCCTCACGCCGACTGGTTTTTGAGTTTCCTGCCGGCAACGACTGGAAACAAGGCGATATGTTTACTATCCGAGGCAAATTCAGCAATGTCAACGGCTATCCGGCATGGACGATGTCGGCCGCTTATTCCGACGGTTCGATTGAAGTCCTGACCACGCGTTTCTCGGGTGACGGATGGCACGAGATGACGTTCTTCGCCGATTCGCTCAAGACACTTACCGGCATCAACGGCTCGATAGACCTGAACATCAACCGCATGCCCATGGTCGTGGACAGTCTGAGCTTGGTGCGCAAACCGCTTGTGCCGCGACTTTATCCCCAACGGTACCGTCAACGTGCATATAATTACTTCAACATCAAACACAAAGACAATAGTGGAGAAGTGGTTGAGCCGTAATGTGGTCGTCGACGGCAATCCTGTAGGACTGGCAATAGTCATTATAGACGACACAGGCTGCGCCCGAGTAGAGCGTTTCGTGCGCGAAGAGCCGTACGTCGCCTTCACCGACCGCGCAATTCATCTGACAACAGATGCTGACGGTAGACTCGTAGCCCGATTTGTCGGCAAACATTCACTAATCTGAAAACATCGAAAAGAATACATTTACTATAAATGATCTCTATAAATAACGTATCGGTCGAATTCAGCGCCAAGAGCCTGTTTGACAACATCAGTTTTGTCATCAACGACAAGGACAAGATTGCCCTTGTCGGCAAGAATGGTGCCGGCAAAACGACCTTACTTAAAATAATCAACGGCCTCCAGTCGCCGTCCTCGGGTTCGGTGTCGGTTTCCAACGATACCACAATAGGCTATCTGCCACAGCAAATGGTGCTGTCGGACTCTGTAACCGTTATTGAAGAAGTGGCCAAGGCATTTTCGCATGTCGACAAACTCAAGGAGCGGCTCGAACGGCTCAACAACGAATTGGCCGAGCGCACCGACTATGAGAGCAAGGAATACGAAGCTCTTATCGAAAAGATGACCGATCTTACCGATCGTCTGTCAATTGCCGACAGTGAGAATTCGGTTGCCGAGATGGAGAAAACCCTCATGGGTTTAGGCTTCGTGCGCGAGGATTTCAACCGGCCCACCTCGGAGTTCAGCGGTGGCTGGCGTATGCGAATCGAGTTGGCCAAGATTCTGTTGCGTCGTCCCGACGTCCTACTGCTTGACGAGCCAACCAACCATCTTGACATCGAGTCGATACAATGGCTCGAGAACTTCCTTATGACCAAAGCGAAGGCTGTTTTACTCATCAGCCACGACCGCGCGTTTATCGACAACGTAACCCGTCGTACCATCGAGATAAACTGCGGCAAGATCTACGACTATGCGGTCAATTACTCAAAATTTGTCGAGTTGCGCAAGGAACGTGTCGAGCAGCAGATGCGAGCCTACCAGAATCAGCAGAAGATGATTGCCGAGACGGAGGAATTCATTGAGCGCTTCCGTTACAAGGCGACCAAGGCAGTTCAGGTGCAAAGCCGCATGAAGCAACTGGCCAAAGTGGAACGCATCGAGGTTGACGAGGTCGACACAAGCCGCCTTAACCTTAAGTTTCCGCCCGCTCCTCGCTCAGGTGATTATCCTATCATAGTCGACGAGGTCGGCAAGACTTACGGCGACCATCAGGTGTTCGAGCATGTCAACTTCACACTTAAACGTGGCGACAAGGTAGCCTTTGTCGGCAAGAACGGCGAGGGCAAGTCGACGCTTGTCAAGTGTATCATGAACGAAATTCCTTTCGACGGCAACCTCAAGATAGGCCATAATGTCAAAATCGGTTATTTCGCTCAAAACCAAGCACAGTTGCTGGACGGCGAACTTACTGTTTTTGACACCATCGACCGTGTAGCCGTCGGTGATGTCCGACTTAAGATTCGCGACTTACTCGGCGCATTCATGTTTGGTGGCGAAGCAAGCGACAAGAAGGTCAAGGTATTGTCGGGTGGCGAGAAGACTCGTCTTGCCATGCTGCGGCTCCTGCTTGAACCGGTCAATCTGCTCATCCTCGACGAGCCGACAAATCACCTCGACATGAAGACTAAAGACATTCTCAAACAGGCTGTCAAGGACTTTAACGGAACGGTTATCGTGGTCAGCCACGACCGCGAATTCCTCGACGGACTGGTTGACAAGGTCTACGAGTTCGGCGGTGGTAAGGTTCGCGAATGTCTTGGCGGCATCTACGAGTTCCTCGAGACGAAAAAGATCAAGAATCTCAACCAACTCGAACTGACAAAGTCGCCTACCAAATCGCAGACCAAAACTACGGAGAAACAGCCTGAAAAGGCTGTAGATTCCAAGCCGCAACCTCAACGAAAACTCAGCTATGCCGAACAGCGTGAACGCGAAAAGGCTGTGCGCCGTGCCGAGAAGAAAGTCAAAGAGGCCGAATCGGCAGTTGCCGCAAAGGAAGCAGCCGTTGCAGAAATACTGGCACGGATCGAGGCTGGCGACTCGTCACAACAGATATTCGAGGAACATTCTGCCGCTACCAAAGCTCTCGAAAACGAAATGAGTCTATGGGAACTGGCCGTGATGGAACTCGACGAATTAAAAAGCAACTGAAAATAAACACAACTAAATATATCATTATGAAAAAAATCACACTGACAATGACAGCATTTGCACTGTCCTGCATGGCTTCGTCAGTTGATGCCGCTAACCACGGTGTCGACAAAGCGAACCTTGACGAAACGACAAAACCGGGCGTCGACTTCTATCAGTATGCCTGCGGTGGCTGGATGGCAGCCAATCCACTTACTCCCGAATACTCGCGCTACGGCACATTCGACCAACTTGGCGAGTTGAATCGTAAGCAGGTATATGACCTTGTAATGGGTCTCGACCCCAAAACGGCCGAAAAGGGTAGCAACGCTCAGAAAATCGGTGACCTCTTTGCAATGGGCATGGACAGCATCACGCTGAATGCGCAGGGTGCTACTCCCGTCAAGGCTGACTTGGCAAAAATCAACAGCGTAACCCGTGCCGAGGTACCCGCCATGCTGGCTACACTGCCGGGCGTGGGTGCTTTCTACGCAGCCGAAGTCGAAGCCGACATGATGAATTCGAACATGAACACCATGTACTGGGGCCAATCTGGTCTCGGTCTTGGCGACCGCGACTATTATGTCGTTGAGGGCGAGAGCGAAAAGAAGGTTCTGGAGGCTTACAAAACCTATCTAAAGACAATAGCCAAACTCGCCGGTTATAGCGATAAAGATGCAGACCGTCTGGTGGAAAACACTATCCGTATCGAGACTGAAATAGCCCAAACAGCAAAGACACGCGAGGAAAGCCGCGACCCGATGGGTATGTACAACCCCATGAAGCTCGTTGATATAGACGCTCAGTATCCCGCACTCGGACTCGGCAAATATCTGGCTGCCGAAGGCGTCAACGGGGTTGAGACTGTTATCGTAACTGCACCCAAGTCGCTCGCTACCATCAACGATCTTATTGCCAACGAGTCCGAAGAGGCTCTCCGCGACTATATCGCTGCCGGTTACCTCGCTTCGGCCGCTCCGTATCTCAGCGATGACTTCATCAACGCCGGTTTCGAGTTTTCCAAGGTGAAATCGGGTGTTCAGCAGCTTCAGCCTCGCTGGAAACGCGCCCTCGCTGTTCCCAACGGCATGCTCGGCGAAGCCTTGGGCGAACTCTATGTCGCCAAATACTTCCCTCCGACATCCAAGGAGAAGATGCTCAAACTCGTTCACAACCTGCAGGAAGCACTGGGCGAGCACATCGACAACCTGACTTGGATGAGCCCCGAAACCAAGGCCAAGGCTCGCGAAAAACTCGCAGCCTTCACCGTCAAAATCGGTTATCCCGACAAATGGCGCGATTATTCGGGCCTGGTAGTTGACCC
>CAZNGJ010000088.1:0-9989 GCA_964572615.1 uncultured Bacteroides sp.
CACCCGTATGCCAGCTGATGAATATCTTTTATGTCAAGATCAGTTTGGGATGCCAGATGAGGTTGTGCTTCAGTTGTCTCATAAAGATGTGAACCTTGGTTTCTTCAAAACAAGGAAGAAGGATATTCTTGTTCTCAGGGCAGGCCAGGCACTTCGTTTTGCAGACAATTATCTGTATGAATTGAGTAGTAATACGGTTGTTGCTCAGCTGTCGCTAAAGATGCAAGGCGAATTGCAAGGATGGTTTTCTAAAGGATATAAAGTGGTTTATTCCACAATTCGTTTTATCGTTGCGTGGCGTCCGAAAGACGCTCCACAAGGAGAAAAAGAGCATGCGGTATTGCTTGTGGATCTGACTCTCAAGAAGAACGTATAAATCTACCTTCGGCAAAATTATTGGGTAATTGTTTTGATTCAGGTGGGGAAATTGCTATCTTTGCAAATATGACTTTTTACAACATTATGAGAATCATAGCTTGTTTTATATTAATGCTTTTTGTGACGGGAGAAGTCTCGGCGCGTATGAACATTGACCGGCATATAGGCGAGGTGGATGGTGGGTACGATTTCGTTTTGGCTGTGCCCGAGCGTACGGATACGCTTAAGCCTCTTATCATCGCGCTGCACAGTCGTCGGGCAGCCGGTCGTGATCTCGGTGCTGTTGAACGTTCCGGCACTATGGATGCCATTGGTTCCGGCATGGATGTTGATGCCTACGTTGTGGCGCCACAGGCTACAGGCGACCGTTGGGATGCCGAGCGCGTCATGAGGGTTGTGGATCACATTTTAGCGTTGTGCCCTATCGACACCAACCGGATCTTTACTATCGGTATGAGTATGGGTGCTAACGGGGTTGCCGACTTGGTTGCGGAATATCCTGACCGGATAGCGGCCGCTGTAGTCATTGCCGGCGCCACGAGCCCGGCGAACGCCGCCGCGCTCAGCAAGGTTCCGTTGTGGGTGATACGGGGATTAAATGACCGAGAGGGTGCAATACGTCACACCGACAATATGGTCGAAGCCATCCGGGCTGTCGATGGTTCGCGAGTAGTCTATTCGCGCGTCAAGGGACTCGACCACCGTCAACACGAGCAGTTGCTCTTCAAACAGTTTATCTACGACTGGCTCCTATCCCACGACCTGCGCAATCCAAACCGTTCGGTTAACACAACACAAGACTTGACCGTAAACAGTTTGTTTGGCAAGTAAAGATATAGCCTTATTTGGTGGAAATTAGTCCTCAGTATCATCAGTTATAGGGTCAGAGGTCAGTTTTGCCTGAATAAAGATGGCTTTCATCAGGTCAACTGCGTTGTAGGAACGGTAAATCTGCATAGGATCGACTGATCGGCCGTCGCCAAGTGTGAAAGGTGCTTGATTATACCAGTCCACGAACGCATTAAATGAATCTTTGTTGGTCGTATACCACTCTTCAAACTCCTGAGGAAAACTATCCATAAACAAGAAATAATTGTATGCATCCCAGTGTCCGGCATTGATGATCTGTTTCTGAAATTCAAACAGGTACATTGAACTTTGGTATAGATTGTCAGTGACTTTGTAATAAGTTTCTATCTGGCCTTTTCTAATTTCAATAAGTTGTTGCAAACTGCAAGTGAAAGGAATTTTGTTGAGCAACATAGGTACAAGCGGTTGCATAATACAACCTTCGTAAACCCCGGGAAAAGAAATATAAACGTTCTTGGAATCTGACTCTAATTGCATATTACGTGAAGGAACGAGATCTACTTGCAACTTCGGGTCTCCCTCATAATCAAGGTTAATATGTTCCTTAAGACATTTAACAATCTGTGCTGCCATTTCGGTGTGCCGTTCATCATTGGATGGTGCCAACAAAACTGCAACTTCGGAGTATATCAATCCCCAAACCAGTCAATCGTCTGAGGCCATGTATAGTTTGGAGGCTCGGTAGTAATTCGATGCGAAATCCGGCTGAGCTAATATGCCTTTATTATAGAATTCGAGGGCTTTGTTGTATTGTCCGTCATTTAAGTAAATATTGCCTAACTCAAGATACAGTGCTCCACTGTTCGGAAAGTGGTTGAGTCCTTCCAAGTATGTTTTTTCGGCCATTGCACGATCACCGTTCATATCGTAAGCATTACCTACTAATTGAAAGGCTCGTTCTGAAGCATTGCTATGCTGCAACATCGTTCGCGCATCTTTTGCAATATCGCTGTAGCGTTCTAATTTGTACAATGCGAAAGCACGTTCATATTTAAGGCCATAGTTGTCTGGATACTTGTTGACAAGATTATCGAAATCTTCTATTACCATAGTAGCTAATCCCTCATCAACGAGGTTAATCATTTTGATTAGCTTCTGTTGGTCGTCTGCACTGAGTTTGTCGAAATCGTTGTCGGAAGTCTTTTGAGCGTTTGTAATCAGCCCAAATATTATAAAAAAGATTATTGAAAGGTAAGGTTTCATCGGTTCATGTTTTCAATATTTGATTTTGCAAATATACAAAAATTATTAATACCAAAAATATGAAACCGATGAAACATTGAGTTAATTAGAAGTAGCGTTGGAGGAATTTTCTTATTGCAAGCGACTGGTCGTTATAAAAGAACTTTGATGCGAGCAGACTTCCGTTGAGAGAGTAGACGTAAAGAGTGAACCCGGTATTAGCCTTGTTATAGTTTTTGAATATTAATCTGTCGTAGATTTTTCGGATACCATACTCTATATCGCTACGGACCCATGCATCATATTTCGGTGAAATGATCATCTTGCCGAATTTGTCCATGTAACCCAACTTGTCGTTTTTCGAAATAATAAAGCCCTTGTATAATTTGGGTGTAAAGCAAGCTCCCTTGGGCTCAAATGTATAAGCAACATCTTCGACAAGAGTTTCCTCGACATAGACATTCAGTTTTACACCACCGTCGGTAAGAATAAATTCATCTCCGGACTCGGAAACGACTTTAATATGCGGTACCTCTTTTTTATAATAGTCATAACCAAACTTAGTATACGGACCCAGTGGCAGAATGACTTTGCTTAATGCGTCACTGAATAGACCGTTTTGTCCGTCTTTACTGAATTTATAGCTTTCTTCGAATAAGCCGCGATCCTTCAAGATGCCTATTGAGAACATTTCAGTCGTGATTGTATCATAAATTGCCGGTAATGTGATCTTCTTGGTCGCAACGTTACGTAATCCGTATTTGTTGTTTTGTTCGAAAATCTCGTTTTTGGGGCCATATTCTGGATACACCGGCCCTTTTGCATGTGTATAGAACGTTGTTAAAAGGCTGAGAACGAAAACGGCTGTAAGTAATTTTTTCATAAAATGATTTTGTGGTTTTAGTGTTTTATAATCTTGGTTCAATATTAGCTATAGAGTTAGTAACTCCGATGGCGACTTATGATTGTTGCAAATTTAGCAGTTAATTCTCTTTCGGCCTCATACGGGACTGTTCATTTCGTTCACTTTGGATTTGAACACTCTGAACACGATTATTTTGAGGTGATTTGAGCAAAAACTTTTATCTTTGTACTCAAAAATAACAAGACTATGGTAAGTGATAAAATCAAAACGATGATACGAGAACGCTTCAAATCGCCGATTCAGTATCCGCAACAGTGCGAGGCACTGGCCATGGACATCCGCGAGTCTACAGGTCAGGCACTTAGCACGACCACACTCAAACGGATGTTAGGATTTGTTATTGGCCCGGCAAGCAACCGTACTTCATCGCTCGATATATTGGCCCAGTACCTGGGATATCCTAACTACAGTATTTTGTTGAAAGATATTGGGGAGGACAGTGAAATTTCTGACTTCAGTCCGGTGGAAAACATTGATTCTGACGACCTTGAGATTGGTGAGCAAATCAGAATTATGTACCAACCCAATCGAGTATTGGTTTTGAGTTATTTAGGTGAGAACCTCTATATAGTCAATAAATCGCAAGGCAGCAAGCTGCTTAAAGGAGACAAGCTAAGGATTGCCGGGTTTTACGTAGGATTCGAACTGTTGATCAGCGATGTTGAGCGAGACAAAAAGCACCTCGGATCATACCGCGCAGCAATTCAGGGAGGTCTGACCGGCGTCGAAATTATCTGTTAGCGTGTTCGTTACGGTATCTGTTCAATGCGCGGTAAAGCGAATCATCATCAGCTGTCCATTTGAGCCACCGGTCGACATTATGTAAATCTAGCTGAACCAAGGCTTGAGGTATTTCGGGATACCGGGCCTTAGCCTCTTCATATATTTCGTACTTTATGTCGCGCGCAGCTGCTGCGTATCGTAGCCACTCCATATTTGCCGTTTCAGTCTTGAGAGAGTCACTTGACATTAATCTGTAAATACGTTCACGCTCACTATCGAGCACGGCGATTTTCGAAGCCACGAGTTGATTCAGCCAATCAGAATCTGTAAGCGACTCGTTTTCTTTTTGCTCCATCGCCGCGTTTTTCTGCATTTCGTTCCCCACAGATGCTTGGGACTCTTTTGCTGTAATTTCCTCCTGAGTAACGGTAGGGATTGTGTCAGAAATATTTGTGGAAATAGGGTTTGACTTTACATTGTCCTCCGTATCATTCTTCGGTAGTGTTATTAAAATTGCAACTATTCCAAGCAAGACAAGACAAATAATAGCCGGAAACCAAAGTCGGATGGTGCTCGTTTTCAAAGACTCCCTGACGGCGGCTGTTGACATATTGTCTGATTGACAGGCTCGGGCGACTTTGTTTTGGTTTAGTTTTGACGCAATGAGGCCAATACCTCGAAAATCAATAACGCCGTCAGCGCATCCATCGCAATCATAATTGGCCGAGTTGCCGTGCGTGGTATTCAGCCACGGAGAGTAGGCTTTGTCGAGATCAATCAAGGTAATAGGGCGATCAATGTGAGGGGACACGATAATATTGTCGGCTTTGATGTCGCAGTGTATCACGTTACGGAAATGCAGGTATTCCACCACGTCAATAAGTTGCGACAATAGTTTCCGTACAAAGGCGCGGTCTCGCAACCGAGGGTCGTTCCGCCGGATCAGGTCGGCTAACGTATCGCCCTCGATATAATCCAGCACTAGATAATCGTCGCCCATCCCTGTATAATGAGGGAGCGACGGATGACTCAACGATATACCAAGGTCGTACTCCTTGATGAATGCTGCGCGATAAACCGGATTGTTGCGAAATTCGGGTTTGAGCCTTTTGACGAAGACACGCCGTCGCTGTACCGTGCACACATACGCATCGCACGTCGACCCACTGCGATCAAGCCGTTTAGCGGTACCAAAGTCGATGGCAAACGGGCTTTCGCTCGCCTGACTGTTCCAGAATCCGGAGATTATGTCGCCGTCGTCGTTCAACAAGGCAGTGAATAGGGGTCTTCAACGATTAGAACATGTAGTCCCATGGAGGCAACATGGTGGCTGTCTGTTTGAGCATCTTCTCGTACTTCTTGGGCACATACTTTTTGTCCACGACGAGACGGAACATGTATTCGTCCATCCATGGGTCGGTGGCTATCAGATGACCCGAGTTGGCGCCGTTGCCCCAACTGTTCTCGATGAGCCAGCGTGTCGGCTTGCCGTCCTTGTCGAGGTCAACGCCAACAAGTGTCATGGCGTGCGACGAACCACTTGCGCCCGTGAGGATGCGGTCTTTCTTGTCCATGCCGAAGGTAGTGCCCATCAACGACTCGTAGTCGAAGTTGTCCAGGTCGAGTGTGCCCTTGTCGCGGTTGAACTGCTTGCCGACGTCGCAGCTGAAATACATCATAGCCGAGTCCTTAAGGCTCTCGATGGCAATGGCTTTCAGTTCGTCCATGGGGAGGTTGAGGTACTTCCAGTTCTCGCCGTCGTATGTATGGCGGTCCAGATCTATCTCGTACATGGCATAATAAGGACGGGTAGGGTCGTTCATAATCATCACATAATCCTCTACCAGGTTGTTGCCGAAGAAATCCTTGTAGAACTCCTGCGGAGTGTATGTCTTCTGACCTACGACATTACCCTTTGCATCTTTCAGTGTGTACTCGAATTGTGTGGGAGGCACGCCGTACACCTGTGCGAGCATGTTGAAGATGTCGCCAAGCATAGCATCCTTGCGTTGCTCAATGACCTCGGACGTTGTGCCGTCGGCAGCCATCTTGCGCAACTCGAGACCAAACTCTTTCAGCTTCCATCCCAACAGACGCGAGAACTGCGACGTATGGTTGGCGGTATATGTTTCGGGCATTACTTCGGCAGGCACCACTCCGTATTTGGTTATGATGTCGCTAACTCCGGTGAACTGACCGCCGTCGCTTAGAGGATTGTGGAAGAGCCATTCGACGCGCCGATCGTCGAATGGTTTGTGTGCCGAATCGATTACCGACTGCAGGAACAGGTTGCTCTTCTCGAGTTGGTCGTAGAAGAAGTTATATACCTGGCTCAGTTTCAGTTCCCCGAGGTCAAACTGGTTGATGGCTTGTCCGCGAAGCACGTTGAGGCCCGTAAAGAGCCAGCAGCGTCCCGACGATTTCTGGTCAGTGATACCCTTGGACGGCACTCTATAGGTGAAGTCCATGTTGGTGGGCGTATTCACTGTGGCCGACGCAGCCAACTTATTGATATCGACTACATTCATAGCGTTGCGCAGAGCTTTCTGCGCGGCTGTTGGTTGGTAGCCGTCACGCATACGCGTCATTTGGTCGGTCGAGATACCGCCCTTGTTATCGGACGCTATGGCGTTTACGCCCGTCATCAGGGCAACAGCGCACAATGTGTATATTTTACGGTTCATATCGATAATTGGTTTTTAACCGAAAAGAGTTCGGAATGCTTCCTCGACTCGGTTTACTTCGTGAATATTAATTTTAATGGCGTCACGGTCAACGCCTTTCAGGTTGTCTTTGGGTACGATGATGTCGGTAAGGCCGAGGCGCTCGGCCTCGCGAATGCGCTGTTCGAGTCTGGTAACGGGGCGAATCTCGCCGGATAGACCAACCTCGCCTGTCATTGCCCAGCCTGCAGGTATGGGCATGTCGACGTTGCTCGAAAGGATGGCGCAGGTAATGGGCAGGTCGAGTGCAGGGTCATTGACACGAAGACCTCCCGCTATGTTGAGGAATACGTCCTTGGCCGCGAGTTTGAAACCGACTCGTTTTTCGAGAACTGCAAGCAGCATGTTCAGTCGTTTCGAATCGAATCCCGTGACGGTACGTTGAGGCGTACCGTAAGCGGCTGTGCTGACCAATGCCTGAGCCTCGATGATGAATGGACGAATACCTTCGAGGGTGACACCGAGTGCAATGCCGGAGAGTTGACCCTGGTTGGACGAAATCAGCATCTCCGACGGGTTGGAGACTTCGCGCAGACCTCGCTGACACATTTCGTAGATGCCTATCTCGTTGGTGCTCCCGAAACGGTTTTTGATGGCGCGAAGTATGCGGTACATATACTTCGAGTCTCCCTCGAACTGTAGTACCGCATCCACTATGTGCTCCAGGACTTTAGGACCTGCCAATGCACCGTCCTTGGTGATGTGTCCGATGACGAGTACAGGTGTCGAGGTCGACTTGGCAAAGGCGAGAAGCCGGGCGGCACATTCGCGCACCTGACTAACCGAACCGGCGGCCGACTCGAGCTCGTCGGAAGCGATGGTCTGGATGGAGTCGATGATGAGTATGCCCGGACGGATTGCCTCGATATGCTCGAATATATTCTCAAGTGACGTCTCGGTGACTATGAATACATTCTCGCTGCCGCGGCCTATACGGTCGGCGCGCATCTTAAGTTGAGTCGCACTTTCCTCACCCGAGACATACAGCACCGTTTTCGACTTGATGGCCAGGATGTTTTGCAGAACGAGAGTCGACTTGCCTATGCCCGGCTCGCCGCCAACAAGCACCATCGATCCGGCTACGAGTCCACCACCAAGAACGCGGTTCAACTCAGCCGAGGGCATGGATATACGCGTTTCGTTGTCGGCTTCGATATGGCTTACTGCCACGGGACGCGATTTGCCGTGGGCAGCTACGGGCGACGGGCTGCGAGATGTCTTGGCAGCTACGCGTTCCTCGGTCATCGAATTCCAAGCACCGCACGACGGACAGCGCCCCTCCCATTTTGGCGAGTCGGCGCCACATTCGCGGCAATACCATACTGTTTTATATTTTGTTTTTGCCATAGGTCAAGGATGTTGAGATTGAGTTGCCCGACGACGAAATTCAGCAAGTGTGATTGCAGTAGCCATGGCCACGTTAAGCGATTCGGCACCGTTACGCTCGGGTGGATAGGGTGGTATGAATAGTCGGTTAGTAACAGTTTTGGCCACATTGGCCGAGATTCCGTTGCCCTCATTGCCCATCACGATTATTCCCGTCGTAAGAGTGCCTGTGGGCAAATCATACAGATTCTCACCATCAAGGAAGGTCCCCCATACGGGAATATGTGCAGCCACAGCTCCGCCCAGGACTGCCGGCAGGTCACAGTATGTCACTTTGACGCGAGCTATCGAGCCCATGGTTGAGATGACGCACTTGGGATTGAATATGTCCACCGTTGACTGCCCTGCAAGGATGGTATCAACCCCGAACCAATCTGCCAGACGCACGATAGTGCCCATGTTGCCCGGGTCCTGGATGCCGTCGAGTGCGAGATACAGCTTGTCCGGCTCGATAGCAGGCGGAGTGTCTGTTGTATAGGGTAAGTCGAATACAGTAATCACGTCGGAAGGCGTTGACAACGATGTCATGCGCTCCATATCTGCGGCAGTGGCCTGCAGACACTTGCTGATAGGAACCTTAACCTCGGGGTGTGCTTCAAACCATGCAGCGGTCGCCACAAGATAGCGCAGGGTGAAGGGACCACCGAGCAGATCGAGTACGTTCTTGGAGCGCTCGGTCATAAACGCACCTTCAGCCCGTCGGCCCTTCGCGGAGCTTAAACTGTGGATTGCTTTGCGTATGGAGGCAGTGATTTTTTCCATGAGTCAGGATTAAAAACTGAGACCGGCACGACGGGCTAACTCCTTGTCGGCGTCGTATTCCGAGGCAGTGGTGGTAAGGAGCGTGCCCACGATGCCGCCGTTGATACCAACCTCCATCATGCGAAGCTGTTCTTCTTCGGTGAAACGAGCACGGCCGCCGGCAAAGCGTAGTTCGGTGGCAGGGTGTGTGAAACGGAAAATGGCGATTGCGTCGAGAATCTCGTCAAAGCTGATCAGTTCGATATTTTCGAGAGGAGTGCCGGGGATGGGTGCAAGGATATTGAGGGGAATCGAGCACGGGTTGGCACGCCGCAGAGCAAGAGCAAATTCGGCACGCTGACGGCGAGTTTCGCCCATGCCGATGATACCGCCTGAGCAAATGTCGAGTCCCACGCGACGGGCTGCCTCGATGGTTCGGAACTTGTCCTCCATGGTGTGGGTTGTGCACAGGGTCGCAAAGTGGCTTGGGGCGGTCTCGATATTGCAGTGATAGCGGGTAGCTCCGGCTTCCTTAAGCGCTTGCAGCGAAGCCTCGTCCATGAGGCCGAGCGAAGCGCACGTCTTGATGCCCGTTTCGTCCTTTGCCTTCTTGAGCAACCGGCATATCTCGGCAAGAGCTTTGCCCTTAACGGCCTTACCGCTGGCTACAAGCGAAAAACGCTCCACACCACGCCGCGCATTGTTGTGTGCCGCCTCCATGCAAGTCTTTTCGTCCACCATATCGTATGTTTCGCACCCGGTTGAGAAGTGGGCCGACTGGGCGCACCACTTGCAGTTTTCGGGGCATTTGCCCGAACGGGCATTGACGATGGAGCACGACTCGAAGTGCGGGCGACAGATGCGTCGGGTCAATTCGGCCGAAGCCGCACGCAGCGCCTCGCTGTCGTTCAGTTCTGCCAATTGATACACCTCGGCTTCGGTCAACTGGCCTCCGTCAAGAATCTTATTCTTAAATTGTTCGATTATTTCCTTGTCAATCATAATAGTGTGAATGGTTTATTCTTCGCAATAATGGCGGAGAACACGCCGGTAGGAGTTGA
>CAZNGJ010000089.1:0-9910 GCA_964572615.1 uncultured Bacteroides sp.
ATGTCGAGTTCAACCCGTCGCCAACACGTGCCGTGTGGATGTCGGGTTGAACTCGACATCGCGCTCCATCCATACATCGTAGGTGTCAAACTTGCCCGTGGGAAGTTTCCACACCACCGAATCTGCCTCGACAATGGGGCTGTCATTCACCTCAACGGTGGCGAAACCGTCGGGTTCGACTGTCGTAATGCCCTCGGGCTCGTCGGCACGCGCCGCGACAAAGCCACACGCAGCCATCAGTACGACGGCTGCCTGACGGCACAGTTTCGACGATATTTCGTAAAGAATTTTCACTTATCGATGGTCAGTTTTTGGCCGATATGGCGTCAAACAGAGTGATTAGTTCGGCCAGTTGGTCGGAGTCCTTGAAGGGGAAAGTGATTTTGCCCTTGCCCGACTCGTTGCAAGTGAAGGTAACACGGGTGTTGAACGTTGCCGACAGACGGTTCTTGAGGCTGTCGAAGTCGGAAGTCGTCGGACGACCCTTCTTAGCCTTGGCCTTGCCGGGTTGCAGTTCGCCCGACTGATATGCCTTGGCGAGTTCCTCGACTTTGCGCACAGACAGGCCGTCGCGCAGTATCTCGTTGTATAGTTTGAGCTGCAGTGCGGGCTTGTCGATGGTCAGCAGGGCTCGGGCGTGACCCATGTCGACACGCTTGTCGCGCAGACCGAGCTGTACCTCAGCGGGGAGTTTTAGCAGACGCAGGAAGTTGGCTATCGTGGCGCGTTTCTTGCCGATGCGTTCACTCAGACGTTCCTGGGTCAGGTTGTACTGGTCGATGAGCTTCTTGAATGTCAGGGCAATTTCGATGGCGTTGAGGTCCTCGCGCTGTATGTTCTCGATGAGAGCCATCTCTGTCAATTCGGCCTCGTTGGCTGTACGGATATATGCCGGCACCGAAGCCAGTCCGGCCATCTTGGCAGCGCGGAAGCGGCGTTCGCCGGCTATGATCTGATAGCTGTCGGGGCCGACCTTACGCAGCGAAAGGGGCTGGATGATGCCGAGTTCGCGGATAGACGTCGACAGTTCCTCGAGGGCGTCGGGGTCGAAGTTACGACGGGGCTGGTCGGGATTAGGGTGTATCTGGTCGAGCAGTATGTCGTTGATGGCAGACGATCCGCGCGCAGGCACATCGTCCATGGATATGAGCGAGTCGAGGCCGCGGCCGAGCGCATTTCTTTTTATGGCCATAGTCAGGGGGGGGTGATTAGGGATTGATTGGTTTCTTCTGATGGATTATCGGCGGGGGATTACTTGCCGTGCTTGTGAATAAGTTCGCGGGCAAGCATGACATGGCTTGTAGCGCCGCGGCTGTCGGGGTCGTAGAGGATAGCGGGCAAGCCGTGGCTTGGGGCCTCGCTAAGACGGATGTTTCGCGGGATGACGGTGTCGAACACCATGTCGCCGAAGTGACCTTTCAGCTCGTCGTAAATCTGGTTAGCCAGTTTGAGTCGGCTGTCGTACATGGTAAGCAGGAAACCTTCGATTTCGAGGTCGGGGTTGAGGCGCGACTTGATGATGCGGATGGTGTTGAGCAGCTTGCTGATGCCTTCGAGGGCGAAGTACTCGGCCTGGACGGGGATGATTACCGAGTCGGCTGCAGTAAGAGCATTGACGGTGATCAGACCTAACGACGGCGAACAGTCGATGAGGATGTAGTCGTACTTGTCCTTGACGGGAGCGAGCAGGTTGCCGAGAACACGCTCGCGGTCGGTACGGTTGATGAGTTCGAGTTCAGCTCCGGCAAGGTCGATGCGCGAGCCGACGAGTTCGAGTCCCTCCACACAAGTCTTTACCTGACTGCCGTCGAGAGGATAATTGTCTGCAAGACATTCATATATGGACGAGTCCATGCTTGCGGGGTCGATACCGTAGCCCGAAGTGGCGTTGGCCTGGGGGTCTGCATCGATAATTAGCACTTTCTTGCCTTCCAAAGCAAGCGAGGCGGCAAGGTTGATGGTGGTGGTAGTCTTGCCCACACCACCTTTCTGATTTGCTATAGCTATTATTTTACCCATTATACAGGTGAATTATGTTACGCGAAAAGTACTGAATGCAAAGGAAATAAAAAACCGTGGAACAACCAAATATTTGTTCCACAAAAAAGGTTAACGTGTTGATAACTTTCTATAACCGGGGTATAACGGTCAGAAAAACCTCGAAGTTGATACCCGGCATGGGGCGCGACAGTACCGACAGGTAATCCTCGTTAAAGAGGTTGTTGACAGCCACTTTCACCTGCAGATCAACGGGGCGAAAAGTGAAATCTTTCTGCACGCTGACGTTGTTCATGAAGTACTGAGGCAGTCGCCCCGACAGGGTGATATCGTTGCTCGACATGGTATATCGACGCGAGTAATAGGCCCACTTGTAGAGCACACTCCAGGTGCGCCAAGTGATGCGGCCGGTCAGGGCTGCCGAGTGGCGGGGCACGTACGGCAACTGCTTGCCGACGGACTGGTCAGCCGGCGATACGGGTTCACCGCAGTTGATCGACGGTGTCCACGAATACGAGGCGTTGATGGCGGCCGTCAGCGACCGCGACAACTGCACGTCGACACTCGCGTTGGTCTCGACACCGTACGCATGGACCGTCTTGACATTGCGAGGCGAGAAGAAGCCTTTCGGCGTAGGTAGCCATATAATCCAGTCGTCAATATGCGAGTCGAACCATCCCGCCGACAACCGAGCGACAAAAGGTAGCGGCGCTGTACCGTTGCGCGCTGCTGACAGGCCGGCATCCCACGTCACTCCCTTTTCGTCGCGCAGGTCGGGATTACCGCCGGGCATGAAGTAGAGGTCGTTAAGGGACGGAAACTTGTGGTTGGACGACACCGAACCGCGAACCATAAGATTGGCCGGTTCCCACAACATTGCGTCGGCGAAAAAGGCGGGGATGAAGGCTGTCTTGTCGCCGTAGGCCTCCTCGCGAAGCACTGCTGACAGACCGACGGCCATCACCGGTTGCCATTTGGCTGATACGGCGCCCGACAGTTCGAGTCGCGAACGGTTGTAACCCACCAAGGCCGCTGCAGCCCCGGCAGTACCCGCATTGCGGTCGTGCGATCGCACAAAGTGCTGATGAGCTGAGATATTCGCTGTCAGCAGCCATTTCGGGGAGACATACCATGTAGCTTCGCCGCGGAGATAAGCAGTATTGACATAGCTGCGGCTGCGTGTCATCTCTGCCCAGACACCCTCGGCCAATTCGCGGCGGTAATCGTAAGCCATTTGTGTGTAGGCGTAGCCGGCTGAGGCGTTTACATTCCATTCCTGCGTGGAGCGTCGCCACGTCAGAACGGCACGGAGGGTCTGCTCGCGCTGCCGGTTGACAAATTCGCGTTCTTCGCCGTAATCGGTTGTCAGCACGGGCAAGTGGCGGTCGGAGTTGACGTACCACACATCGAGTCCGAAACGACCCGAGTGCCCTGCGTCGAAGCCCACTTGCTCCATGACGTGGAGATCGGCATAGCGGCCGCTGCGGTTGCGTTCGCGAGGATGATATTGGCCGATGATATTGTGGTTTTCGTCGTATATATTGACCTTTTTATCGTGGTTAGTGTAAGGGTAATCGTTTGGAGACGACGCGAAAGACACGCGCGTGGAGGTCGACCACCTCCCCGCTGTCATATCGAAGCGCGCAAACTCGTCGAAGGTGCGGAAACTGCCCACACCTTGCACATACTGCAGGTAGCGGGTGGCGCTGTCCGACGGCTGTATGGCCGTTGACCCCAACTGCACTACCCCGCCGAGCGCGCCACCCGTTTCGGTGACCGACGACGAACCATGCAACAGCGACGCCTTGTCGACAAAGAACGACGGAATGGTCGAGAAGTCGGTCATACCGAGCATGGGATTGTTGATGCGCATTCCGTTCCATGTGACCTGCGTATGCGACGGCGACGTGCCGCGAAACGACACTGTCGAGAGGGTGGCACGCCCGTAATTCTTAACGAACAGTCCGGAGTTATATGCCAGGATGTCGGCCATCGACTGAGCCACGTTTTCGCGCATGGCCACCGAGTCGAAGGTGGTCCGCTCGACTCCGACTTCCTTAAGCGGTCGCCGACCCCACACCTCGAGTACCGGCAGCGACCGCATCTGCGCAGTCACCGTCAGTCCAACCGCGATACACATTATTAATATAAATAACCCGCGCCTCGCCATATTACTTCCAACAGAATGCGCCGGGGGTCACCCCGACATAGAACGTACTTATCAGGTCACCCTCGGCGGAATAGCGGAGCACCTGTCCTTGCTGCTGGTAGTCTATGGCGTCGGCAACATAGACATCGCCATTATAAGGACTGACAGTCAGGCCGTAATAGCGCGTGCCTTGATAAGGCAGGAACGGGATTGAGGGCAGATTCGTAGCATCGACATCCATAGTCCAAACGTCGCGGTTTATCCAGTACAAGCGGCTTCCTTCGGCATTGATGTGTACCTCCGACGGGGCGTCGCCGAGAGCAAACCCGAACACGCGGGTAATGGCAAACGACTCGGCATCAATGCAATACAGCGCCGGGGCTTCGTAACCGTACGGCGAGCCCTCGTAACCGCCGTCGGTGATGGTCCACAAGTTGTTGTTGCGATCCAGCACGAGTGTGCCGGGCTGAATACCCACCGTCAGCGAACCGACGACGGCATCCGTACGCGTATCGATCTTGATGATGCGGTTCTGATAGCTCCAGCAGTTGCAATACACATACGGTCCGTACGTCACCATCTGCTCGGTCGACCCCGTAGCGGGGGCCATGCCGGGTACTTCAATATAACCTGTCACCGTGTAAGTCGCGGGATCTACAATTGCTATACGATTGTCCCACAGCTGAGTAACGTAAGCCTTGCGAGGTGACACAAAGTGTATATAACGCGGTGAGGTCAGGCCCTCGATGCGGCCCGTCTCTCGCCCGTTGTCAGTATCGATAGCGAATATTACATGACTGTTGTTTACCACGAGCCACCCGCGCCCGTCGTAAACGGTCATCGACTGAGCGACATCGCCGAGCTTCATGCCGTTGGCGCGCAGGAAGACTTCGTTTTCAACTTGGCCGGTCGCCGGGTCGTAGTAGCTGAGCGTCGCGTTGCCGTACTGAAAGTTGCCCTCGTTGACAATAAACAGACCGCGACCGGGCAGCGCCACGCCGGTACCGTCGTCGTCGAGGCCATAGTCCCACTCCATGCAGCCCGCCGTCAGGCAGGCTACACCGAGCAGGATGAGAGCAGAAATAAAGAAATTCAGTTTTGACATTATCTATTAAGTTTCGTTCTACCACCTCCCTCCCCCTTGGGGAGGGCCGGGGAGGGGCCATAATATAACCGGTCCTGCATGCTTCGAAATGGGAGGCAACGCAGGACCGGAATATAATACGAAGGTGGGATTGCGGTACTTGTTTTTCGGCCGGCCCATTACCCGGGGCGGTGACATTTCGAAACGAGCGAAACGGCAGGTCTTCTGACTTATCCGAGACATCGCGCCTTCCCGGCCTTGGGCCAGTGACATAATGCGATATCCTTTACCTTTGCGGAATTACAGCAGCGGGTACTGTCGGGGATTCACACCCCGTTCCCTCAAGCGCCTGTGGCAGCAGTTTCTGCCACCGAGCGACACTCTTGTCACCACGGCGACCATTTCGACGCAAAATTACACATTATTTTTAATATAACAAAAACTAAAATATATGAAAAAGGGGCGATTCTCGCGAATTTTTGCGTAACTTTGTGAGTCCATATTTCTTGCAACGTGACAAGACGTGATAGACATACTCGCGGCCGGATGTCGACCGCAGGACGTAGCTCGGTGCGTACAGCACGCGGGCTTTTGGTGTTTGTGATGGTCTGGATGGCCGTCATGATCCTGTCGGCGGGTGGCAGCGGACTTCCTCAACAAGCGGCCGATTCGAGTTATGTAGATTCGCAACCCGTTGTAACCGTGGATACTACCACTGCGCCTGTTGAGATGCCCGCCCCGACCCCGGCCGAAAGCATCGCAGCCGCTCCCGAGAAGCCGTCGCGAATAGTGCGCCGAAAGGTCGACCTGGACAACCGCGTGGTCTTCTCGTCGGCCGACTCGATGATTCTCGTAGGTCGCGACTCGGCCTTCATGTACGGTTCGGGCAATGTGCAATACGGCGACATCAAACTCAATGCAGCCGAAATCGAGATGAATCTGCGCGACAATACGGTCAATGCCGTCGGTCGCCCCGACAGCGTGGGCGAGATTCAGGGCAAACCGGTGTTCACCGAGGGTGGCACCGACTACACGGCCAACACCATGCGATATAACTTCAAGAGTCGCAAGGGTATAATCCACGATGTCATCACCCAACAGGGCGAAGGTTACCTGCACAGCGGTCTGACCAAGAAGGCCGAGGACGACACTTACTACTTTGAGAACGGCAAGTACACCACCTGCGACGACGAGGAGTGTCCCCACTTCTACTTCCAGATAACCCGAGGCAAGATGACGCCGGGCAAGAACGTCGTAACCGGTCCGACATACATGGTGCTGGCGGGTCTACCGCTGCCGTTGGCGCTCCCGTTCGGCTACTTTCCCTTCAGCGAAAGCTACCAGTCGGGTATCCTCGTGCCCACGTTCGGCGACGACTACAACCGCGGTTTCTACCTCAGCGACGGCGGTTACTACCTGGCTATCAACGACAATGTCGACCTGGCCATTACCGGCGAGGTGTACACCAAGGGTTCGTGGGGCATTGCAGCCCAGTCCAACTACGCAAAACGATATAAGTTCTCGGGCAACTTCTCGGTGAACTACCTCAAGACTATCCTCGGCGACAAGGGTTTGCCGGACTACTCGAAGCAGACCAACTTCCAGGTGCTGTGGAGCCACAGCCAGGATGCCAAGGCTAACCCCAACCTAAGTCTGTCAGCATCTGTAAACTTCACCACCAGCGGCTATACCCGCAACGACCTGAACGCCTACTACTCGAACGCCTTCACGGAAAACACCAAGTCGTCGAGCGTCAACATGACCTACCGTATCCCCAACTCGAAATGGAGCATCTCGACATCGCTCAACGTGTCGCAGCGCACTCAGGACTCGACGGTGTCGGTAAGTTTCCCCAACCTCAACATCACCCTCAGCCAGGTGTACCCCTTCAAGCGCAAGATAGCTGTCGGAGCCGAGCGATGGTACGAAAAGATCCGCCTGACGTACAGCGGACAGTTGCAGAACGCGCTCACCGCCAAGCAGGACGAGTTCTTCAAGAAGAGCCTCATCAAGGACTGGCGAAACGGCATGCGCCACTCCATTCCCATCTCGGCGACTTTCAACGCCTTCAAGTACATCAACATAACGCCGTCGATAACACTGACCGACCGCATGTACACCCAGAAGGTGCGCCGTCAGTGGGATCCCAACGCATCGGTCGAGGTGTGCGACACATCGTACAGCCTCTATAACGTATGGGATTTCAATGCCTCGATAGGCCTTGACACGAAGATTTACGGTTTCTTCCAGCCTCTGCCTTTCCTGGGCGACAAGGTCAAGATGATTCGCCACGTCATGACACCCTCAATATCGTTCAGCGGTGCGCCCGACTTCGCCTCGTCGTTCTTCGGCTACTACGGAGCATACGACCGTCCGGATGGTCAGGGTGGTACACGCCGTCAGGTCTACTCGATGTTCCCCAACTCGCTGTTCGGTGTCCCCGGACAGGGTCGTCAGGGTGTCGTGTCGGTGTCGTTGGCCAACAATCTGGAGATGAAGGTCAAAAGCGACAACGACTCCATCGGCGAAAAGAAGGTGTCGCTGATCGAGAACTTCACCATTGGCCAGAGTTACAACTTTGCCGCCGACTCGCTCAACTGGTCAAATATCAACACATCCATACTGCTGCGCCTTACCAAGAACTTCAACCTCAACCTGGCCGCCACATGGGATGTCTACACCTATCAGCTCAACGAAGCCGGCAACCCCGTGCGCGTCAATATCCCGCGATGGAAAGCCGGCAAGGGCTGGGGCCGTCTGTCGAGTACGGGCACATCGTTCTCGTACACGTTCAACAACGATACCTTCCGGCGCAAAAACAAGGATACCGATAAGTCGAGGGGCAACGACAACAACTCGTCCAACCGCAGCGGCGCCGAATATCAGCAGGACCTCGACGACGGCAGCGACGAAGTGGCATCATCCGATGTCGAACTCGATGCCGACGGCTATGCCAAGTGGGAATTCCCGTGGAGTCTGACCGTCAACTACTCGGTCAACTACGGCTACGGCACGTTTAATACCCGCAAGATGGAGTATAACGGAAAGATTACTCAGAATGTATCCGTGTCAGGCAACATCCGGCCGACGAAAAACTGGAATTTTTCGTTCACGGCATCGTACAACTTCGACACCCACAAGCTGGCGTACATGAACTGCAACATTTCCCGCAACCTGCACTGCTTCACCATGCGAGCCAGCTTCGTACCCGTCGGCCCCTACAAGAGCTACAACTTCCACATCGGCGTCAACTCCTCCATGCTCTCCGACCTCAAGTACGACAAACGCTCCTCCCTCCGCAACGGCGTCACCTGGTACTAATTAGCTACGAGGTACGAGGTACGAACTACGAGGTACGAACTACGACCTACGTCGGTAGTGTCGCGACCTGTCGCGACGACCACCCCAGGTCCAGGAGCACTGGAGAACGCTTTTTTACTGCATGGCGGGTCATCGGGTGTAGGGACATGCCTTCGGCATATCTTAATAACGTGATAATTACCAAATAGTTATCGTTTATACGGTCGCAACCGGTCGCAACTAACAACGCGTGAACCGGCACGATTACCAACTCATTGATTTTTCATCCTGACGGGTCACGATGAAATGCTGTTTTCATAAGCAAGGTGTGGCGTCCGCAGGACGCCGACTTCTTTATAGCCGGGTACGTCGAGCAACGCGAGACGTGTCCGGAAAATGGCCACACCCACACCGGGCGTGCCGAAGGTACGCCGACTAAACGACTAACAATTAACATATTACAAAGAATCATTCTTTGCATACGTACAGCGGATCAGTAATCATCCTCCTCATAGTAGTAGTAATTGTCATCATCATCTACATAATTAGGTTCATACGACCTCTGAGCCATAACTTCGTTATATCCAAGTTCGTAGCCTTGTATAAACTGCTGCTTTATCCAATCATCGGAATAAGATGCAGCATAGGTGTGACAATTTCTTTCTCCATTTCTCGCATCTGAAGCTCCCAATTGTCGCCCTAAATTGAAAGCATTTTGAAATGCTTGACCACGGGGACTTAAATCCTCCGATGATTGTTTGTTTATTGGTTCATTTGTTGGAGAACCAACATAGGGAGAATAGGGGGTAGTATCTTGAAATTGTGTTACTTCTTCTACCGCAACCGGGTATACTTCGCTCTCCTGGGTTTCGCTATTATTGCTCGAACATGCACTAACGCATATCAACCAGAATATTGAGTGTATATATTTCATAAAATCAAAAATTTCTTAGTGCAAAGGTACAAAATAATCCTGAATTATCGTGTCTTTTCCCTCCCCTTATATAGCAGTAAGTTTGCGGTGAAAAACATCGCAACTATGGCCAAGACAGCTTATAACATATCGCTCAAAGGCTACGTCGGAGACTCAAAGTTCTTGCTTCGTAAGCGACATCGTCGACAACGACCGCATAACGGTTGACCGCTAACTTGCCAAGAATGACGGTAAGCAGGTGAACGTACTTTTCGACACCCTCGGCGTCTCGATACTCGAACTCGGTAACGTCATTCCCAATGCCGCTTACTTGAGAAAATCCGGTATCAGAAATGTATTACGGAAGTGCGTCCGCAGGACGCCGACTTCATTTATAGCCGGGTACGTCGAGCAGCGCGAGACGTGCCCGGAAAATAACCACACCCACACCGGGCGTGCCGAAGGT
>CAZNGJ010000090.1:0-9860 GCA_964572615.1 uncultured Bacteroides sp.
GAGACAATAGCCGTCATCGCCGCCCACGACAACATCTGCAACCATATTCACCTGCCCGTGCAGTCCGGCTCGAACGCCGTCCTCAAGGCCATGAACCGCAAGTACACCCGCGAGTGGTATCTGGACCGCATCGCCGCCATACGCCGCGCCATACCTGACTGCGCCATCAGCACCGACATGTTCACCGGCTTCCACGGCGAGACCGAGGAGGATTTCCAACAGACACTGTCGCTGATGGAGGAGGTGGGCTTCGACTCGGCCTTCATGTTCAAGTACAGCGAGCGCCCCGGTACGTTGGCGGCTCGCACCATGCCCGACAATGTCCCCGAGGAGGTGAAGATAGACCGTCTCAACCGCATGATAGCGCTACAGAACCGGCTGTCGGCCGACTCAAACCGCCGCGACATCGGTCGCGAGTTTGACGTCCTGGTCGAGGGCGTGTCCAAGCGCAGCACCGACCGCTGGATAGGTCGCACGGAGACCAACAAGACGTGCGTCTTCCCTCGCGGCGACTTCCGCGTGGGCGACACCGTCCGCGTCCGCGTCACCGACGCCACCTCGGCCACCCTGCTCTGCGAACTCGTCTGAGAGAGTCCAAGACAGGAGACCAGGAGATTTTTTAATTTAGAATTGATAATTTAGAATTGAAAATAAGAGTTCTACTGTTCTCCTGTCTTGGACCTATTAGGTGTTCTCCTGTCTTGGACTTATCTTGTGTTCTCCTGTCTTGGACCAATTGGGTGGCTTTTTGCCTGAAAAATGTAGGGGAGCGGCGTCGCGAGACGCCCAAAAGTTGGAAATTGAAGATTTTTGTCGATTTTTTCGAGGAATTTTGTTGCATATTCACATTAAATAACTATCTTTGTACCCGTCATATACCCAATAGGTATCCAATAGCAGTACAACCAATCAAACATATTTATGCAACACGCTATTATCCAAACATTTGCAAGGAGTGCCGCCATCGCAGTGCTCGCCTTGACCGCGTTTACAGCCAAGGCCGACATCAGCGAGTACCCGTACACTCCGAGTTACAACCAGCTTGCCACAGACGGCTGGGAGGGTTATATCAGTAATTCCTATCAAGGTAAAGTCCCCTTGGGATACTCCTCCTCCTAGAACATCAAGGTAGAACGCAACAAAGGCTGCACGGCACGCACACGCGCGTTCAGCCCCGCCCTCGAGATGAAGGCCGGTTGCCGCTACACCATCACCTTCGACGCTGCGGCCATCAACCCCAACGCAGCCATGACGCTGACCCCTTACATTACCACTGAGGTAGTGAAAAGCCTGCTGACTGCAAGCGGTGTGGACGAAAAGCTGCTACTGACCGGAGCTACCGTAACCACAACGAACACCACAAAGAAAACCGTCGAATTGACCTACACCCCCGAGGAAAATTCAACGGTTTATCTTATGATAGACGTTACCACCGATGTGTCGCTTGCCCGCACGATGTATATGAGTAACTTCTCGGTCACCGAGCTGCTGCTCGAGTCGAAGCCCGAGCCGGTGGAGGACCTGACGCTGACCGTAGTCGACAACGACGCTCGACTCATCAAGCTGTCGTGGGTCAACCCCGCCCGCAATCTTACCGGCGAGCCGGCCGACCTGGCTTCGGTCAATATCCGCCGTAACGGCGAACTGATTGCAACCCTCACCGACCCGCTGCAGCTACAGCCCGGCGCTGAGGTATCGTACGAGGACACCCCCGCGGTGTCGGGCGAATACGAGTACACCGTGACCGTCACGGGCGCCGACGGCAAGGAGAGCGCACCCGTCAGCGTGCAGTCGCCCTACGTGGGTCGCCCCGCCGCACTGACCGTGCCCCACACCTTCGACTTCTCGAACGCCGCGCTGAATGCCTTCTGGACCATCGACACCGCCGAGGGCGCCAACGGTTGGTCGTTCGCTTCGTCGCAGCTGCAATGTCAGCGCGACGGCTACCGTCCCACGGACTCGACAGTGGCCTCGCCCGACATCGAACTGGCCAACGACAAGGCTTACGCGCTGACTTACACCGCACAATGCACCAACAAGTCGAACACCTTCGCCTATTCCGTAGCGCTCGAAGGCACCGGTGAACAGGCTTGGAGCGCAACCTTAGCTCCCGAAGCCGACTTCATCCCCGCATCCAACAACAGCAACGAGAGCATCCGCCTCATCTTCACCCCCGCCGAGAGCGGTACCGGTCGTCTCGTATTCAAGAGCCAAATGGACAAATTGAGCAGCACCTACTACAGCAACACCTTCAAAATCACCTCAATGAGCATAGAGGAGATTCCCGTAGTACCCAATGTTGCCACCGAACTGACCGCTCAGGCCGACCCCAACGGCGAACTTAAGGTCGAGTTGGCATGGCTCAACCCCTCGGAGACCGAAACCGGGCTTCCCACGGGCGACATCACAGCCACCATCCTGCGCGACGGCACCGAAATAGCTACCGTGGCTGCCACTTCGGGTGCTCAAGGCCAGTTTACCGACACCGCCGAAACGGGTCTTACCCCCGGCTATCACACTTACAGTGTGGTGATTAACAACGCCAACGGTCACACCGACGCTGTCGCTCCCGAGGCCACTACCTGCTACACCGGAGGCGCCGTTGAGCTCCCCTACACCTCGGACTTCGCTAACGATGCTCACCTCTACCTCCCCGCCAAGAATGACCCCGAGGCCACCGGAGCCACTTTCAGTCTGGTTAACAACAAGTTTACCGTCAAGACCAACCCCAAGACTCCCTCGGCCGCTCTCGTTGCGCCTCTGTTCGAGCTCGAACCGGGTCATGTCTACGAAATCAGCGTAATCACCTCCAATTCAAGCTATTACGAGCTTCCCTTCGAGATAGCGCTTGCTCCCCGCAGCAACCCCGCTGACTACTCGACCGTTGTCGGCGCCGGCCAGATCAAGAGCACCTCGACAAGCACCTCGACAACAAGCGCTCGCTTCGCCGTCGAAACCGGTGGCGAGTACTTCCCCGTCATCGTGCTCCGTCCCGCCACGACGGGTTACTCGGAGTACGAGTACAGCATCACCGGCCTGACAATGAGCGAAGTACCCGTCGTACCCGCTGCCGTGGCCGACCTGACCGCCCGCAGCGACTTCAAGAACGGCTATGTGAAAGTCGGTTGGACGATGCCCGCCGAGAGCCCCGAAGGCGTCGCACTTAGCGGCAACCTGACCGGCCTGCTCTACCGCGGCACCGAGGTAGCCGAAGATGCCGAACCAGCCTACACCATCGAGGCCGAACCCGGCACCGAGTGCTCGTGGAACGACACCGAAGCCGCCGAAGGCCTGAACAGCTACACCCTGGTAATCACCATGCCCGACTACGAAGCCGAGGCCCTCACCGTGACCAGCGACTACTACGCAAAGGCCCTCGAACTGCCTTACAAGGGCGATTTCGCCACCGAAGCCGGCCGCGAGGCATGGACATTCATCGACGCCAGCTCGAACTCATACAAGGGTAAAACCTTCGAGTTCAATGCCAACAACGAAATCTACCTGCTCGACGGCACATCGGCCACCTCGGGCAGCTCAGCCCTGAACGACTGGGTAGTCAGCCCCCTTTTCGAGATGGAACCCGGCGTGACCTACACCCTTGTCCTTGAGGCCAAAGGTCCCGCTTCGGGCAGCAGCTACTACATGCCCGGCTTCGAGGCTTACGTCGGCGCCACACCCGACGCTGCCGGCCTGAAGAGCGGTATCAAGATCACCGGCCAGTATGCCGTCAAGCTCGCCAACGACTTCACGCAATACAGCTACAGCTTCAACCTCGACGGCCCCGTAACTGACGTAGCCAAGGCTCCCGCAAAGGCTGCCGAGGGCGAAACCACCGCAGTCAGCGAGAACCGCTTCATCGGCATCAACTTCGGCCTGGGCAGCTACTGCTATCCCGAAGTGACCGTAAAATCGATCGAGGTGAAGAGCGACAAGATTCCCTCGGGCGTGACAGCCGTCGACGCCGACAGTGACATGGCTATCATCCTCGCCGGCAAGCAGATACTGGCCGACGGCGCCCTCATCAACGTCTATAGCGTCAACGGCGCGTGCGTAGCCACCGGCTTCGGCAGCATCGACGCTTCCCGCCTCCCCGCCGGCCTGTACATCGTCAGCGCCGCAACAGACAAGACCAATCAAACAATCAAATTATATCTTAAGTAAGTTAAATGAAAACAAGCAAAACCGTACTCTCCGTAGCACTCACGGCCGCGATGGTCGCTACGGCTTGGGCCAACATGCCGACTCCCGCGCCTGTGACCGCAACGCCGTTTGTTACGAAAGAAAATACCAAGGAAGAAGGTATCAAAATCGCACCCCGAAAGGCCGCTCCGCAGCGTGCCCGCGCCCTCGATGTGCCCTTCCGTGAAGACTTTTCCGACCCCGGCACCCTCGGCGACTGGGGCATCCAGGACAGCAATAACGACGGCAGTTCGTGGGAATACAAGCAGAACTTCGGCAACGTAGGCTGCTACTTCGCCGCCAACGGCGGTGCCAACGACGACTGGTTGATCACTCCCGCCATCAACCTGGGCAAGGACGACATATACACCCTGACATTCTCGTTCGGTTCGCAGGGTTCGCGCTTCAAGCCCGAACACCTGACCGTCACGATGGGCACCAGCGAGTATGCCACCCGCCACACCACCGTGCTTTTCAGCAAGAATGACATCCTCAACTTCTGGAACGGCAGCATGGAGACCGTCACCATCACCCTCCCCGTCGAGGAGGACGGCGCCTACTACTTCGGTTTCCACTGCACCACCCCTGACGGTGGCTACTGCCTATACCTCGACGACATCATCGTTGAGCAGAACGGCTCGTACGAAGCCCCCGCGGCTGTCGAGAACCTCAGCGTGGTGCCCGACGCATCGGGTGCTCTTAGCGCCACCGTCAACCTGACCGCTCCGACCACGACCGCATCGGGCAAACCCCTGAGCGCACTCGAAGCCGTCAAGGTTTACCGCGACGAGACCCTCGTGCACAGCTTCGCATCGCCCGCTCCCGGCGCACAGCTGTCGTACACCGACACCGGCATGAGCACCGGCACCCACACCTACCGCGTCGTGGCCTGCGCCGGCGGTGAGGATGGTGCCAAGGCCGAGACCACAGTCTATGTCGGCATCGATACGCCCCTCGCTGTCACCGGCTTAAAAGGCGTTGAGCAGGGCACCGACGTAGTCCTCACATGGGATGCTGCACTCGGAGCCAACGGCGGCTATGTCGGCGCGGATGCCGTCAGCTACTCGCTGGTTCGCGTTGAGGAGGATACCGAAACCGTACTGACATCAGCGCTCAAAGCCCTGACTTACACCGACAAAGGTGTGTCGGCCGACACTCAGAAGCATATCTATTATGTCATCAAGGCCAAGACGACCACCGGCGAATCGCCCGAAAGCTCGTCGAACTCGCTCTTCGTCGGCCCTGCTTACAGCTTCCCCTTCGCCGAAAACTTCGAATACTGCGGTCTGGAGACCTCTCCCTGGGTGATGGAGTACATCAACCCGGGCTACTACCCCACCACCTGGCGCACCACCGCCATGGGTTCGCTGCCCGCCTGCCCGCCCATCGACGGTGACGACGGTATGCTCGAATTCGTGTCGAAGATCTCCGGCTTCAACCTCTATGCCGGCAATATCATCCGCCTCGCCACCCCTGTCATCGACTTCTCGTCGGCCAAGAACCCCTACGTCGAGTTCTACCTGTTCCACTACGACACCACCGAAATCTCGCAGGAGTATGACAGCGAGAACGACGAGTATGTAACCAAGACATACACCTACAACGACAAGCTGCACCTGCAGGCCGCATTCGACAACGGCGAATACGTCGACCTGCCCGGCACCGACATCCTGCTGGCCAAGAACAACAACGGATGGACCCTCTACCGCATACCCCTCGAGAGCTGCAAGGGTCACTCGAAGGTGTCTGTCGCCCTCGTCGGCACTTCGGACGGCGGCGGTAACATCTGCGTCGACCACTTCAAGGTCGACGACACCTACGATGCCGACCTGGCCTTCACCGGCCTGATGGGTCCCGGCCTCGTAAGCGCCGGTGAGACAGCCGTCTACACCGCCAATATCGTCAACAACGGCACCTCGTCGACCAAGGCTTACACCGTCGACCTCTATGTCGACGGCAATCAGGTTGCCTCGGCGAAGGGACAGGGCGCTGCCATCTTCGCCAACGGCGGCGAGAAGACCGTCAAGCTCGAATTTACCCCCGGCTTCGAACTCTCCGGCAACGACCACGAACTGTATGCCGTCATCAACTTTGCCGACGACCAGTGTCAGGCCAACAACCGCTCGAAGAGCATCCAGCTGTCCGTACCGGCCATGAACGACCTGCCCCGCGTGACCGGCCTTACCGGCGCTAAGACCGAGCAGGGAGTAGAGCTGACCTGGGATGAACCCGACATGACGGGTGTACGCGGCACCGTAACCGACAAGATGGAGAAATACGAACCCTTCGCTATCTCCGGCATCGGCAGCTATACCCTCATCGACAACGACAAAGCATCGGCCACCTACACCGTATCGAACATCCAGAGCTATCCCAACGCCGGCTCGGCCATGGCATGGCAGGTGTTCGACGCCAAGGCTGCCGGTATCGACACCGAACTCGACTTCAACCGCCGTTGGACATGCCACTCGGGCAATCAGTGCCTCATCAGCTGGGGTGCCGACGCATCGACCGGCGTAACGGCAAACGACGACTGGTTGATCTCGCCCGAACTCAGCGGCGAAAGCCAGAAGATTACCTTCTATATCAAGAGCGTTACCCTGGCTTATCCCGAGCGCTTCCGCGTGCTCTACAGCACCGACACCAAGTCGATTTCCGACTTCGTCAAAGTGGCCGAAGCCAACTACTACACCCCCTCGAGCTACTGGCGCAAGTTTAGCGTCACACTCCCCGCCGGCGCCAAGTACTTCGCCATCCAGTGCATCTCGGCCGACGCCTTCGGTCTGATGGTCGACGACGTGATTTTCTCGCCCAAATCGGCCGAACTGCTCGTGCCCGACTTCATGGGCTACAACGTCTACCGCGACGGCGAGAAGATCAACGCCACCCCGCTGGGCGAACCCGCTTACACCGACACCGAGGCTGACAACCTGAAACACAACTACTTCGTGACCGCCCTCTACACCGACGGCGAGTCGTCGCCCTCGGATGTATGCACCGTCGGCACCGGCAGCGTCGATGCCGTCTTCGGCGACATCGAGTTCAGCGCCACCGGCCACACCGGTTGTCTCGAGGTTGACGGTTGCAACGGCCTCGTCGAAGTATTCGCTGTCAAAGGCACCCGCGTGGCCGCCATGACCGTCAAAGGCAACCTCACCTTCTCCATCGCTCCCGGCCTCTATGTAGTGACCTGCGGTGGCAAATCGGTTAAAACTCTTGTAAAGTAACAGTATGACACTCAAGAAATTATTGCTTACAGCAATGATTTCAATCACGGCTGCATGCGCCGAGGGGGCACCCTCGCGTATGCGGCCGATTGAGGTCATTGCCCCCGATGGATCGGCGGTGTCGGTCGTTGCCATGGGTGACGAACACGACCACTGGTACGAACCGGCTGCCGGCGGTCAGGCGCTCGCCTGGCTGCCTCGCTGCACCCGCGCCAAGGCCACTCCGGCCATGAAGATGCGCGGCCAGAACCCCGCCCGCGTCACTACCTTCCCCACACAGGGCGACCTGCACTTTCTCGTTGTCCTGGTCGAGTTCGCCGACAAGGCCTTCGCTTTCAACGACCCCGTGGAGGAATTCGACGCCATGCTCAACGCCCCCGGCTACAACCGCTACAAAGGCTCCGGCTCGGTGGCCGACTATTACCGCGACTGCTCCGACGGTCAGTTCCGCCCCGTTTTCGACGTCGTCGGCCCTGTCAAGATGAGCCATGGCTATGGCTACTACGGCTCGGGCAGCGATGACTCGGCTGCCGGTCTGATGGTCATCGAGGCATGCAAGGCGCTCGCCGGCCAGGTCGACTTCAGCCGCTATGACATCGACCGCGACGGCCGTGTCGACAACATATACTTCTACTACGCCGGTCTGGGCGAGGCCGACGGCGGCGACCCGTCGACCATCTGGCCCCATTCGTGGAACCTGTCCGACCAGCAGCGCTCGCTCGAACTCGACGGTGTAAGCATCGACGCCTACGCCTGCTCGCCCGAACTCGACGGCTCTTCCAAACCCAACGGCATCGGCACCTTCTGCCACGAGTTCGGTCACGTACTCGGTTTACCAGACCTGTACGCCTCGGCATACTCCGACGCCCTCCATCCGGCCACATGGTCGCTGATGGCCAGCGGCAACTATAATGACGACGGCCGCACTCCGCCCGGGCTGTCGGCCTACGAGCGTCTCGAACTCGGATGGATTCGCCCCCGCGACCTCTCCTACCCTCTCACAGTCACCCTACCCCCGCTTGCCGACTCCAATCAGGCGTGTCGCATAGCCACCGAGCGCACCAACGAGTACTTCTTGCTCGAAAACCGTCAGCAGGCCGGTTGGGACAAGACCCTCCCCGGCCACGGTATGCTCGTGTGGCACATCGATTACAACCCCAACATCTGGGAGCGCAACGTGGTCAACCACACCGCTTCGCATCAGTATGTCGACATCGTCGAGGCCAACAACGCCACGTCGCACAGCCGCGACAGCGGGTTCACCTTCCCCGGCTCGGACCGGAAAACTGAGTTCACATCGTCGACTTCGCCGGCGCTGCGCAGCTGGAGCGGTCAAGCCATCGACTGCCCCATCACCAACATCACAGAATCCGCCTCAGGGCTGATAACCTTCAACGCATGCGGCGGCAAGGCTCCCGTTGGCACAGTCACCGGTCTCCGCGTGGCCCGAACCGGCCAGGAAGACTGCCTGTTGGAGTGGAACAGCGTCAACGGTGCCACGAGCTACTCGGTGCGCGTCGCTGACGAGGACTCGGGCAAAGACGTCTGCACCCTCACCGTGTCCGAGCCTCAGGCCACCGTCACGGGTCTGTGGCCCGAGCATCGTTATACAGCCTCGGTGGCGGCTCAAGACGCTTACGAGACAGGCGAGTATGCCGTCGTTGCGTTTGCTACTCCCGATGCTGACTTCGCCCACACTCGCGTCGAACTCACCTCGGCCACGGCGCTGTCCGAGAACAGTCTGCGCGCCGAATGGAACACCGTGGCCGGCGCCGACTGCTACGAGGTGGCACTCTATCTGATGCAACTTTCCGACTCCGACGAGCGCCTGTTCGGGTTCGACAACCGCCAACTGCCCGACGGCTGGACCGCCGAGGGTACCACATGGTCGAGCGTGGCCGGCTATTACGGCCGGACGGCACCCGCACTGCGCATGACCTCCGACGTATCGTGGCTCGCCACAACGACCTTCGACAGCGACATCCGCAATGTCTCGCTGCTCATGCGCGGCTCTACCCTCACCGAAGGAACCCTGCTGCAGATTGTCGGCATTATGGAGGACGGCACGGAGACTGAATTGGGTGCCTTGACACCCGAATCCGCCGAGGCTAAGACTTATGATGTGCCCGTCGAGCTGCGTGGCGTCCGCGCCCTCCGCTTCACGATGTTGCGCACCGGCAAGTCGGTTCTCTCCGTCGACGACATCGCCATCACACTCGTGGGCGAACAGTGGCAACTGTCCGGCAAATATCCGACAGCCGAAAACACCCTTACCGTCAACGATTTGCAACCGGGAGCAGCCTATCACGTCGAAGTAACGGCCCTGTCCGGCACCCTCCGTTCGCTGCCGTCTGAACGCGCGTTCGTCCAACTCTCCGACCCCGGTTTCGTCCCTGCCATCACAGCCCCCGTCACCCCCGACGACATCCTCGAGCTGTACACCCTCGGTGGCAC
>CAZNGJ010000091.1:0-9504 GCA_964572615.1 uncultured Bacteroides sp.
GCATTTCCCACAACCTATCCAAATCGGCTAAAATTGGTTCTAATACGGCACGGTTTGGGGTACTGAATTGGAGACTCTCACCCCGAGAGCCTCCAATTTCCGTTTCGTCTTTCCGCTAAAGTAACAAAAAATGATTTCAAAGAAAGAATTACAACGACTACTCGCCGATTTAGAAAGCGATAGAGTTGAACGAACTGTATCCACGGATAAAATGGATAAATTCGGTGAGGCTATATGTGCCTTTTCGAATGATCTTCCTGATTATCAAAAGCCAGGCTATCTGATTATAGGAGCTGACGATAAGACCGGAAAAGTCGTTCCGATTAAAATTACGGATTCTCTATTAACAAAAATAGCTTCGATACGTACAGAGGGGAATATCCAACCTCAGCCATCTATGACTGTTGAAAAGGTTGAATTAGATGAGGGACCGGTAGTTGTTGTTGAAGTCCAACCGGCCCATTTCCCTCCTGTGAAATACAAGGGGAAAATATGTGTGCGTGTCGGCCCACGCAGGGGAGTCGCAAATGAGGATGATGAGCGCAAACTATATGAAAAGCGAGCTTCTCATGTGCAAACTTTCGATGCGATGCCATGTTTGGGCAGTTCATTGAATGATTTGGATGTAAGGCTTTTCAAGCAAATATACCTACCTAAAGCCTATCCCGAGGATGTGCTCGAAAACGATAAGCGTGATGTGAGGTTGCAACTCCAGTCATTAGGCTTTTATGATATGAAATACGACTGCCCGACCTATGCCGGAATACTTATGTTTGGTAACAATGTGGAGCGTCGCTTGCCCGGAGCATACGTTCAGTATGTTCGCTTTAGTGGCGATGGAAGAGGGGCTGATATCGCAAATGATTATAAATTTTCCGGAAATCTGATGACGATACTTAATCAACTTGACACCTTCGTGTCAACCACGATAGCAAAGAAGCGTCCGGTTCCGGTTAGCGCTTTAAGAGAGGAAAATATAATGGACTATCCTTCATGGGCTATACGAGAGTTGCTCATGAATGCAGTGTGCCATCGTGATTACGAGGGCAATGGGCCTATCCAATTTTACCAATATGACGACCGACTCGAGATATTGAACCCGGGAGGACTGTATGGAAAAGCCAATTCGCGTAATTTCCCTTGGGTAAACGATTATCGTAACGGGGTAATAGCCGAGGCAATGAAAGTGATAGGTTTTGTTAACCGTTTTAGCAGAGGTGTCCAACGCGTCCAAGATGAGTTAGCCGCCAATGGTAACGGCAAGGCAGACTTTAATCTTGACCTGGAGACGGCATTCCTTGTAAAGGTTGCTATCGCTAAAAATTCTTTTGTGTCAAAAAGTGAAGCAAAAGATGATACAAAAGATGAAGCAAAAGATGGTATACAAGATGAGTGTCTTGATATTAAGCCAGTTGCGATTCTCGTATACGAAGCTATTGTGTCATTTCCTCATGACACAAAAGACCGATTGATGGTAAAGTTAAGTTTATCCGGCTCTACAATAAGTCGTGCAATAAACGAGTTGAAACAAAAGGGCTTTATTCGTCGCGTAGGCGGCCGTAAACTCGGCCATTGGGAAATCCTTGAACAGATCCAGAAATGATAACACTTGTATAACTATAAGATTCCTAACTTTCACCCCGAGAGCCTCCAATTTCTTTTGCGTGAAGATTTGTTAGCATATCAAATAATTTGTATCTTTGTGTTATCGGATACAACCCGGTGAATTTAATCTTACGAAACGATGATACCAACTTATCAAGAATGTATGCTCCCGTTATTGAAAGTTCTCCAGGAACGGGGTACTTTGTCTCTTTCTGATTGTACCAATTTGTTATCGGATTTCTTTAATCTAAGTGCAAAGGAAAGAAACGAACTATTACCGTCGAAGAAGCAGACAATAATTAAGAACAGGGTAGGATGGGCTAAATTCTATTTAGCTAAGGCTAACCTTGTTAAGGTGGTATCGCGAGGAGTCTATACACTATCCGAGGACGGTCGCAAACTCCTTGATAAGAATCCGGAGGAACTTACGACGGAGGATCTTATGGAGATTCCCGAGTTTAGGAATTTCGTATTAAACAACCAGGAGGCTCAAAAGTCTTTGTCGAAAGATGCCGAGTCGGCGCCCGAGGTGAAAAAGACCCCGGAAGAGATTATCGATGAGAATTATAATTACATCATCTATAATCTCATTGACGAAGTTCTCGAGATGATTCTGCAACAGGACTCGGACTTTTTTGAACGATTGGTGATGGACCTTCTTGTTCAGATGGGATACGGAGAAGGCAAAGTGACGCGCCGAAGCCGGGATGGCGGTATTGATGGCATAATTGACGAGGACAAACTTGGGTTGGAGAAGATCTATATTCAGGCCAAGAGATGGCAGCCGGGCAATAATGTCAGCCGATCGGAAGTTGAAAGCTTTGTGGGCGCAATAGATAGGCAAAGAGGCAATAAGGGCGTGTTTATCACTACGTCCGACTTTACCAAGGAGGCGTACGCACACACCTCAACCCACGTTAATCTTGTTAAAATCAATGGTCGCAAGTTGGCTGACTTGATGATTCAGCACAACATTGGTGTAAGCAATAAGAACGTTTATGAAATCAAGAAGATAGACACTGACTACTTCGACGAATAGTAATTATTCAATGATAGGCAATCGGCTCGTACAACCATCACTCTTCGGTGACGTTAGCTACACAAATGTAAAGTTCCCAAAACCTCAGTATTTGGGAGACAAATATATTCATGGTGACTGGATAGCTAAGTTTATTCCCGAAACTTCGAATGTGATATTAGATGCTTTTAGCGGCTCGCAGTCAATTAGTTTTTTATGCAAAAAACTAAATAAGAGCGTCATTACGAACGACTTCCTTAAGTTTAATAGTGAGATAGGCAAGGCTCTAATAGAGAATACGAACGAACAGCTTACTCGACATGATATAGATATCCTTTTCGCAGATAATGCGTCACCGAAGGATTATAACTTGATGGAGAGTTTATATACGGACTTGTTTTTTGTCAAAAGCGAAACGATCTTTTTAGACGCTCTAAGGAGTAATATAGATCGACTTGAAAACGAATACAAGAAAGCTTTGGCCATCTCTATTATTAATAGAGCAATGACCCATAAAGTGACAATGGGCCACTTTGCCCATACCCAAGCGTTAGTATATGCAGCTAATCCGGACAGAGTCAAGCGCAACCGAAGTCTGATACGACCACTAAAAGACATTTTTCTTGAATTGGTACAAGAATATAATAATGCTGTATTTGATAACGGACACGATTGTTTAGCCTACAATGAAAATATATTAGATCATGTCCCCTCAACAGCGATTTAAGGCAAGCCCCTTATAAGCATCGACACATTATTGACTAAAAATAGGGAAATTGTAGAAAGGGTGGGGAATGTTTGGGGGATTGGGGGAATATTATTACTTTTGTGGGTGAATTTTTAATTAAAGCAAATGGATATGAAGAAGTTTATCATGGCATCTATGCTGGTGGCTGCGAGCGCTTTTGGCGCTTCGGCCCAGAGTGTGTTCAACAATCCTGACAACAAGGCTTACCTGGGTATCCGCGTAGCCGGCGACATCACTTGCCCCGGCAAGGTGTCATACGAGGGTGTAAGTTCGAAGTGGTTCAAGAATGGCGGCGGCATCGAGTTTGGCGCTATCTATAACATCCCCGTGGTGGCTAACTTCTATGTTGAACCGGGTCTGAAGCTGTTCTACGACAAATACTCGCTGGACGACATTTTAATCGCTGACGATGATGACTATTCGGGACTCAACAAATTCGATTGGACGCTCAAGAAGTTCGGTATGCGCATCCCCGTTATGTTCGGTTATCACTTCGACTTTACCGACGATATCAAAGTTTCGCTGTTCACCGGGCCCGAGCTCGAAGTGGGCTTCAGCGCTCGCGCTAAAATGTCTGATTATGAAGGAGAAGTGTCCGGCAGCGCTTACGGCGACGAGGGCTTCTTAAAGCGCGTCAACGTGCTGTGGGGCATCGGTGCGGGCGTTTCGTACCAGAACTTCTACCTCGGCGTCAACGGTGGCATCGGTATGGTGAATATGTTGAGCGACTCGGATGGTGTGAAGTTCCACGAAAACCGCGTTAGCATCAGCCTCGGCTATAACTTCTAAGAGAGCGATTTACGATATACTCGTTCTAATCAGCGACAGATAGCGTCGTGCCACGGCGGGCGCCCCGAAGCGGGCGGCCATGTCGTGGTGACGCTCGTCGCGTGCTCCCGGTGTTTGGGGCAGTGCCAGAACTCGCTCGATGGCGTCGGCAACCGTTGCCGCATCGCTGTGCGAGGGGACCAGGTAGCCCGTCACGCCGGGAGTTACTATATCTGCCTGTCCGCCGTTGTCTGTGGCGACGGCTACCGCGCCCGAGGCTATGCCCTCGACGATGGTGCCGGGCAGTGTCTCCCATACCGACGTCGACAGTACCACCCAGGCGTGTGCCATCAGTGCGCGCACTCGCGCGGGGTCGTGCACGGTGCCGAGCCATACATACTTGCGGTTCAGGCGCTTGAGCATATCCGGATTGCGAATTTCTCCATAAAAAACAGGCACGATGTCGGGAACGGTAACGGCGTTGAGCGCGTCGATGGCCAAAGGCAGGTTCTTGACCGGGTCGTCAAGGCGAGCCGCGCCCATGACGACGAGTTGGCCCGCGGAAGGTAACCCGAGTTGCGAGCGCGACATAGTCGCGGTAGTACCGAACTTGTTTACGGGGAAGGCATTGGGGATAACCGTGATGGCCTGGTCGGCCATCAGTGGCGACTGCCGGCACAGCTCGGCCAGACGGTGGCTTACGGCCACAAAATGTATGTTGGCCTTTTCGTACAGCTTTTGCTTGGCTGCGTAGACCCGGGCTGCAAGGTTGCCTCGCCCCACAAGCGGGCAGTCGTGACACCCCGATAGCCACCCCTGGCAGCCGTCGGTATAATGACACACGCCGGTCATGTTCCACTGGTCGTGCATGGTCCAGATAACGGGCTTTTGTGATGCTATCACGCCGATTTCGTGCAGCGACAACATACCCTGGTTCACCCAGTTGATCAGCACTACGTCGGCCTCGCGCACCCATGGGTGCCGGTGCAGAGGGAGTCCGAAGCGCCCCGTTGAAATCTTGAACAGAGTGTCGCGGCGTCGGCCGTTGCGCAGATATATGTCGGTGTGCTCGGCCAGGAATGGCAGCCGTGCGCGTCGCTCGCCGGCAGCCTCGGCCACACGCAGCGAGTCGGAGTTCTTGTGGACCACGAGCATACGCGCGTCGGCGCCCTCGGCACAGAGAGCATCCATCAGCCGGCGCGACACCACGGACGCTCCGCCGGTCGTGTCGCTGTGGTTTATGATGACGATTTTCAGTTTCGAGTGATCCATCGCAGTCCGGGAATCGAAAGGCGCTCGCGCCGTATTACAATCAGGATATAGGCCGCTATGAGAGCCGCGCGGATGGCGTAGTTGGCTATGGCCGAAGGAGTCACGGCGATGTACATGCCCAACACGTAGACAGCCGCTGCCAGGAGGGTATAGCCGGCGATGGCGCGCAGCGGGTAGCCGATAGGGTGCTTGGCGCGCCCCACGAAGTAGCTTGACACCATCATCACGCCATAGCAGCAGAAGGCAGCCCAGGCGCAACCCATGTAACCCATAACGGGCACCAGGACGATGTTGAGCACGATGGTGACGGCCAGGCCGAGCAGCGAGAACCAGGCGCCCCAGATGGTGCGGTCGGTCAGCTTGTACCACAGCGACAAGTTGAAGAATATGCCGAAGAAAAGCTCGGCCGCCATGACAACCGGCACCACGCGCAGGCCGCTGAAGTAGCGCGGCGAGATGAAGTAGCGCAGGATGTCGAGGTAGAACATCACGCCGATGAAGATGAGCAACGCGAAGATGATGAAGTACTTCATGGCGTCGCGGTAAGCCTGGTACTTGTTGTCGCCCTGTTCGCGATTGCGGGCAAAGATGAACGGCTCGTAGGCGAAGCGGAATGCCTGGATGAACATCACCATCACGATGGCTATCTTGTAGTTGGCGCCGTAGATACCGAGACCCTCCATGGCTTCGACGGGGTCGGCCACCAGCGACGGGTACATGATCTTGTCGATGGTCTGGTTCATTATGCCGGCCACGCCGAGCACCAACAGCGGCGCCGAGTAGACGAGAATCTCGCGCCACAGCCGGCTCTTGAACTGCCAGCGGAAACCCGTCAGCTCGGGCACGAGCATGAGCAGGGTGGTGATCGACGCTATCAGGTTGGCCAGGAAGATATAGCCGATGCCGAACGAGGGGTTGTAGAACCAGTCGACGGCGCCGGGACACGACTTCATCAACGCCGGACAGCCCAGGATGAAGAATAGGTTGAGTCCGATGTTGATGCCTATATTGACCAGGCGCAGCGTGGCAAACCGCACCGGCTTCTTGGCGTAGCGCAGGTAGGAGAACGGCAGTGCCGTGAAGGCGTCGATGGCCACGCATACGGCCATCATGACCACATACGACGGGTGGCCGTCGCACTCCATCCATCGCGTTACCGGCCCGAGGAACGCAAGGACAAGCACCACGAATGCCGACGAGCTGACTGCCAGCGACGTAAGGCACGTCGAGTAGACCTGCATCGGGTCTTTCCATCGCTCGTGGTTGGCGAAACGGAAGAAGCCAGTCTCCATGCCGTAGGTAAGTATGATAAGCGCCAGAGCCACAACCGAATAAACGTATGTCACCACGCCATAGTCCTCGACCGAGAACATGATGGTGTACAGCGGCACGAGACACCAGTTGAGGAATCGTCCGATTATCGAGCTGAGGCCATAAATGGCCGTATCCTTCATCAGCGATTTAACAGCAGCCACGGGTCAGTCTTGGTTTGAGGGTTCGGTGGGTTTGGCTACCTCGGCGGCTTTCTTTTTCGGGTCGTCGGGATAGGCTATGCGCGAGTGGTACATGGTCATGAGGCGCCGGATGAATACGTCCTTGATTACGCTGATGTCGTGGAACGACAATGGCGAGTCGTTGTGCAGCCCGTCGGCTATCTGACCGTCTATAATCTTGTTAACCAGCTCGGTAATGGCCTTGGGTGTATGCTCCTTGAGCGAGCGCGAGGCGGCTTCGACGGCATCGGCCATCATCAGTATCGATGTCTCGCGCGAGCGTGGATTCGGGCCGGGGTAGGTGAACGGTGCCGGGTCGACCTGCTCGTCGGGATGCTGTTTGCAGTAGGTGAAGTAGAAGTACTTGGCTTTGCCCGCGCCGTGGTGCTCACTTATGAAGTCGCGGATTTCGCGGGGCAGCCCGGCCTTTTCGGCGCGTTTCAGGCCCTCGGTGACGTGACTGATAATGATTTCGGCGCTCTTCATCGGCGACAACCCGTCGTGGGGGTTGACGCCGTGTTGGTTTTCGGTGAAGAACATCGGGTTGGACAGCTTGCCGATGTCGTGATACATCGCGCCGGCACGCGTCAGCAGCGGGTTGGCGCCTATCTGTCGGGCAGCGTCGTCGGCCAGGTTGCTCACCGCCACGACGTGATTGAACGTGCCCGGGCACTGGTCGCTGAGGGCACGCAGCAACGGCGTGTTTACGTCGGTCAGCTCGACCAGTGTGACATTGCTTGTGAATCCGAACAGTCGCTCGACGCCGAACATCAGCACGTAGCACACCGACGTCAGCACGGCATTGACGGCCAATACGGCGATCATGCGACCCATGATGGCATCCAGGGTGCCCTGGGTGAACCACCTGTAAGCCACATACATTATTATATAAGCCACGCCCACCAACAGCGACGTCTGCAGCAGTTGACTGCGTTTCGTCAGGTCGCGCAGCGAGAAGACGGCGGTCGATATGGCGGCAAACTGTATCACGATATACTCGAACCCTGCGGCGGCCATGCCCGCGTTGAGCAATACCGTCACCACTCCCGTCCACAGCGCCAGGCGTCCGTGGAAGAACACCTGAACGAGTATCGGCACTATCGCTACCGGGATAAGGTACAGCCCCAAAGCGAGGTAGCGGCCCGCTAAGGCGCTGATTACCACGAATACACCCACAAGACTGATGAGGAAGCAGAAGTTACGGTCGCCGCGCCATTCGTCGGGGGCATACAGCATCAGGTAGACCACAAGTGCGCCTAACAGCATGATGATATATATGGCCTGACCCAAAAGCGAAACCATCAGCGAACGCTCCTTGACGTTGCCGCCGGCGATGAGTTGCTGCGTGTACAGCTCGATGATGCGCCCTTGGGTGGCGCTCACCTGGTCGCCGGTCTTGACGATGCGGTAGCCGGGGGCGAAAGTATGTGTGCGGTTGTCAATCTCGAGTCCCACCTCGGCGTTAAATCGCTCCTGCGATATCTCGTTGTTAAGCACTACGTTAGGACGGATGTACTGCGCCAGTTCGGCCTGCTCGACCAACGATGTCGGCAACTCCTGGGCCTCGAGCGAGTTTGAGATTTGCGCCAGGATGTCGTCGGTGGTCGTTATGTTGTCCGAGAATCGCCGCGAGTCGTCGGTCAGTGTCAGTCGCTCGGGTTTGACAGTGTTGCCTATCAGCTCGACCACCTTGCCGCGGTAGGCCTTCTCGATGTTGTGGCGGATGTTGTCGCGAAGCACTACCACTCTGTTGGTGAATATGTTGCCGACAAGGTCGGAGGGCGGAAGTGCTGTCAGCGCGTGCATCAGCCGGCGGTCGATCGAGTCGACGATGGCGCGCACATTGACGTCGCGCTCGCTGACGGGCGAGTAGACGTAGACAAAGTTGCGACGCACCGAGTCCTCAATCTGCAGTATGGCCGCCGAGTCGGGAGGCACCACCAGACTGTCTTGTGTCACAAGGTCGTCGTGATCCCAGATGTGACCCACCTCAAACCGATACAGGTTGTCGTTGTCCACATGGGGATAGAAGTATAGGATAGCCAGGAACGTGATAACCAGGGTGATAACCCTCGGCGTCCATGACGAAGTCTTTTCCTTTTCCAAGGTTGAGAAGAAGGTTTTCATTGCATTTTTTGCGCAAAAATTTTTTACAATGCAAAAGTACGAAAAAAAACGAAAAATCACCACCCCTCGCGCAACATAAAAACTACACTTTTCAATGACCGGCACTGCGAGCGAGGCGATGTCCAAGACGGGAGTACATGGAGTGGTACAAGACAGGAGAACGGGGGGGCTTTTTGCATGTTGGACCGTAGGGACATGCCTTCGGCATGTCTTGGATGTAATTAGTAATCATTGCGTTAGGAAGACATGCCAAAGGCATGTCCCTACGGCGGAGGAAGGCGTTCGCAGAACGCCGACTGAGTTATAGCCCCGTATGCCGAGCCGAAGGCGAGGCGTGCGGGGGATTAGGAGATATGTAAGCAACGGGCGTCCCGAAGGGATGCCGACTAATTTGTCGCCATAGTGCTAAGTATCAGCGATATAGTCGGCGTACCTTCGGCTACAGTACATGACAATTTCTCAAAGTGGTGTTA
>CAZNGJ010000092.1:0-9326 GCA_964572615.1 uncultured Bacteroides sp.
CGAACATTAAAGCTTTCATATTGAGGTATTGATCAAGGATTTAACTTTTTGAGGGTACGCAGAGTGAGGAGAACCTCGGCGACGTTGGTGGCGTGAGATATGGCACCTCGTCCGCTAAAGGGCGGGTTGCCGTCGTAGAGCTGACTGAGCGAGCCTATGCAGCCCTCGCTCATCTCGTCCTCGAAGCCGATAAGCATGCGGTCGATATAGCTGACACCGCTCATGCCGAACACGCGGATGTAGGCGTCGGCGTAGAAGCCTATCAGCCAGGGGCGTGCGGGGCCGTTGTGCATGGCCATGTCGCGTTCGTCGGGCGAACCGAGGTAGAACGGACGGTAGCCGTAGGAGCGGGGCGAGAGGGTGCGCAAACCCTTGGGAGTCAGTAGCTCGCGAGTAACGACGTCGAGCACGCTCTTACGCTGACGTCGGTCGAGCGGCGAGTAGTCGAGGCCGATAGCCACAGCCATGTTGGGGCGTACGGCAGGGTCGGCGTAGGTACCGTTGACGTAGTCATAGAGGTAGCCGGCTTCGTTGAGGAACATGTCGACGAAAGGCTCCTTCATCTTGTCGGCGGCAGCATTCCAACGGTCGCGACGTGTGGCCAGATGTCCTTCGGCAGCTTCGCCGGCCAGTGTAGCAGCAAAGCGCAAGGCGTTGTAGAGCAGGGCGTTCATCTCGACCAGGTAGCCGGTGCGCGGTACGACGGGACGGCCGTTGAGCGTGGAGTTCATCCACGAAACGGGCCGGACATCGCCACCGTCGGTGCGGAGTAAGCCGTTGTCCTCCTCGACGTGCAGTCCGGGATGGCTGTTGTCGAGGATAGCATCGAGCAGATACCCCAGTGTGTCGAGGTAGCGCGAGCGGGCCTCGTCGGTGCCTATATTCTTGGCATACTGCTGGATAGCCCAGGCTGCCCATAGGACGATGTCGGGTTCGTCGATGCCGTGGATGCGCGAGTCGGTCTCGCCGGTGCGGAAGTAGTGAGTCAGTGCTCCAAGAGCCGTCTCCATAATGGCCTCATAGTCAGCGCGGTGGTCGATAGCTAATGTCAGGCCCGGGACAGACATAAACGTGTTGCGGGCCAGTACGATACCCCAGGGGTAGCCCGAGATGATGTACATTTTGCCGTTCTGTCGCAGGTAGAACTGCTTGGCGGCGTTCTTGAGGCAGTTGAAGAACGAGGTGCGGGCCGTGCGGTGGGCGATCTCGTTTTCGTACATTTTGGCTAACGAGCGGGGCTTGACTGGGCTGACACCGGCCGAGAAGATGATGGATTCGCCCTTCTTGATGGGTATTTCGAAGTAGCCGGGCACCCACAGGTCCTCGGTGTAGGGCACGCCGCGCTCCATGTCCTTGACATATTCGATGTCGTTGTACCAGTTGGGCTCGTCGACCCATGTCGGTTTGCGGGAGAACTGCATGTACAGTGTCGGGAAACCGTCGTAGAGACAAGTAGCCACACCATTGTCGACAGGGATTATCTCCTTGTTGATGTTGTCGTTGGCCATGACGAGGCTGTTGCTCTCGCGGAAGGCCAGGAATGGCTTGAAGCGGAGCGTCGTCGACGAGTGAGCGTCGACGAGGGTATAGCGGATGAGGATTCGGTTTTCCTCGGAGATGAATATCTTTTCTTTGGTCAGAATGACGCCGCCGACGCGATATGTAGTGCGGGGCACGCTCTCGCAGTCGAACTCGCGGATGTACTTGTGTCCGTTGGGGCTGTAGACGCCGCCGCTGTAGCGGTGGATGCCCAGGTTGAAGGGTGCGCCGTGCTGAATGACCGTTTCGTCGAGCGACGACAGCAGCACGTGGGGGCGGTTGCCCATGCCCTCGATGGGGATGACGAGCAATCCGTGCTGTTTGCGCGTGTTACATCCAACGAGGGTGGTGCAGTGGTACGCGCCGGCCTGATTGGTCCGCAGCATCTCCTTGGGCAGGGAGTGCTCCAGATTGATCATCAGGTTTTTATCAAATTTAAGGTAACTCATGGGGGTTAGTATGTAGTTGAATGACTGCCACGAATTTACGCATAATTTGCCAACCGTCCAAATAAATCCGCTATAACTTTGTAATAACTTTTTTATTTCTTTTTGCGGTGGCCGTCGGCGTCGAATTCGGAGGCGATAATGTCGTCGTCGAAGTCGTCGGGATTGGCGTCTTCGTCCCAGCCTTCGATGTAGGGTTCGTCTTCTTCTTCGTCAGGTTGGGGTTGGTCTTCGAAGTCGTCGACGTCTTCGTCCCAGTCGTATTCGGCGCCCCAGTCGTCGGGGTGAATGGAGCGGAGGTCCTCGGCTTCGGCTTCCTCGTCTTCGGGGGTGGGTTCGTACTCGAAGATGAAGTCGTCTTCCTCGCGGACGCGGTGGTGGCCGTCGAGGGGTCGGTGGATGATGTCGGGGGTGGCGAGGCGGTTGGACTCGTCGGTGATTTCGCCCCAGAGGATGTCCTTGAGTTCCTGAATATGGTAGCCGGTGGCAGCCGAGATGAAGACGTGGCGGACGTCGTCGGGGAGGGTCTTCTCGATTTCCTCCATGAGTTCGTCGTCGAGCATGTCGGCTTTGCTGATGGCCAGTACGCGGGGTTTGTCGGCCAACTGGGGATTGAACTGCTCGAGTTCGCGACACAGTATGCGGTATTGCTCGACGATGTCGTCGGCGTCGGCAGGCACCATGAACAGCAGCACGGCGTTGCGCTCGATGTGGCGCAGGAATCGCAGGCCGAGACCCTTACCCTCGCTGGCGCCCTCGATGATGCCGGGGATGTCGGCCATGACGAACGAGCGGTTGTCGCGGTAGGAGACAATGCCCAGCTGGGGCTCCATGGTGGTGAAGGGGTAGTCGGCAATCTTGGGTCGGGCAGCCGAGATAGCCGACAAAAGGGTGGACTTGCCGGCGTTGGGGAAGCCCACGAGGCCGACGTCGGCCAAGAGCTTCAGCTCGAGGATGACGCTCTTCTCTATCGCAGGTTCGCCTGGCTGGGCGTAGCGCGGGGTGCGGTTTGTGGCGCTCTTGAAGTGCCAGTTGCCCAAGCCGCCGCGACCTCCGCGAAGCAGGTTGACCTCCTCGCCGTCGAATTTGACCTCGGTGAGGTATTCGCCTGTCTCGGCATCGAAAACGACAGTGCCACAGGGTACGTCGACGATGACGTCGTCGCCGTCCTTACCGAAGCTGCGGCCACCGGTGCCGCTCTGTCCGTTGCCGGCGAAGATGTGGCGGCGGTACTTGAGGGGAAGCAGTGTCCACATGTTCTTGTTGCCGCGCAGGATGATGTGACCGCCACGGCCACCGTCGCCACCGTCGGGACCACCCTTGGGGACGTATTTGGCACGATAGAAGTGGCGCGAGCCGGCACCGCCCTTACCGGAGCGGCAAAGTATCTTTACGTAGTCTATGAAGTTGGAATCAGCCATTATAATGTGTGTTTATGTTGTCAATATGTCAGTTTGTCAATATGTCAGGGCGTCGGGTTGATCGCCTTATAATACAACGTGTCAGCGAGCAGAAAGGTTGCGGTGGTGGCGCATCAGTTCCTCGGCCTGGCGGAAATCGGTGGGCGAGCCGACGTCTATCCATGTGCCGTTGATGATGTGGTAGACCACGCGGCGGCCGTCGGCGATGGCCTGTTCGATAAGGTCGGTGGCATCGGTGCGACGATCGGCGGGGAGACTGTCGAGCAGCTCGTTGGCGAAGATGTATATGCCGGCGTTGGCGTAATACGAGTAGGCCGGTTTCTCCTCGATGCCGGTCACGAGGCCGTCGGCGTCAGTGGCGAGTATGGCGTAGGGCACAGACACCTGGTAGGGGATGACGCCGATGGTGATGTCGGCCCGGCTGTCGCGGTGCTTGATATACATGTCCTCGAACGAGGCCGTGGTAAGCAGGTCGGAGTTCATTACCAATGTGCTACCACCCTTGGGATGCGGCACGAGAGCCGCCGAGCCAATGGTGCCGAGTGGAGAGGTTTCGGTGACGCAACGTACTGTGACGCCCGGGGCTACGGGGGCGGCGAAGTGGGCGTGGATTTGGTCGGCAAGGTAGCGCGTCGTTACCGTTATATCGGTGATGCCGGCACGGAGCAGGGCATCGATGTTGTAGTCGATGATTGGTTTGCCGTCGATGAGCAGCAGCGGCTTGGGGGTGGTGAGGGTCAGCGGGCGCAGACGTTCGCCCTTGCCGCCGGCCATGAGGATGGCGCTGAGTGGCAGCCGGGTAGGTTGGAGGTTTAGGTCGACGATACGTACCAGTCGCCCCTCGGTATCGACCACGGGTACAAGCGAGATGCCGCGGCGGCGAATGTCGCGGATGGTATCGACACGGTCGGAATCGTCGTCGACAAGCCGTTTGAAGTCGGTGAACATAGCCGCGTTGACGGGGCTGTCGAGGGTTATGCCGGCGAGAAGGGCGCGACGTATGTCGCCGTCGGTGAGAGTGCCGACGATGCGCCGTGAGTCGTGTGAGTCGATGACAAACAAGGTCATTTCGCCGCCCGACAGCGAGTTGATGCGGGCCAAAGCGTCGCGCAGCGTTGACACGGCGGTGATGAGGTAGCGTTCGTCGGGTAATGTGCTCATTTTGCGGGAGTATAGAAGGATTTTGCGAGGGGGAGCGAGGGCAGGATGCGAGTGATGGCGTCGACGGCTGTTGCGACGGCATCAGGATGGTAGTAAGGGTTGTCGTCGGGGCGGGGACAACGTGGTGGCCGGCTGAGGACATCGCGGATGGCGTCGGCTATGGCCCGGCGCGAGTCTGGTATGTGGAGTACGCTGACGGCGCGCTCGCGGCCCTGTTGGCGCGGCCCGATGTCGATGGTGTCGGCCGGGGTGGACGGTGCTTCGAGTAGCCCCGACGATGTGTTGCCGACCACGGCGCGGGCGTGATGCATGGCCGACAGGTAGCGCACGCGGCCCAGCGAACGCACCAGCTTGATGCGGCCCGGGCGGCCTGCGGCGAAGGCTTCGAGACGTCTGATGATGTCGTCGCTGCCGGTGTCGTTGTTGGGGAAGGTGATGATGGCGTTACACTCGGGGACGTCGTCGATGGCACCGAGCAGGGCGTCGATCTGGCTGATAGTCGAAAGACCGTCGGGATGTCGGGTGACCGGGTGGAAGGTGACCAGGAGGGTGCGCTGCGGGTCGAGGTCGAAGCCGTCGAGCGAGTCGCGCAACTCGCCGATGGGCATAACGGGTACGGTGAGGGCGTTTTCGACGCCGATGGCGCCCGTGCGGATCACGCGCTGCGGTTCCTCGCCCATCGAGATGAGCCGTAGGGCAGCTTCGGCAGTGGCGGGGAGGTGGAGCGAGGCCATCTTGGAGACGGCATGGCGCACCGAGTCGTCGATTGCGCCCTCGCTGATCTCGCCGCCGTGCAGGTGAACGATGGGTACGCCGGCGATGAGGGCAGCCGTGGCAGCGCCGAGTATCTCGTAGCGGTCGCCGAGTAGCACGACGGCGTCGGGGTGCACCGACTCGATGAGCGAGGCCATAGCAGTGGCTGTGTCGGCGGCAATGGCGGTGCGAGACGCTGCCGACGAGTCGACTTCGCGCGTGGGTAGCGTCTCGACGCGGCTCAGACCCTCGGCGAGGATGGCGTCGATGGTGTGTCCGTAGCACGGCGACAGGTGCATGTTGCCGGCGGCCACGGTGAGGCTGATGTCGGGGTGAGCGTCAAGCGCCCGAGCGAGCGGGGAGAGGATTCCCCAGTCGGCTCGGGTGGTTGTTACGAGGATGATATTCAGAGGGTTGTGGCTCATTTCTTGAGCAGGGCCTCGCCGTCGGCGTAAGGCAGGCAGGTCATGGGAGCCTGGCTGACGGAGGTGTCGATGGCCTCGTCGTTATAGGCCGAGGCGGGATAGATGCCGGCCGCTACAACAGCCTCGCGGGGGTTGACAAAGTAGATGGCTTCGACGCCGAGGTTGTTGAGGAAGTTGTAGGTCTCGGTGGTGGGCTCGTTGAGGGTGTAGACAGTGGCGTTGCTTAGCGACTGGCGACGTGACTTCTCGTAAGCCACTTTTTCGGCGGTCTTGCCGTCGGCGGGGATGCCGGTGGAGCGCCATGCACCGTTGAGGATGACCACGGCACCGCTGGCGATGCCTGTTTCGGCCTTGGCCTTCTTGGCGGCGGTGACGGCCATGTCGATAAACATCTCGTCGGTGGGAGCGACCTTGTCGACCTTGGTGATGTTGACGCCGGCGAAAGTGCCGATGGCCACGATAGCGGCGATAAGGATGAGAGCTAACTTTTTCATGTCTGTTTTCTTTGGTTATTGATTGTTACTGTTTGTCTATCTGGTAGATGACGGCGTTGTCCACGAGTGCGTGGTTGGTGTGCAGGTTCATGTTGCGGTCTTGCGGGCGCATGGACAGCGTCAGTGTGTGTGAGCCCTTGGTGAGGGGGACGAGGGCGTGGTTGGTCATGCCCCAGTCGTTCCAGTTGGCCACGCCGCGTTGTGGCATCACCAGGGTGGCAGCGGGGGTGCCGTCGACCGACAGGGTGCGTATGGCAGCCTTGTTCTCGGTGTTTACGGGGCCGTTGCCGTTGGCGTAGCGCAGGGCGATGGCGTAGGTGCCGTCGGCGGGTGCGTCGAAGGTAAACGATATGGGTGCCGAGGTCTGGTCGAGTTCGACGAAGCCTCCCGACATGCCGGCAACGGGTTGTTCGGGCGCGTACGACACTTCGGTCGAGGTGATGGCGGTCGACTCGCCGGGCATCTCGATGACGGTGACGGGACGGTTGGAAAGCGGTTCGGAGGCGAATCCGCGGGTGCCGTCGGAGGCCACGCCGATCACCATGTATTCGCCCGGAATTGAGGCGTCGTAGGTGGTGGTGCGGACGTTGTCGACGACCTTGCCGTCGCGGACTATGTCGTATGAGGCGATGTACTCGATGGGGTTCCACTCGAGCACCGTGAAGGGCGCTGCCGGCGTGTAGGCCCAGCGCGCGATGGGGGTGAGGGGTGCCTTGGCGTTGTCGACCAGGTTAACTTTGAAGTCGGGCAAAGTGTTGTTGGCCATGACGATACGGATGTCCTGCGCGCCCTTGGCCGTGGCGGGCATGAAGGGTCGCTTCTGCAGCTTGCCGTTCAGGTAGAACTCGGCGATGCGGTCGCCGAAGCCTTCGACGGTGATGTTGACCACGGCGTTGCGGTAGTGCAGACCGTCGAGCGAGCGGGTGTCGGCCAGTGCCTCGGGGATGAACGGAGCGAAGACGATACCGTCCTCCTCGTAGTGGATGCCGAAGAGAAGTCGCTGAGTAAGAGCGATGTTGCCTGACAGACACCACAACATGTTGGACGAGTTGAGCTCGGTGGCGATGTCGCCGTTGTCGAGGGTTAGATTCTCCTTGTTGGTCGCGAAGAGCGCAGCCGGGCGCACTATCGAGCCGAAGCCTTGCAGGACGCCTTGCTCGTTGCCGGCCTTGGCGTTGGCCAACGTCCAATAGGCCGCCACGAAGGGCCACAAGGCGTTGTTGTGGTACGACGGCATGTCTGCAATCTGCGGGAAGAAAATGGGCGCACCCCACTTGGTGACGGGCGAACTTTCGGTGAGCGTGCGGCTTTGGTCGGCCGAGGCGATGTCGTAGAGCACGGCGAGCGACTGGCCGAGGGTCTCCGAGCGGGGATTCATGACGAGGAAGTCGCGGCCGTAACGGTACATACCGTAGTGACCCTTGTCATCAAGCCAGAAATGGCGGTTGATGCTGTCGGTGAGAGCTTTGGCACGGTCGGCCCACTGTGCTGCTTCGGCCTTCTTGCCGAGTTGGGCGGCAGCCTTGGCCAGGACGTCCATGGCGGCGGCGTGGACCACGGCGGTGTTGAAAGCCTCGCTGTTGTAGATGTCGGCCGTTTGCATCCATTTGGGATAACTCTGTTCGCGCCAGTCGATAAACGACGTTTCGCCACGAACCAGGCCGTCGGCGCTCATCACCGTCGACTCGTCCTTTTCGAGCGACGTGCTCACTACGTCGTACAGGTACTGCAGCCAGTCGCGGTCGCCGGTCACCTTATACAGCTCGTAAGCGGCAACGGCCCATATCATGCGGTCGGTGCTGATGGGCCACGCACCGCCGCTGCCGGTGTCCTGGATGATCTGGCCATCGGCGTTGACCTTGCGCATAAGCGAAATCTTCGACGCTTCGGGTTGCATGGCAGCCATCGACAGGATGATGGAGTAGCTGACATCGCGCGTCCATACGCCGGCCCACTCCTTGCCGGTGCGCAGGGTGGTGTCAGGCTCTACATTGTTGACCATCTCGTCGAGGCCCATTGTGTAGACGGCATCGAGCAGACGGTTGGACGAGTGCAGGGCAGGGTAGGCCGACAGGTCGTTCTTACGCTTCCACTGCTTCTCGATGGGCATGAAATAGCCAGGCTGAGCAGAGTAAGTCGATATGATTTCTTCGGACGACGGAGCTGTGGCGAAAAACTCGCCCTGGAACACCGTGTCGCCGCGCCACGTGTAGCCATCGGTGGCCACAATGACACCGTCGACCGCCTTGGCCGAACCCGCGCCGGCGACAACCGTCACCGCCAGACACGCTATGAAGTTGAATTTTCTCATCATCAAAAAACCTGAATACGTTATCTAAATGTAGCCGATTAAAACTTCGGCATACATCTATTAATATACTAATTAAAACGCAAAGATAACAAAAAAACTTGATACGCGGTTCGCCCCTCCCCATTTTTCAGGAATTTTGAGCTATGGTGCTATTTGACTTGGCGCCAGGGGATGAATTTGGTGAAGCGGTAAATGATTTCGCCTTCTTCCGGCCGTTCGGGCATTACAGTTCTTGTAGAGTAATTATGATCGGAATCCTGTAATCTGGTGGGTTGATAATTCCATTTTAAGATAATCCGTCTCATAGGAAGTACTACCTCTCGTTCTGTATTTTTAGGTATCAGATTTCCGAGCAATGAGCCGAACAATAAGAACAAATGTCCTTTGTACTCGGTTACGCAGTAAACATCAGGGTTCCGATCCAAAAACGCTACGGTAGGTACAAAACTATTTAGATTGGTAAAAAGGAAATATGAGCCGTCCTTGTTTTCGTCAACACCAACAAGGGTTGCGTATGGACCCTCATGAGATATACTTTTTGAATAAACAGAATCGTTTGCAAATGCTTCGAATTGGGATAAATACAAATCAATTGCCCTTGAGAGGGGACTATCGGGTTTACATTCATACAAAGGTAATCTGTTTTCGACTACGACTGTTGTATCAGACATAAGCCAAGATGTCCGCACAAATTGGGAGCTCATATCATCCAGCCCTTCAAAAAAATCAAAGCCTCCTTCTTTGAATGGATAACAAAAAATCTCATAAAAGGATTC
>CAZNGJ010000093.1:0-8933 GCA_964572615.1 uncultured Bacteroides sp.
ACTTGTTTCATCCTCTTCGTACCGCCCCTCCGGACGGCCATCTGAGGCCTCTGCCGTTTTGCGAGTGCAAACTTACTGCCTTTTTTCCACCCCACCAAACTTTTTACCCCATAAATGTGTTTTACAACATGTTTTTAACACTTAGCAATATTTGACTCCGCAAGATACATTATAATACAAGATACATTATAATATAAGAAAAGGAAAGATAATATAAGAAAAGGAAAGACTGGGCGAGAGGGGAAGCAGCGCAAGCGCTGACACAGCAAGACAAAGGACCCCGACCGCCAGGAGCAAAAAGCGCAAGCGCTGACACAGCAAGACAAAGGACCCCGACCGCCAGGAGCAAACAGCGCAAGCGCTGGCACAGCGAGACAAACAGAGGGTGAAGAGGAAGCGGGGAAAGGGCTGGTGGTGTGCGCGAGGTATTAGTGGGTGTTGAGGGTGGTGTGGTAGAGATAGCGGGCGACAGACGATGTGGTGTTAGCGTCGATGGTGATGTCGGCGGTAGCCAGAACCTCGGGAAGGGCATTAGCAACGGCAACCGACGTGTCGGCGACTTCAAACATGGGCAGATCGTTGAGATTGTCACCGAAAACCACTACCCGGTCGGCACCAAGCCACCGGCGCAGCTCGCGGATTGCAGCAGCTTTGGACACTCCGGGAGCAAAGACTTCAATCAGCCCCGTACCGGGATTGTAAATATCTTCGTAGCAAGATGTGGCGCAGTCGGTGAGTTCGCCAATCGCAGAGGCGACGCGCTGCAAAACGTCGTGTCGGCCGGATGCATAAAACAGGATACGTCGATTGGCTACTGTCGCGGGCGGCTGTGCACCGATGCAAAATCGCTTAAGCGGCAATCGTGAGCGGTCGGCAATGAACCGTGCGTCGACTCCTGAGGGATTGGCTACGGGGTAATAAACTCTGAGCAGATGCGGCTCGGCCGAATCATCAAGGGTGTAAACGAACGGTGCCACGCCATTGGCAGCAAAAACACGGGCAATCACGTCGGCATCATTCGGGTCGATGAAACGAAGATGCGAATATGTGCGCGTGTCAAAATGCCACCAGGCTGCTCCGGTAAGGACGATAGCCGGGATCCGCGTATCGATGCGAGAGAGTAGGACATCGACCGTAGCCGGCGTGCGGGCTGTGGCTACGGTAAACAGCGCTCCGCCGTTAACGGCCTCATTGAGAAGACGGACAGACTCGTCCGACAACTGCGCGTCGGCGTCGAGCAATGTCCCGTCAAGGTCGGATACGTAAAGAGTCTTACCCACGGTCAGGAAGCAAAAAAGTTCTTCGATACGATACGTTTGATTGACAAGCAGTTAAGTGCTGTAATAACAAACGTTATGATCACACCAACAAGGATGCCAGAAATAGGCGATGCGGCATGCATTCCGATGCCATCGAACTGCTCGACCCACCATCCGGATACCAAAATCATGACCAGGATGGACAAAACGAGTACTAGGGCATTAATTCCCGCCACAAGGCAGTAGTACGGACGCGCAACCTGCCCGGGCGAATACCCCAACAGCATCAGATCGTGCAACTTCTGTTTATTCTTCTGCAACAGTAAAAATATGGATAACAGCAAGATAAAGAAAGCTAAAAGGGTGATAACAGCGCCGACTGCAATTACGACGGTTGTGGCCACTGTCAGGAAGTAATTAGCCCGGCTATTGTCGGCTTTGTCACCTGCAATTTCATACCCATGGGCATCCATAAACTTGTTAATTGCAGGATCGCCGGGTGTGTTTGCTTCGATAATGAGACGCGACGGATCAACCTCGTTATCAGGAGCATAACGCTCGTTTGCCCACTCCAGAAACTCGAGCGGCACTGCGATAGTATTAAGTCGGGACGAGAAGCCGACGATGCGACCGCGATAAGTGTCGTGATGTCCGCTGCCGGATAAGTTGAAAGTCAACGGCACCGACTGCACAAGGCCCTCGTTGAGCTGCGGAAGTCCGCGACTGGCAGCAAAGCCGAAATTGTATAACGTCAGGTAGTCACGCGACATCACGATAGGTATTTCGATGGATGCAATATCCTCAACAGTAGCGCTTTGTGGAGCTGCTGGCGGTGTAAAGTTCCATTGTGACGACTCGATGTCAAAAAACTCGTCAGGTATAGCCTCGAAAAAGAGTAATGTGCTCATTCCACGGCCGTTAAGCAGCAACGAGGCCTGAACATTGAAGTCGGCAGCCGTGAAAGCGCCAACCTCGCGAGCCCAAGGTTGTGCCTTGATTTCCTCAATGTCCTCCCGGGTAAACACCGTCTGACCTCCCAGACCGAGCGTCCCTGCGGCCGATACAGTTTTCGAAATGATGATGTAATCTTTTGATATAAAGGAATCTTCGTCCTCGAACGCCGACTTGACATCACCATAAAACTTGACTGCGCACAGGACTATAGCCATACCCACGAGCGACGCGAGCGAATAGCCGACAATCTGGCCGATGGATATATTCTTTTTTAGCAATTTCCAAACCATAACTCCTACAACTTAACGGTGTTAACATCCGGGACATTTGCCAATTCCCGAAGAAGCAAAGGATTACCAACCGACGTTGTGATAATTGTAGCTTCATTCTCTGCTGCCGCTTCGGCTATCATCGCTGCAACTATCAGATTGTTACGAGTGTCGAGGTGACTGACAGGCTCGTCGAGCAGAATAAAATCGAACGGCTGGGCCAGAGCACGGATGATAGCCACACGCTGTTGCTGTCCTACTGACAGACGTCCTGCCACAACATCAGCCTTACCTCCTATCTCCAATCGTTCCAGCATGTTACGAATTTCGCCGTCCGAAAAACGATTGGTAAGACGATTCTTGATTTGTATATTTTCTATCGCCGTCAATTCGGGGAACAGACGCATCTCCTGTGGCAGATAGGCAAGATGCCGTCGACGCACCTCACACCAATCAGCGACCGAGAAGGACCTGATATCCACGTCATTAAACCGTATTTCGCCCCGATAATCGCGTCGATTACCATACACGAAGGCACACAGCGACGACTTGCCCGTACCTGATTCGGCCTCAACAAGGTATGCGCCCGGGCGCTCAAACCGCAGAGTCTGCATCCACACCTGCGACGAAGCGACAGGCTCGTCATTCTCGGCGCCGGAGAAGACCACCGGGAGTGCCCGGTCGAGAGTTATGCTGTTGATTCTTCCTATCACGTTGTTAATCAAAGTGTTCTGAAAACAATATTCTTAATAAGCTTCATCACCTTAGCGAGGTCACGCTTACCCTCCTTATAGTCAACCTGGAATCGCGCGTGGTCGGGTGCTAATTCGAAGTATGCCTCTACAGGCACATCGTGACTTAAATCCATGCGCGCAAACGCTACGGCAGCAGGCCGCTCGGTCTGACTGTGATGATGGGGTGTTGTCCGGTCGGCATCTATCGGTGGCAGGTCGTAGGCAAATGGAGTATTGATATACAGCTGATTAGCATTGGTACCGATTTCGACTTGACGATTCGTTTTATATGCCACTTCGTTGAGAGCATTTGCGGTTATTTCGGCTGCCTCTTTGTTGACAAAAGGCACAGTTACAGCGACTTGCCCCTCGTCCCAACGGGCAACCACGGTGCCACGGGCAGCTTCGAACAAAGGTGCGATGGCACGGGCCGTCGCGTTCACCGACTTATCTCCCGCAAGTTTGGCTATTCGCTTAATCAGCGCAGGCATGTCGCCACGATCTATGGCAACGGCGGTAAACGGAGAAACAGGTGATGCCTGGTCGATATATTCGATTGGCAGACGTCCTACCCCGTCAACGATATCAACTCGCTGATTGGAAGCCGTGTAGGCATCGACATCGACACGCACCTGGCCATCGTCATGACTCAGATCGATGCGGTAGAAACGGTAGGAGTACGGAATCACCGCAGCCAACGCCTTGGGCGTATCGGTAATACAAGTGACAAGCGGGGCAACTCCGGCAGCCTTCGAACTCATCGCACCCGAAAGCAGGTCATTAAGATACTTCTCGCCATGGACATTGTTGACCACCCATGCCTGCGTGCTGCTCAAGATAAGACACGCTTTACCGCGAACAAGGATATGGGCGTCGACGGTGTTGTTCAACGACGCGTCAGTCCAGTCAGCAACCTTGGCGTTCACCAGCCGTGGCGACATCAGCGGCCATGTGACAAACGTTGCCTTGGGCATCCCGACAACAACAAGATGAGGCGGCCGGACGGAGTCGAGCGCAAGTCCTTCGGCTATCAGCGCAGACACATCGTCCTTGCCCCACACGTCGGCGAGAGCCGAATCCGACTCGAAAGCCGTATTGACCGATGCAACATATTCGGGATTAGCCGGGATAGTCGAGGCTATGTCTTCGTAGGTCACCGGATTCAACTTGACATCCGAGCAAGAACCAAGTGTCACCATGACCCACATCGTGGCCACGGTGACACATATATTATATAAGCGATGCAATATCAGCATGCCGTGCGCATCAGTTGAACGAACCCAACAGATCTACGAGCGCCGGCACAAACTTCTTGTCCGTGTCGGTAAAGGTGGTCATAAACTTGCCGCCCGAACCCTGCGCAGTAGCATACATGTTCAGCCCCACGGGAAGGTTGAGTTCCTTGACAACCGGGGTATTACCGGTAGTGATAATCTGGATGGTCGACTGGCCCGAGGCAAACAACGTCTTGTCGAAGGGAATGTACTGCGCCTTGACAATGGGTGAATTAGAGATAACGAGGATATTGTCGTCAACTTTCACATAAACGGGAACCTCGACATACTCAATCTGCTCGGTAAAATCGTTGTAACCGACATTAGCCTTGACAGTTACGGTATAGCCGTCGTCCGACTTGACCCCCGACTTACCGGCCATGGCGTCGAGGGCGCTGCATACACCGTCAAACGCTTCGGCCACCTTGTCGGCTTTGATGTCGGCTGCGATTACGACATGGTAGCTTGCGGGCGAGTTGGGGTTGAAGTTGCTCATGGTTACGCTCGGAGCAAGGCCGCCCGCAGCAAACATGCCGCCATCCGACAGATATTCAGCGGGGAGTCCGGCCATCTCGGCCACTGCCTTCACCTGGTCGGCCAATCCGGCGGGCTGAACGGCAGCTGCCTGCTTGAACGCCTCGGCAAATACATTATAACCATTCTCGTTCATGCACAGGCTGAATGCAACGAGGTCAGTGTGCGCGGCATAGTCCATGAGGTTCTGGTTGAACTTTCCACCGTAGTTCGATTCGATGTTCTTGCCGTCTTTGTTGAACGATTCGCCGGTCATTTCGAACGATGGGCCTTCCAGATTGGCGGTCATGCCGATATAGCCGTCCTTGAGTTCCTCCATGCCGAGTTTCTTGAGATTTGCTGTGCCGTCTACGTTTGATACCAGTTGCATAGCCTGATAGAACGGCTGGGCGCTCATCAGCAGGTTCATCACATTGGGACGTAGCAGAAAGTCCTTCTTCCAGTCGGCCACGGGCTTGTCGGAAGCGGCATCCTGCCATTTCTCGATAGCCTTGGCACCGCCATCGCCGGTAGCCGGGCCCATAGCTCCAACGGGGATATAGGCCATCTTGCCGTCAACGAAAATCTGCAATTGGTCATTACCGACTGTCTTGAACGAACCGGCTTTGCCAACCTCCACGCTCTCGTCGAGCGACTGCATCGACTTGGCGAACACATCCTCGTCAGTGACGCTGAACACCATCAGCACCTGAGGATTCATACCCTTGATATTCAGAGCAATGAGAGCGTTGTTGTAGTCGATACCCTCTACCTTGTCAAGCATCGAGGTAAGTTCGATGCGCTCCTTCGAGTTCATCGCATTGTTGAGCATGCGCGTGAAGTAGGGTGGCAGATCGATCTTACCATCCTTAACCGTAAACTCTAGCTGCTCAAACAGTCGAGCTATATCGCCGGTGATAACAACGTCGGTATTGTCCGAAACGACGTCCTTGATTTTGCCCGCCAGGCCATCCTGCTTGTCCGACGAGCACGAATACATCATGCCGATGGCTGCCACAACGAGCAGCATCCGCATCAAAAAAGTTTTTGCTGTTTTCATATACACTAATTCTTAATATCCTGCAACACTGCGGATTATATTAACTACTGTGGGAATAAACTTGTCCTTCGAGCCGGGGAAGGAAACTTCGATCGAGCCTGACATGGCGTCGACACTACCCTTGATGTCAACACCACAAGGCATGTCGTAGTGGCTCAACAGAGGTGTGTCGGCATCGACATTGATCTCGCCGGCCAACCATGCGCTATTGAACAAACTGCTCGAGAACTTATTTTTGCCGTCTGTCGATATGGCTGAGTTAGAAAAGATAACATAATCGCCATCGAGCTTGATATTCAGCGACGTATCCGAATATTTCTGTTTCAACGTCCAGTTGTTACCCTTCATGGTCATATCGTACCCCGAATTGGTCAGTTCCTCCAGGATCACATCGAGAGCCTGCTTGGCCTTGCCCGACTTAGCCTTGGCGACCAAGGTTATATCGCAGCAACTCGAGGGGTCGCGACGAAATTGGCGCATATCAGCATCCTCGCGGACCCCGAACGATATGAGAGCCGAGCCCTCGAACGCACCCATAATCTTGCCTATGCGGGCTTTGGTCTTCTTGGCATTGTCGAGCGACTCCTGGATGTACGTCATGTCCTGCCATTCGGAATATTCGTCAATCAGATTCTGATAGTACTTAATCTGGTCTTCCGTAGTCTCGGTCATTTTAGCATCTATCAGCGTAACAGCCAGTTTGTTCAGCCCGCAGGCAAACACTGCCACGTCGGTCCGCTTGACATACTTCAGCATGCCGTCGTCGATGGTGCCGGCTACGGGCGACTTCATCACGTCGCTACCGTTGAACACCGTCAGATTGGCCTTCAGTTCGCCGCCATCCAGGTCGACACGACCGGCAACGCTGACATTCTTAGCCTTCACACCGGGCAGTTTGTTGATAGCCGCCTCTATAGTCGCCCAATCTCTCGGTGAGTTCTTTTCGACTACCTTTCCGTTCATCCATCCGCTGAAGATGGCGTCTTCGGTGACATAATCGCGCTTCCAGGCAGCCAGAGGTGCCTCCGACGCATTTTCCTTCCATTTCTCCACCTCGCGGATAGCCTTCGAGCCCCCCAAAGGCATATTATTCTTCATCACGAAGACTGCTGTCGAACCATCGACCACTATGGAATAATCGTCGGTACCTATCAGCACCTTCCCGTCCTTTTCGGTCACATCGAAATCGGGCAGGAAGTCCTCCACACTGCGGTAAAACTCCTTGGCATCGGTGATATTAAAGCACACCAGCATCGAGTTGCCGTTGTCTGTTGCCCGTCCGGCCATCACTACGTTGGTAAAACCGAAACCCTTGACGCCGTCAATAGCGGCTTCGTACATGGCTTCCAGTCGGGGCGAAGCTTCTTCGAACAGTTCCATCATGTAATCAGGCAAAACGGGTTTGCCGTCTTTCACCTTTATCTCGGCGGCATCAAAACCGCGCTCGATATTGAAAGCAACGACATAATCGACATCATCCGACACGAATGCGTCGATTTTCGACGACACCGATTCACCTCTGCTGCAACTGCACGACTGCATGCACGTCACAGCCACAACAAACAGCACAAACTGGACTAAATAACTTCGCAAAAACTTCATCAGGAAAGAATATTGAGTATTAATAATTTAGGCGTATTCAGGCAAGCCGTTCACACCCCGACGCACAGCGCCGGACAGACCGAGCGACTTCCACCCGCAAAGTTAACAAAATTAGTCCGTTATTCCAAATCCCGACCCAACTTTCTGTCAAATTTGCCCTATTGGACCTATAAGCCCTATAAGACCTATTAGTCCTATATGCCCTAAAGGTCAATAGTGATTCTTAATATTTTAGTTATAATGTTGATTATCAATGTTTTACCCCCCCCGATGTAATAATTTGTTTAACAAATGTTAATATTGTAATTTTTATGCAAATATATTCTGTACTTTCGAAACGAATGTCGTATATTTGCGAAAAATATTTACCAACATTAACCAAACTATATGAAAAATCCTCTGACAATTACATCGGTGACATCGCGCATCTGACAATCCCCGCCCGGGCCAGATCGTTATCCGCCGTCAGGGCAATACCGCCACCAAGATGGTCGTTCGCTGACGACGAGCATCCGGTTTTTACAGTGAAAAACATGATTTTTTGCGCTTGATGCGTGAAAAATCATGTTTTTTGCGTACCTTTGTGGAGTTATAACCGTCTACCAATCAACTTATGGATACAACACAAATATCCCGCCGTGTCGAATCGCTCGCTCAGAGTCAGACTCTTGCCATGTCGCAGAAGAGCGCCGAACTACGCGCCCAAGGCATCGACGTGATCAATCTCGCCGTCGGCGAACCCGACTTCAATACCCCCGAACATATCAAGGAGGCCGCCAAGCGCGCCATCGACGAAAACTATAGCCACTACTCGCCCGTGCCGGGCTATCTGTCACTTCGCAAGGCCATTGCAGCCAAGTTGAGCCGCGAAAACGGTCTCAGTTACGACCCCGCACAGATTGTCGTAGGCAACGGCGCCAAGCATGCGTTGTGCAACGTCATCATGGCACTCGTCAACCCCGGCCAGGAGGTTGTTATCCCCACTCCTGCATGGGTAAGCTACGTCGAGATGGTCAAGCTCGCCGAGGGCAAGGTAGTCGAGGTGCCCGCAGGCATCGATGCCGACTTCAAGGTGACACCCGAACGCCTCGAAGCCGCCATCACCGACAACACCCGCGCCGTGCTGATATGCTCACCCTCCAACCCCACCGGTTCCGTCTATACTCGCGACGAACTGGCCGCCCTCGTGGCCGTGCTCGCCCGTCACCCGCAGGTAGTCGTTATCGCCGACGAAATCTACGAACATATTATATACGACGGCAGCTTCA
>CAZNGJ010000094.1:0-8480 GCA_964572615.1 uncultured Bacteroides sp.
CCATATAGGTTGTCTTTGGGCGCGGGGGAACAATACAATTGGAAGTAAAGAGGAATACACCGTTGAAGGTCTCAAACTCGGTGATCTGCTTCCACCATGCGTTGCCATAGTTGCCGGCAAAGTGAGGGTATTTCTTAAAGAACGGATAATACTGTCCGGGAAGCATCTCGGAGTGAGTATATACGTCGACACCCTTATCCTTAGTCTGCTCAAGAAGGTCTTCAAGGTCTTTAAGGTCGTGACCCGAAATAAGAATACCGGGACGGTTTCGGACCCCTATGTCAACCTTTGTAATTTCGGGATTACCATATCGCTCTGTGTTGGCCTTGTCAAGGAGAGCCATTGCTTTGATACCGCCTTCGCCTACACCAAGCACAAGATTGTAGCACTCGTCAACACTGAGGTCTGGGCGGGCTGTTTCAGCCATGGCATCTTCGATGACGGCATACACGTCGTCGTCTTCATATCCGAGATTTGCAGCATGTCGAGCGTAAGCTGCTATACCTTTGCATCCGTAGATAGCCAGCTGTTTGAGTCCGCGGATGTCCTCGTTTGGTTCGGTAAGCACTCCGGTAATATTTTCTAATTCCATTGCCTTGTCGGGTTCGGCATAAAATTCAACTTCGGGGAGCTCCGGAAGTTCGATACCTTCTTTCTTGGCTGTACCGGCGAGGATATTTTTCAACTCGAAACCACGGCGAATATAGTCGTCGAGTGAGGGGTTATCGAAGTTGGCGTTAGTAATTGTCGTGAACAAGGCATCCATAACGAAATGACTTGCTTCGCGTGAAGCATGGCCTTTCTCCCTGAGCGCACGATTGATAAGAGAAATACCTCTTACACAGTAAAGAAGTAGATCCATACGAGCGGAAGTCTCCGGCTTTTTGCCGCATACACCTTGCAGCACGCAACCTGTGCCATGGGCTGTTTCTTGGCACTGATAACAGAACATTTTATTCGTGTTTTCCATGAAGGTGGCTATTATTTAGGCTTTTACTTTTACGAGTATCACTTTTGAGTCTGCTTTTGCGATCACGCTATGAGGCACACCTTCGCCTACGAGCATAAATTCGCCTGCGTTGATGGTATGCGGTTTATCAATTACTGTGAATTCGATTGAGCCTTCGATGACGTTGACCATAAGCTCTGCCGGAGCAAGATGTTGATCGAGTTTCTGCCCGTCCTTGAGGGCGAGAAGAACAACGCCACCATTTGCGTTTTCAAAGATGCGATGGAACTGGGGATGATCTTCAGCGACTTGAATTTGATCGGCGAGGACATGGACTTCGCCAAATTTGTATTCCGTGTTAAGCATAGTAATAATTAGAAATTAAGTACAGTTTCGAGGAAAAGGCTTTAATGCCTTCTCTATTGGGAAACATCTTTATCTTATTCATTGTTCAATAAAAGAAAGTATAACAAAGACTGGATATCGTTATGAAACAAATGAGAAGGCTAAAGCACTTACGTGATGCTCAGTGGGCTTTGGCGGTGTTTGATAAAGCTCCCTTTATCACATTGAGCATGACTCGGCCCGACGGCACTCCCTACGCCGTGCCTCTGAATATTGTGTGCAAGGATGATACGACTTTTTATTTCCACTGTGCCTTCGAGGGCGAGAAAATCGACTGTTTGAAACATAACCCGATTGTTAGCCTCTCTGCGGTAAGCCGCTGTACGCCCAAATATGAGGACGAGAAGAGTAACTTTACCGAATATTTCAATTCGGCTATTGCACTCGGGAGGGCTGAACAGGTTGTCGATGATAGTGAGAAAATCGAAGCTTTACGACTTATCTGCGAACGCTTCCTGCCTAAATTCATGGAACATTTCGACCAAGCGATAGCCCGGAGTCTTGACATTACAAATATAATCAGAATAACGCTAACAGAGCCTCCGGTTGGAAAAAGCAAACCATAAACAAAATATTAAACAACTATATAAATGAGCACTAAAATTGTAACAAAAAGAGCATACGAACCGTTTTCGCCTGAAGACGGATTCAGAATTTATGTAGATCGTCTCTGGCCTCGGGGGCTGTCGCACGAGACATTCCATTACGACCTATGGGATAAGGAAGTGGCTCCTTCAACCGAGCTCCGCCAGTGGTTTCACGAGAATCCTTCGGCCGAATGGACCGAATTTGAAGATCGATACCGCGCCGAACTCCTTAATAACCCGGCTTACCAAGAGCTGAAGACACTCATTGCCGACAAATCCGTCGTGACCCTCCTCTACTCCTCACACGACACCGAACACAACAACGCCCTTGTCCTCCAGCAACTCCTACTCGGTGAACAATAGGGCTCACACATAAATATCCTTCAGACACAAATCTAAAAACATAACCTAACTATGGAATTTATAACAGAAAAAGACAAAATATTTGCGACTGATGAGTCAGGCAAGGCGATTGCCGAAGTAACCTTCCCGACCTACGACGGCGTTTCAATCATCGATCATACCTTTGTTGACCCCTCGCTCAGAGGTCAAGGGGTTGCCTCAACGTTAGTTAAACTAGCAGCCGACTCTATATTGAAGAACGGCAATAAGTTAGCAGCCACCTGTCCGTACGCTGTGACTTGGTTCGCCCGCCATCCCGAATACCCACTGGTTTGTTCCAGTCCCGCCGCCTGCAAAATCTACAAGCACAAATAACTGTTTAGCTGAACAGGGAGGTCATGGCCAGGTTGAGGCGGGGGATGGGGTCGGCATAGTGGTTGCCGGGGACACTGACGAATTGCGTGACGATGCCGGCTGCGCGTAGCTGCGTGATGACTTGCTCAGTCGCCTGAGTAACGGTGGCAAATGCCTTGACCTTGGAATGAGGCTCGGCGTCGCCAAGCAGGAAGAACGCTTTCCCGGTTTTGCGCGGGATGGAACGACTTGCCATCCAATCGGTAAACCCTTCGTACCAGAACGAGCCTGAGAGCGAAGCAATGTTGAGAAAAGTATCGCACACCATCCACTGCCACAAGGCAAAGAAACCGGACATGGATACTCCGAGTAAAGTTCGTTCGAAATCCGCGCCGACACCAAGTGCCGTCTCGACTGCCGGTATCACCGCTGTCTGAAGTTTCTTAAGGAACTGAGGTGACTCGCCCTTGAAGTCCGCGGTCCCTGAGGGCACACCCTTTGCCGGCCATGGACTGAATACGTTCTGCCAATCCATACCTGTCAAGACAACAATCGAAACTCCATACTTCGCGCAAGCCGGCTCAATCCAATCGGACAGCATGTCCATCGGGTAAAGGATGTACAAAACTTTGTTGCTCTTTTCGGAACGGCTGCAAGAACAGCGCAATTCATCAATTTTTACGGTCTGTATCATAGTATTTCATCATATCGGGCATGCCGGTCGACGTTTCGCTTCCTGTATCAAACATGATACAATGGCGTGGCATACGCATTGGTTGCGGTAAGCTTCCCGGACATATATATTATTCCATTATATGTATTAGCATTTACTAATAGTAATGCACATCCCCCACCCCTTGTTCACCGATTACATTAAATCTCTTATAATAAAACCTCGCTTTAGCCGTTAACAAAACAAAGAATACTTCTCAAGATCATGAAAAAGATTCAGAAACTAAGAATTTGTGATTGGACTTTGCTGGTTTTTACAGTGTTGATATTTGTTTCGAGCATCCAGCTTGAGGCCACAGGCTGTTCCGGCTATCTGTCGGTATGGCTACACGTCATAATCGGGTTGATATTCACAAGCTTAGTTTTTTGGCACATCTATCTGCATTTTGGACGAAGCAATTGGTTCGCCAAATTCAACAAACTCAAAAAGCCCGTCACCCGCCTTTTTTGGTATTTCTTTCTGATAACAATCGCTCTCGGACTGGCCACCTTCGTCCATTGGCTTTCCGCCGCGCACCATTCTCCCCTTGGCGGCCTCCACGGTAAGATCGGCCTCTTTCTGATGCTAACTTTTGCTATCGGCCACATCATCCGCCGCCACAACTTCTTCACCCCCACAAAAAAATAACCAAGGTTAAGAAGCAGCGCGGATTATCTCATCAGCAAGATAGATATCGCTTCGACAAATCAAGTCAGCCGTGCCGTCGTCGATAATATCAAAAAGAGGCGAAGTATAGAGCATATCCATCGCTTCTTCGAGCGAAATATGCTGCTTCTCTGCAATCAAATCTATAATGCGCGCATACTTCATATCTCTCAATATGCGGGTTGCTTTATCCATACTTAAAATTTTTCTTGTTCTATACATTTAAGGCATTTGTCTATAGCTCGTTGAGTGACGAAGCATAATTGATTATTCGGCATCTCAAACGCAAGTTTTTGCAGGGCCTGCTCCTTATTGTAAATGCCTGCCATATAAAGGTCCACCGTTTGGAAGACCTTATCATTAGCTACGCCTCCTTCAATGATATCATATTGCTTATAGACATCGCTTCCATTTCGGCAATTACATACAAAATCAAGCCATTCTTCATCGTAAGACGAAAACGTTTTACTCGTAAATCTTGATCCGGGATATACTCAAATGTTAATAGAAACGCGTCCTTTTCTGCTCGTAAAAACCGTTGCGCATACTTCTCAGCTTGCTCGCGTAGTCTCGTAACATAAAAGCCTTTCCCGAAGTCGAGGGCATCGCGCGAATGATAGACATCGGGGCAAACGAAGCGCTGGTCAGAAGTATGATAAACTAACATAGTGTGTAACCTTTCTTCTTCATTATTTGGATAACATCCTCTGCTACATATTCAAGGCTATAAGTATGGAGTACATCGTAAGCTGCCGCCAGATAATCTTTGATTAACCCGGCAGATTGGAGTTTCTTGTATATAAACGAACAGGACTGCCCTGTCATTTGTGCCAATGCTCCAATGACGCATGTTACATAGTCTATTTGCTTATGGTTCATATCTATCTGCAAAATTACTAAATAATCTCCATATATCACTTTAGTTTAGTGCCTTTTCGAAGCCTATGCCCAGGATAATGGCTCCGACGACAAAGGTTATTGCCGCAATGACGAGGTAAGGCTTCATGGCTTTGGGCATTTTGTAATTCGGATCAATAAGGCGTCGATAAATCGACCTATTCATGATTTTCCAACCCTGCGCCTTCCAGCCAATTATTGCCGCAATTAAAGCAAAAATCAAGGCAACCAATATGGTAATTAACCCTCCGTATATAAAATAATTGGCCATAGCTTTACCGGTTTAGGGCAATTCAGAGTTCCAGACCGAACAATTCAGCGATAGCGTACAGCGCCATGAAAATGACCCAGTAAACAACGATTTCGACGAGCACCCTCAGCCATTTCGTTGTTACCTTCTTCTCTATCAGCCGTTGTATCGGCTGACAAATGAATCCGAACACCACACAAACTATAATAATCGTCAACAACATATCAGTTTAATTTGATTTCACCCGCAAATATACTAAATTTCCTCCGGACTCCCAAACCTTGCCATTATTTAACTATTCATCTGCTTAGCACAGCAATACTATTGATTTCAATTCTGCTATAAGAGTCAGAAACTTTTTGTAATTTTGTGTTACTATGAAAATATTGAGTTGTAATGTGGACGGACTGCAAGCGCGGTTGGGTGCGGTAACGCGGTTGGCTGAGGAATTGCAGCCGGACATTATGTGCTTTCAGAAGGTGCGGATAAAGGGTAATTCAAATTTGCAAATACCCGGATATATGGGCATGATGGGTTCCATGAAGCAGGAACTGTTCGGATGCGTCAGAACTTACATTCGTCAAGGTCTCCCTTTCGACATGAACGCCCGGCAATGCGATATACCCCAATGGCTTAGACAAACCGGTTGTCTAAACGTTATTCGCTTCAATGCCTTTGCTCTTGTCAATGCATACGTTCCTTATACGAATCTGAAGAACGAGCAATTTGTCAAAAATCGCCGGCGCTGGGATTATGAATTTCTTGAATATATGGTTAGGTTGACCGGACAACTGCCTGTCGTCCTTTGTGGCGATCTGAACATCGTGGCGCAGGACATCGACGCTTGGGACGGCGTATCGGTGCGTAAATTAGGATGTTTCACCGAACAGGAGCACCGCAATTTCGATTCGCTCGCTAAGCAAACCGGACTCGTAGATACTTACCGTTACCTCCATCCCGACGGCAGGGAGTTTTCTTACTTCTTTCAAAACCGTGCGGAATATCGGCGCGCTAATCAAGGCTTCCGTATCGACTATTGCCTTGTCAGCAAGGAGTTACTACAGCACGTCAAGCGTTCGGAAATACTCACTGACGTGACTGTCACCTCGAATAGCCCTCTGCTCATCGATTTAGATGTTCTGTGATATTATACGGTGTCAAGCCCGAAAAACCGAGCTGTGGCATCGCGTCGATAACTCGCATTTCATCGTCGGTCAGCGAAAAATCGAAAATGTCGAGGTTTTGACGAATGCGTTCGGGATTGTTCGATTTGGGAATTGGCACAACTCCCGACTGCACCTCCCACCGGAGGCAGATCTGCGCAACACTCTTGCCGTGAGCCCGCGCAATCGATTCGAGAAGAGGTGATTCGAGAACTCGCTGACGACCTAACGGCGACCAGGCTTCGACGATAATCTGCCGTGCCCGACAGTAGCGGGTCAATTCGGTTTGAGGATAGCCCGGGTGAAATTCTATCTGGTTTACCATTGGCATAACTTCGGACGTTGATTCCAATGCCTTAAGATGCTCTATCATGAAATTGCTCACCCCGATTGCACGACAACGGCCTTCCTTGTAAAGCCTCTCGAGGGCACGCCATGTCGATGCGTTGATGTCGCGCCAATCCGAGAAGTCAGCTTCCGACGCCGGCCAATGAATAAGATAAATGTCGATATAGTCTGTCATCAACTCCTGCAGACTTCTGTCGAAGGCTCTCAGTGTCGAGTCATAACCTCGGTCGGTGTTATTGACTTTAGTAGTCAGAACTATGTCTTTACGGTCAATCCCACTCCGGCGTATGGATTCACCGACAGCCCGCTCGTTGCCGTACATGGCCGCCGTATCGATAAGCCGGTAGCCGGACCGGAGAGCCTCTACAGTTGGGTCGAAGCCCATTTTGGCGTCAGTTGTTTTGTATGTCCCGAACCCAATAGCCGGAATGCACATACCGTTGCTTAGTCTTACTGTTTCCATATCACCAAAACAATCCACCCCACCTAACAGTTCGCAACGCAATCGCTTAGGAGCAGACTAAATTATATTAAGAAGTGACTCTCAAAGTGCTATCTTGCACATTCAAGATTTTTTCGTAATTTTGCAGTTATGAAAGGGTATAGACAAAAGAAACAAGATATTAACCAAGTACTCAAGGCTCCAAAATATCGAAAATTGAAAAACGCAGCTTTGATAGCTATTGCTATTGTCATTGCATTACAACTTGCAATGATAATATGGTTGAAACATATTCCTTACAAAACACTGCTCTTTTTAAGAGGATGTGTTGGAATTGGAGCCCTTCTCTTTGTAATATTAGTCGCAATATTAGTTTACAAGGCTTATTCCGATTATTTTAACAATAAATACAACAAAGGATAGTTTATTTTGGATAGCTCACGCTTTGACGACCAACCGAGCATTTTTTGTTCCTCGGCTTTAAGTTGTTGCATTTCAATCTATATTTCTATGGTATGGGGGCTATTAGGAGAACCGCGCACGTAACCACATCTGAGTATATGTATCTTGATAGTATCCATTTTGGAAAAGATTTTCTTATTATACGAACAAGAATCCCTCTGAGTTTTCTCCGTGTCTCACATATAAAGATTGCAGAAGCAACATTTCTACCGTTAAACTTCTTAAATTCTTTTGAAGCCTCGCAGAAATTGTGTAATTTTCAGAAAAATTGAATTATGTTTATTTTTAAGCTGACATATAAGAAACCGCTTGCCGAAGTTGAAAAATACCTGCAAGAACACCGAGATTATCTTGATCAATTTCCACGCCACCAAACACAGTTTATCCAATTTCTCCAATAGCCTGGAATAATCCAGTCTCATCATATCACACAGCTTATTAACTCATTAATACACTAAAATATTTACGCGTAACGGGTTTTATTTTGTTTTGATTCAGCAAGGAATTCTTCGACGATGGCAGGATCACCACAGTATGAAAGGGCTGAACCGGGTTGGATAAAGTTGGAGTATGTTTTACTACGAATGTAGTAGCTTATCTTTTTCTGACATCTTCAATTGATTATTCAGGTACGCGTTTTCAAATCCCGCTACATCTTCGATTCGGAAATCAAATTTGCGCTTCGCTGCCTTTGCCTCGGCATCAAGTACAGACTCATACAACTTCTTCAGTCCAAGCATCGAGTCCTGGAAAGCCTCTTGGAACTGGTAACGCCCCGACGCACATATACGATTGTACGAGTCACGCGCCGTCACCTTATCTTGAGGCGTAAAATCACCCGGACGGAATAATTCGTCTTCCTCGATTGCCGGATTCTCAAAATTTTCCACTATCTTTGCAGCA
>CAZNGJ010000095.1:0-8423 GCA_964572615.1 uncultured Bacteroides sp.
ACGCCAGCCGCTCATGTTGTAGGCCACAACGAGCAGTACGGCAGCCAGGCATGTCATGGGCACGTAGTTGATAAGGGGCATGGCAAACAGGAAGATGAGCAGCAGCACGACCGAGTGGATGATGCCGGCCACAGGGGTACGGCCTCCGTTGCTGATATTGGTCATGGTTCGGGCAATGGCGCCGGTGACGGGTATGCCGCCGAAGAACGGTACGGCTATGTTAGCGATACCCTGGCCGATGAGCTCAGTGTTCGAATTGGTGCGCGAGCCTGTCACACCGTCAGCCACCGTGGCCGACAGCAACGACTCGATGGCGCCGAGCACGGCAATGGTGAATGCCCAGGGCAGCAGGTTATTGATGGTGGCCATGTCGAAATGCACGCCCTGGGGAGAGGGCAGGTCGGTCGACATGCCGTGGAAGCGCTCGCCGATGGTCTCGACGTGGAATCCCGGCACATATATGCGCATCAGGTAGCAACCGGCGGTGACCAGGATAATGGATATCAGCGCACCGGGCAGTTTCTTCGAAATTTTGGGTGTCGCTATTATAATAAGGAGTGAAACGACGCCGACGGCCAGTGTGACGAGGTCGGTGCGGTCGAAAGAGTGGAAATAGAGGTTCCACTTAGGCAGGAACTGACCGGGGACATCGCTAAGTCCGAGTCCGAAGAAGTCGTTGATCTGTGTAGAGAATATGGTCAGTGCGATACCGGCAGTGAATCCGACCACGATGGGGTAGGGGATAAACTTGATGACGGTGCCCAGGTGCAACAGGCCCATTCCGACGAGCATCAGGCCGGCCATGAGAGTGGCAATGCCGAGACCGACAAGGTCGTATTGCTGAATGATGGTGTAGACGATGACGATGAATGCGCCGGTGGGGCCACCAATCTGAACGGAATTACCGCCGAAGGCTGACACCAGGAAACCGCCGATGATGGCCGTTGTCAGGCCTACTGTGGGGCTAACGCCGGATGCGATACCGAAAGCAATAGCGAGAGGCAGGGCCACGATGCCGACTACGATGCCGGCGATGAGGTCGTCCTTGAAACGGGCGGCGTTGTAGTGGCGCAATGCGCTGAACAATTTGGGGTGGAAATCCACTGAACCCGATAATTTCATAGAATTTGTACCTTTTAGATTGCTGGCAGTGCGACTCTCCCGGCCGGGCTGCCAACTGTTAATGTAATATAAAACTAAAAACGGGTGCAAAGTTAGCAATTTTTTTCTAAAAAAATAGTAACTTTGCCGAAAAGTAGACGCCAAGAACCCCAAGTTGGCCTGAGCGTCACCGGAAGTTACCAATCAAATTGCAATGAATCGAATTTTAGAAAAAGAATATTTCAGTCCCAAGGTTGTAAAACTTGTGGTTGAAGCCCCTCTGATAGCCAAGTCGCGCAAGCCCGGACACTTCGTGATAGTCCGCGAGGGCGAACGCGGCGAGCGCATTCCTCTCACCATTGCCGATGCCGACCCCGTGCGCGGCACCATAACCCTTGTTGTCCAAGCCGTCGGTTACTCTACCGAGTTGATATGCTCGCTTAATCCCGGCGATTACCTGACCGACGTGGTCGGTCCGCTTGGTCGCGCCACCCATATCGAGAACTTCGGCACGGTCGTTTGTTCGGGCGGTGGCGTCGGTGTGGCCCCCCTGCTTCCTATTATCAAGGCCATGAAGGCAGCCGGCAACCGTGTTATCAGCGTCCTGGCCGCCCGTACTGCCGACCTTATCATCCTCGAGGATGAGGTGCGACGCTACAGCGACGAGGTCATTATCATGACCGACGACGGCTCGAAAGGTCGCAAAGGTTTGGTGACCAACGGTATCGAGGACGTGATAGCTCGCGAAAAGGTGGACTGCGTTGTCACCATCGGCCCTGCCATAATGATGAAATTTGTCGCCTTGACCACAGCCAAGTACAACGTGCCGACCATCTGCTCGCTCAATACCATCATGGTTGACGGTACGGGCATGTGTGGCGCCTGCCGCGTCACTGTCGGCGGCAAGACACGGTTTGTATGCGTCGACGGTCCCGAGTTTGACGCCCACCAGGTAGATTTCGACGAGATGTTGCTCCGCCTCAAGGCTTATAACTAAAAGAAGATTACTCCCATGGATAAAGAAACGATATACGAGCTCACAAATCACGATGCCGAGTGGCGCAAGGAGTTGCGTGAAGCCATCAAGCCGTCCGAACGCACGGCCATGCCCCGCGTCGAGATGCCCGAACTAAGTCCCGCTTACCGTGTGACAAACAACGAAGAGGTATCGCAAGGTCTGACCGAGGAACTCGCGTTGCGTGAAGCAACCCGCTGCCTCGACTGCCCCAACCCCGGTTGTGTGACCGGTTGCCCCGTCAGCATCAACATACCCGCGTTCATCAAGAATATCCAGCGCGGACACGTCGACGATGCCGCACGAGTGCTCAAGATGACAAGCGCGCTGCCCGCAGTCTGCGGCCGCGTATGCCCCCAGGAGCGCCAGTGCGAAAGCAAGTGCATCTACCTGCGCATGGGCAAGCAGCCCGTCGGCATAGGTTGGCTCGAACAGTTTGCGGCCGACCATGGCAAGGTGGGTCGTCCCTATAAGGCTAAAATCGAGCATCCGGCCAAGGTGGCCGTCATCGGTTCAGGCCCTGCCGGACTGTCGTTTGCCGGTACCGTGGCTGCTGCCGGACATGAAGTCACCGTCTTCGAGGCGCTCCACCAGATAGGCGGTGTCCTCAAGTACGGCATCCCCGAATTCCGTCTGCCCAATCCTGTGGTGGATAAGGAGATAGCGATGCTCGAAGAAATAGGAGTCACCTTCCGGCCTGACGTAGTCGTCGGCAAGACCCTGAGCTACGACGACCTCTTGGCCGAGGGTTTCGAGGCTGTCTTCGTCGCTTCCGGAGCCGGTTTGCCACGATTTATGGGTATCCCCGGCGAGAACCTCAACGGCATCATGTCGAGTAACGAATACCTGACGCGTATCAACCTTATGGGCGCCGGACGCGGTGGTGACACCCCGGTGCTTAGGGGCAAGCGCGTGGCCGTCATCGGTGGCGGTAACACAGCCATGGACTCTGTCCGTACGGCTCTCCGCATGGGTGCCGAACGCGCCATGATAGTCTACCGACGCACCGAGGCCGAGATGCCCGCCCGCGCCATGGAGGTGCATCATGCCAAGCAGGAGGGTGTCGAGTTCCTGACCCTTCACAATCCCGAAGAATACAAGGGCGACGAACAGGGTCGCGTGCGTACGATGGTATTGCGCAAGATGACCCTCGGCGAACCGGACGAGTCGGGCCGTCGCGCCCCGGTGCCTGTCGAAGGCCCCGAGGGACTTGTCGAAATGGAGGTGGACGAGGTGATTGTCAGTGTCGGCGTATCGCCCAACCCGCTGATACCTCACGCTTTCTCCGGGCTCGACATGTCGCGCCGTGGCACCATCGTGGTCAATGACGAGCTGATGACGTCCATCCCGATGATGTTTGCCGGCGGCGACATCGTGCGTGGCGGAGCTACCGTGATACTCGCTATGGGCGATGGCCGCAAGGCCGGCGAAGAATGTGTAAAAATGCTTGCAGACAAACATAAATGAAACTTACCCGAACGATATACCGCCCGTTGTTGGTAGCTATGGCGCTCATGGCTGTAGCTGTCTGCGCAGGTGCCACAACGGCTGAGGATGTCGAGCTGCGCAAGCGTGCCTCCGAACTGCACAGGAAGTTCGTCAGCCTCGATTCGCACACCGATGCTCCCTTGGTGTGGGCCGAGAAGGGTTATCGTCTCAATGGTCCGCACTCCAACTGCGTGACGCTCGGCAAGATGGAACGCGGTGCTCTTGATGCGCAGTACCTGGCTGCATACGTGGCCAGCGACTACAAGAAGAGTGGTCGACGTGCCGTTTATCCTCTCAACGCCAAGACATACGCCCACCGCAAGGCTGAGGCATTCAAGTTGCTCCGACTAGCTATGAAGGAAATCAATGCTAATGCCGACCGTTGCGGATTGGCGAAGACATCGGCCGATGTGCGCAACCTGAAGGCTGCCGGCAAGCGAGCCTTCCTGCTCGGTGTGGAGAACGGTCTCTGTCTGGGCAACGACGTTTCGCTTGTTGACACTTTAGCCAACATGGGCGTCACATACATCACACTGACGCATGTCTATGACAATCAGCTGTGTACGTCATCGTCAAAGTCGGTCCACAAACACGGCCTGACTGCCAAAGGCCGCGAGGTGGTGCGCCGTATGAACGAACTCGGTATGATTGTCGACCTTAGTCACTCGTCGGAGCGCACGTTCTGGGATGTTCTCGACATTACGACCAAACCTGTTGTGTGTACTCACAGCGGCGTCATGGCACGGCATAAACACGACCGCAATCTGACGGATGACCAGTTGCGCGCACTGGCCAAGAACGGCGGAGTGATTCAGATAGTGGCATACGGTCCGTTTCTTGGTCGAGGCAAGGCTGTCAGTGTCAAGGAGATGGTGGATCATATCGACCATGCTGTCAAGATTGCCGGTATCGACCATGTAGGTATCGGTACCGACTTCGACGGCGGTGGTAAACTGGTCGGTTTGGCCGGCGACGCCGACTTTATGAACATCACCGTCGAGCTGCTCCGTCGTGGCTATTCCGACGAAGATATAGGCAAGATTCTGGGCGCCAACTACTTGCGTGTCCTTGATGCGCAGAAACAGTAATCTAAGGAGAGTATGACCACGTCGCAGCCCTCATCCCCTACCGGCCGAAAATGGTTTGGTATCGCATCGGTGGTGCTCACCATCGCCATTGCGATAGGATGGATGTGCGCCACGCCGATTCATACCGACGACTTCTTCTATCAGCGCATGCCCGGTCCCGACGAGGAAACTGCCATGTGGACGTGTTCGGGCGAGTTTATCACATCGTTCAGCCAGGTTCCGGAAGCCATTGTCAATCATCGGCATACCATCAATGGCCGGTTCTCTAACTTTGCCTACTTAGCCGTCCAACCCCTGCCGATGTGGCTCATCAAGTTGCTCTGCGGAGTGTTTCTTGCCTCATTCGGTCTCGTGCTGTGGCGCTGGTGCGGTCGCCGCTCATGGCTAAATCCCACTTACGCTATAGGTGTGCCGTTGTTGCTGTGGACAGGGCTGCAGTGGAACGACCAGATGCAATCGTCTGACTTCCAGTTCAACTACACCGTAACGTCACTGATGATGGTGGGTTGCATGATGTTCTTTTTTCGCTCCGACCGCCGCCCGGGCCCGTGGGCATGGGTACTGTTGGCCATATTCGCCGTGTGGCACGAGTGCTTCACAATAGCCTTTGGTTGTCTGCTTGGGGTAAAATGGCTCTTCCGGCCTAACCGCTACACCTTTATCGCTTGCCTGGTGCTCGTGGCGGGAGCGCTGGTACAATTCTCCCCCGGTACGGAGGCGCGTATGTACGACAACGCCCTGGTCAGCACTCTCACCTACTATCCGTGGACGTTGCTGCTCTCCAAAGGATGGGTGTCGATAGTGGCACTTGTGTGGTGGCCGCTGCGCCGCCGCAAGGTTGAGGCCGAAACGCGCCGTTTGTTCGACTGCTTCGGATTCGGGTTGTTGTTAGCCTGGGTCGCCACGATATTGCTCATTGCCTTAGTGGCTGCACCTCAGCGTGCCCACTGGCCAAACGACGTCATAGCTATCTGTTTTATACTAAGTATCCTCGGTACATACAAGCCCGTCAAGCTACCTAATGTGCTTGCGGTGATTCTGACGGTGGCTTACGGTTTGTGGGGAGTTAGCCTGGTGTGTTGGCAGCTGCGCTATACCCGATTCACCAACTACTGCCTGAACGAACTCGCAAAGGGCCGTTTCGAGTTGGTCGATGGCGACGGACTGCTCGAGACCCATGCTCCGTTCTGGCTGATGGGCATGACGTCTCCCATGTATGGCACGTTCAGTGCGTGGCCGTACTTCAACATGGCCTACTGCGGGTCCAGCCGGCAGACGCGCGGTTTTGTCGTGCTGCCTTGGCGGGATTTCGACAAACCGTTCGAAAGTTGGCCCAAGGTGGAGGGTGACAACGATTTCCGCTACGCAACGCGCACCCAGTTGATTCGCCGCCGAGACGGTCGCGAGCTTATCGGGAAGAAAGTGAGGGTGACATTCGGCGGACCGACCCTGTCGACAACCCCGCTCGACTACGCGATCGGCGCCATGCGCGGTGTTGCCGGTGGCGGTGCCAAGGAACTCACCATAGGTTGGGTGCATCCGTTCGTCCTCAACGGCGACAGTCTGGAGGCAATAAGCATCAACGAGCCACCACGCACCTACGCCGGTCGCGATATCATTACTGTAGACCTGCTACCATGATGACAAGGATGGCAACGGGGGCTATGTAGCGTAGGGCGAACATCACCACGGGGGTGATGCGCGAGCGCAGCGTGCCGTTGTTGGTCAGCTGATCGTGCAGCAGGTTGCGGGGCGCGAACCAACCCAAGAATACGCAGCCGCCGATGGCCACCACAGGCAACAGTATGTTGTTGGTCAGTGCGTCGAGACACTCGAAGATGTTCATACCGGCCACAGTGATATGGCTCAGTGACCCGAATGACAACGAGCAGATGGAACTGAGTACGAACATCGGCAGCAGCACAATCAGGGTGGCACGCTTGCGCGACGTGTGGAAGCGGTCGTGGACAAACGCCACCGACGGCTCTGCAATCGAAACGGTCGAGGTCAACGCCGCTAACAGAAGCAGCGTGAAGAATAATGTCGACCAAATCTGGCTGCCGGGAAGGTTGGCGAACACTTCGGGCAGCGTCACAAAGACGAGCGTCGTTCCTGCCATCTGGTGGTCGGCAATACCGAATGCCGTTACGGCAGGGAAGATAATAAGTCCCATCATGATGGCCACGAGCAGGGTCATCGACGACACTATGGCCGATGTGCGGGTCAGGTTGGTGGTCGGTGGATAGTATGCCGCGTAGGTGATAAGGATTCCCATGCCTAACGACAGCGAGAACAGCGCTTGACCCAACGCCGAAATGAACACGCCGGGGGTAACCTTCGAGAAGTCGGGTGACAGGAAGTAGCTGACACCTTCGCCGGCTCCGGGCAGACTCATCGACACGCACATAAACACGAGCAGCAGCACGAATAGCATCGGCATGGCTATGTTGGCCATGCGCTCGATGCCCTTCTTGACGCCGCCGATAAGGATGGCGATGTTGAGGCCGATGACTATGAAGGTATTGATCAGCGGTGGCCAGTCGGTAGTGACGTACTCCTTCATGCGCTCGTTGAAACCCGTAACCATCTCGGCATCAGAGCCGCCGATACCGTCGTAGAGGTTGCCGGTGATGGACTGTATCAGGTACTCGAGTGTCCATCCCGTCACTACCATGTAGAATATCGTGATAAGGAACGATGTGGCCACGCCGAGTCCGCCCACTATGTACCATGGCTTGCCCGGGGCGAGGCGCTTGTACGAACCCACAGCGTCCGAGCCGCCTGCGCGACCTATGGCAAATTCGCTCAACATCACAGGGATGCCAAGCAATAGCACGCACGCTATATAGATAATGAGGAAAGCCGAACCGCCTCCCGCCTGGGCTTCGGCGGGAAAGCGCCATATCGTACCGAGGCCGACAGCCGAACCGACGGTGGCCATGATGAGTCCTATTTTCGACGAGAAAAATTTGTTAGACGAGCCGGGTTGCGCCGGTCGGTTACCTTTAGACATAGTCAGTGTGTTGAATTTGCAAACCTTAGAAACCTTAAAAATTATCAGTTTTTGTTGGCGGAAAGTTGGAAAATGCTTAAATTTGTCATCGGCTAAGCCGTAATCCGCTCTCAAACAGCCGATTTTGACCGCAAAGATATGTAAATTATCTTTGTCAGCCAAATATTAATGAGAAATTTTATACCGTATATGCCCGGATTTATTAGAAAATGGTGGCCTTCCGGCCTGACACTCGCCGTAGTGCTTTATGCTACGCTTTGGCCCCATCCGGTGGGTGCCGACGACATAATGCTGTTCCCAGGTATGGACAAGTTGATACACGCCGTAATGATGGGAGGCCTGACAGGTGCTGTCATCTTCGACCGCCGTCGCTCGGGGAGTCAACTGACTCGACGCTTCCTTGGTTGGCTCGCTGTGGCGATGCTCATTTTCTGCGCGCTCGACGAGTGGGCACAGAGTGCCATGGGACTCGGACGCGCTTACGAGGCAGCCGACCTGCTCTCCGACGCTGCCGGCATCGGCATCGCCCTCTTTACCGCCCCCTGCGTCGTCAACGCCATCTTCCACCATAAGAAGTAGCGTTCTCCGTCCTCAAGGAGTCCCCAAAAAATTTCAATTACTTCTGTGTTCTTCTGAGATTTTAGACCACAATTCCAAAATGCATCAGGAGTTTGTCGAGACCTTCTCTATGTTTCTTAGGATTCTTTTCTTTCAGAGA
>CAZNGJ010000096.1:0-8366 GCA_964572615.1 uncultured Bacteroides sp.
CGATGAAGCCTTTGCCCGAACGGGGGTCGGTGTCGCGGCCGTCCATGAAGCAGTGCAGGAACACCTTGTCGAGGCCGTAGTGCTTGGCTATGTCCGTCAGGGCCAGGATATGGTCGAGGCTCGAGTGTACGCCGCCGTTCGAGGTCAGGCCCATCAGGTGGAGAGCCTTGCCGGTCGATTTCGCGTACTCGTAAGCGCTCTTCACCTCGGGATTGTTGAGGATGGAACCGTCGGCGATAGCCTTGTTGATCTTCACCAGGTCCTGGTAGAGCACGCGTCCGGCGCCGATGTTGAGGTGGCCGACTTCGCTATTGCCCATCTGGCCGTCGGGCAGACCGACATTCTCGCCCGAAGCCAACAGTTGGCTGTGGGGGTAGTTTGCGTTGAGATAGTCCAGATAGGGCGTGGCTGTATTAGCGATGACATCGTCTTTCTTGCCGTCGCCGATACCCCAGCCGTCGAGTATCATAAGAAGTGCTTTGTTTGCCATAGATATATGTCGAATTATGAAGTTATTAAATCGTTACATAGCTGCTTGGGCCGACCGACAACCGCCGTCGGGCCCAAACACCTGCAAAAGTACTAAAAAAACGCGACACAACCCAACGTTGTTCAATAAAACTCTATAAACCAAAGAGCGCCAAGTGTCCCGCGCTCTCCCTCGGGCTTTCTTTGATCGTTCCGATGATGAGTTCGACATCATAATCATCCATTTTGCCTAAATAGATCCATTCGTTGAATTTTTGCGGATTCGCAACTTTGAGTTGCACGCAATCCACAAACGAGTCGTATCTCAGAAAAGGATATTTGGACTGTTTGATAGGCATGTGATACATACGGATATAGGCAGGGAGATTTTGATTGATGGCAGAATTAATAATTACCCCACCGTACGCCATTCCATTCGAATCGAAACCGAGAACTACAAAATATTTATCTCTCGAAATATCCCCGGGTTTAGGGCGAATGCCGTTTGCCTCGGTCATCGTAATTTCATAGACATCGCCAATGGCAATTGTCTTTGCTGCTAACCGAGCGAGCGCGTCAGGATTGAGCGCGTCAGAAATTTTGGTCATCGTAGTGCCGAGTCAATATTCAACTGCTCCTCGATATATTCAAGCATGGCATTGTCAGCGTTCATAACCTTTGCCATGGATACCGGCGAGATTATATTGGAGCCGTGAACATTACGGAATGCTTCTTCCCATGCGAAATCATGAGATTTGCTCATCAGTTGCCCAAACGTCATTGATTCGTGTTCGTCAATCGATTGGTCTAATGCGTCAATCTCGGATTTAGAGAGAAAGCTAAGGTCGGCTTCTCTCTTGGCCAGCAGAACGTTGGGGGCATCTTCTCCGGCAAAATGGACTACCTCAGCTAAATGTTCAGACAGTGTAGTTTTAGGATGTGCAAGAGTCTTGACAGAATCGTAGAGCCGAGTCGGGACGGGTCCGTATTTTAATGCGCAAAACTCATCAGGCACAATTCCGCTGCCCCATTTTGCGAGATGATTCATTTCGGCAAAATAGAGAATCTTGAAAACGTGATAGAAATCTGCTCCACCGGTTTTGTGAAGGATGTAAAGAACGATTTCTGTGAGTTTTTTGCTGTCAAAATCCGTCATAGGCGCTTGTCTAATATTTATTGAACGTATGAGATTAACATACAGTTCGTTTATGTTTTGCAAATGTACAAAAAAGCTTTGGAATTACCAAAGACTCTATATTACAGAGCTAATATAGCAAATTTTTTTTGGTGGTGGGGGTAATAGATTTGGGGGTTGGTGCGTCTTATATATAAACGGGCGGCGAAAGCCCAGAATATCGGGCGGCGTAAGCTGCCATATATGACCGATCTGACGACCAATGCATTATTCAACCAGTGAATTTGAGGCGCTGTACCGGCGCGGTTTCCCGCCTTCGATGAGGCTGGCGATGAGTCTGCTCCATGACGAGGAGGCGGCCAGGGACGTGGTGCAGGAAGTTTTCCTCAAGTTGCTGGAGTCGGAGGTGGTGTTCACCAACCCGACAGCTTACATAGTCCGGGCGGTGCGCAACGGCTGTCTCAGCCGACTGCGGACGCTGGACACCCGCGAGAGGATACGGCAACGGTTGACGCTCAGGTCGGAGGCCGACGATGACTACGAGGAGTTGCCGGCCGACGAGATTCCCGGGGCGATAGAGCGGTTGCTGACACCGCGCGAACAGCAGGTGGTCGGCAAGATCTACACCGACGGAGTCACCTACCGCGAGGCCGCCGACCAACTCGGAGTCTCGGTAGCCGCCATCAACAAATATCTTGTGGCGGCATTGAAAAAATTAAGAACCCATTTCAAAAACACATAAGCAATGACAGACGAACTGAAAGACATATTGACAGCCAAGATGCTCGACAACCCCTCGGCATTGACCGACGCGGACATCGAGGCTATCCTTGCCGACGACGAGTTGCGCGACATATATGAGATGTCGGCAGCCGTGAGCGGTGCGTCGGTCGAAGTACCTCGGTTTGATATGGATGCCGAGTGGCAGAGCTTGCAGGCCCGTATGACTCCGCGTCGGCGCCGCTCGCCGCTGTGGTGGGGCGTTCGTGCAGCGGCCGTACTGGCAGGTGTCGCATTAGCCACAGGATTGCTGGTGCGCATGGCCGACACGTCGCTGCAACCCGGCGAGAAAGTCCCCGTTATAGCCAAGGTGCACAAGCCTGTAGTTGAGCCGGTTGTCACGCCCCCGGCTGTTGAAGACGAGGTTACCCACGAGCCGGCACCGGTCGCCAAGGAACTCCCCCGCGTGAAGCGTTATGCCCCCGCTCCCTCGCCCGCTCCCGTCGAGACCGAACCCGAGATAGACATCGATGAATATGTCCGCATCCAACAGGCCCGCATCGATAACGACCTGGCCTTACAGGCGGCCGAGGTGTACCGTGCCGAATTCGACGCACTCTATGCCCTCGACGACTGCGTGGAGTGCCCCGAACCCGAACACGACCCCTTACTCGCTTCAATAACAATGCAATAACAATTCTTGTAAAACAAGCACTTATAATCTACCGATATGAAAACTTTATCCCTCCGCCTCTCCGGCCTCGTACTCGCCATGGTTCCCATGCTCGCGGCCGCGCAAAAAAACATCGTTTCAGCCTTTGATGACATCATCAATTGTAAACAAGCAGAAATAACAGAAAACATCGCGTTCAGTAAAAATCCCGGTACTAACGTCAAAACGGGCGAATGCTCGGAGTATTGGTTCACCCTGCCTGCTGATAAGAAGAAACTGATAGACAATGTGATATCGGCTTATGATAAGGATAACCACAACGCGTACAGCTTCGAAAAAGGTACAACGACAAAGAAGAGCGGTAGCCAGACGTTGGCTGTCGGTGACGGCACGAGTGGCGGCGTTGTAGTCACCGAGCCGGGCAACAAATACCTCATCGCCCTGTTCCTGGCGCCCAAGTCGGAAGACCCCGATGGCATCTACCGCTACGGATACGCCATCAACTACCGCGAGGAGCACGGTAAAATCACCGGCAAACTGGTCATCAGCTACGCCACGACGCTCATGTACCGTCAGGGTCAAACGGGTAAGAAACAGTCGGATTACAACTTCTATTATAATTATCCCTCGTCGTCCTCTTCTTCAACGACCTCTTCAACATCTTCGACATCAAAGTCAACTTCGATCTCGTCGAGCTCCACCCCGTCGCGCCGCGTGACCGTCATCAATTCGTCTGACGACCAGGACGACTCGTGGTTCGTCAACATCATGGCCTACGTCCAGGCTATGCAAACCGGTAATTCGCAAACGCGAGTTGCCATAGCTGCCAAGATGTACAAGTTGATCGAGGGGCTGAAAGGCCGGACGGATGTTTCGGCTGCCGACCGCGAGACAGTCAGCCAAGTACTGAAGAGCTTGTTGGAAGACAAGCGATATGATGAGCCCCTGGTAAAAAACCTGCTCACCCAAAGCCTTGCACTGCTTAAAAAATAACCCCTACAAATGAATTTATCACGTTTCGCTATTTTATTCCTCACCGGGATTCTTGCCGTGGCTTCGGCTTCGGCAAGAACCATCCGGGGAGAAGTCCGCTCGGAAGCGGATTCTACAACTATTGTCGGCGCAACCTGTCGGTTGATGGCCGACAATCAATTAGTTACCGGTGTTACGACTGACGAAAACGGCATATTCGACATTTCGACATCACACAAGTCCAAATTGGTCCTCGAGATTTCGATGGTAGGCTTCAATCCTGCCGAAATCGTCATCGAATCGGACAAGAACGTCGATGTCGGCACGGTGTATCTTTCGGATGCCGTGACGTTGGGCGAAGTCCAAGTGACGGCCAACTCGATGGTCGACGCCAAGGGACGCACCATCGTATTCCCCTCGGGTGCTGATGTCAAGGCGTCGGCAACCGTCATCAGCCTGTTCCAGAAGCTGCCCCTTGCGGGTCTGGAGGCCAATCCCATCAACCGGTCGCTGACAGTCGACGGGGGTACACCGGTGATACTTATCAATGGCATACCGTCGACCATCGACGATTTCAACGCACTCAACCCCAAAGATATAGCCAAGATTGAGTTCTCGCGGATAACACCGGCGCGCTACGCCGACCGTGGCAACAGCGGCTTCCTGAGTATCACCCTGAAGGCTCGCAGCGATGGCGGCCAGGTGTATATGTGGGGTCGCAGCGCGGTCAATACGGCCTTCGTCGACGCAAACATGCGCGCGTCGTATCACCAAGGCCCTTCGCAGTTCACACTGTCCTACAGCCCGTCGTGGCGCAACTATCAGCAGGTGTACGACAACACCACGGAGAGCTATATCGGCGACGACTTCCGGGTCAATCTCGAGGAGCACGACCGTAATCCGTTCAACTACCACTACCAAAACCTCAGCGCAAAGTACGACTACAGCCCGAATATCAACACGCTCTTCTCGGCAACGTTCCGCATGATGCCCAACTATTACAAGAGTCGTACGATAGCCTCGACTATCGACTCCTACTTAGGCGAATACGATAATCGCAATCAGACGACATCCAAAGACTTGGCCCCGTCGCTCGACCTGTTCTTCAAGCGCGATTTCAACGACCGCAACTCTATCGAGGTACAGGTGGTGGGTACGCTCGGCTCGAACGATTACCGCCGCAACAACGAGTATATATACGATAACGGTTCGACCGCCGATTACATTATGGATGTCAACAGTCGCCGACGCTCGCTGATCAGTGAAATCAGTTACACCCATCAGTTCAACGACAAGACTTCGCTGTCTGCCGGCTATCAGAACACGGTGTCGCACAGCACCAACACTTATCTGACAACCGACTACAAGCCCGTCCTGACCGAGAACAATAACTATGTCTACGCGCGTCTTGGCCGGCAATTGGGCAAAGTGTACATATCACTGGCCTCCGGAGCCAAGTTGTATTGGATAAAGAATGACCTGAACCGCCGCAACTTCATCCGAAATCTCACGACGGCACAGATTTCGTGGAACATATCACCGAAATGGAACCTCGCCGGCGCCTTCCAGTACACACCGAGCATCCCGTCGCTGTCGTCGCTGACCGACTATCCGCAGCAACAGACTCCCTATCTGATATCGAACGGTAACCCCGACCTGAAGGTGTCGCAGCAGTTCCGCTATCAGGTGATGCCGTCGTTCCGCTACAAGAAGTTCAGCTCATCGCTGCTCATGACCTACAGCACCGTCACCGACTTCGTGATGAACGATATGTTCTATATCGGCAACCGGATGTTCCTGTCGCAGTCGGTCAACGCCCGCAAAGCGTGGTATGCCCGCGGCAATCTGAACCTGAAAATCAGCGATATATATGGTTTCGGCGCCAACGTCAATATTGGTATCGACCATTACGAGACCATGGGTCAGACATGGTGTCACCACCTGACGTCGTCCGTACACCGTTTCCTACTGGCGCAAAGTACCGGGTAAGTACCTCAGCGGTAATTATGTCGGCAAGGATGAGAACGGCAATTCGCTCAGTTTCGAGTATCAGCCCAACAAGCATTGGACGATCGGCGCAAGCTGGATGTATATGTTAGAGAAGAAGGGCACGCAGTATCCCGCGTGGGGATATTCGAGTGTAAATCCCTACTACCGCGAGCGTTACATCAAGAATAACGGCAATATGGTGGTCCTTTCAGTCAGCTATTCGGCCGATTTCGGCTCCATCTTCCGTTCGTCGCGCCGCTCGCTCAACAACTCGGACAACGGTTCGTCGCTGCTTAAACTTTGATTTTTTTACACATCGCTGTCACCTTTGGGACGTCGCGAGTGTCTAATAAGCAAAGTTCAACAATTAAAAATGTAAAATTATGCACTCAGTTTTAGTTCCCATTTTTGTATGTGTCGTGCTGCCGGTGGCAGTAGTGGCAGTAGTGTTCGGCTCGATGATGTACGGCGACAAGCAGCGCTCGAAGGTGCTCATCAAGGCCATCGAATCGAATTGCAATATCGACGCCGACCGGTTGGCCGAGGCGCTGCAGCGTCCCCGTAAGACGGCCCGCGAGGTGCTCAATCTCCGCTTGTTGCGCGGCTGCATCTTCACCTTTATCGGTTTGGCACTCTGTACAGTAGCTATCGTCGCCCTTTGTAACGACGTACCGTTTGCCGAAGACCCGGTGACCGTACCGTTCATCTTCGGAGGCGCGTCGCTGGCCGTAGGATTCAGTTATCTCGTGGTCTATTTCGTGACTCGCAGTCAGGTAAAGGATTGATGGTTTGTAAGTTAGGGTATTAATAAATGACTCGCGAGCAATTTATAGCCCACGTTGAAGCCACTCAGGGACCGTTTCGACGGTTTCTGGTGGCTCTTTGCTGCGGCAACTCCGCGCTCGCCGACGATGTGGCTCAGGAGTCGTACATGAAGGCGTATCTGTCGTCCGACGGTCTGGCCGATATCGACAAGTTCAAGGCCTGGCTGTTCCGTATCGGGTATAACACTTACCTCAACCACCGGCGCGGCGAGCGCATGACGGTGGGATACGAGCAGGCAGCGGGACTCTCGGCCGGCGAAAGTGCTGACGGGGCATTCGCGTATCAGGACTTGTATCGGGCGCTCAATCAGTTGCCGGCCAAGGAGCGAACCTCGGTGCTGCTGTACTACATGCAAGGTTACTCGGTGCGCGAGATTGCCGGGATACAGGAGGTGTCGGACGATGCCGTCAAGCAACATCTGTCGCGCGGCCGCAAACATCTGCGCGGTTTATTGTCGAATGATTAATGGAGAAAATTATGGAAATGGAAGATGATAAGTTGAAAGCGCTGTTCGCCGGCTTCGAACCGGAACTCACCTCGGGCATGGATTTTGTCGAGCGACTGGAGCGCAACCTGCACTCGGTCGAGATTGTGCGCCAACGGTCGGCCGAACTGCGCGCACGAAGCCGCAAAGCCGTAGGCATAGCTGCCGTAGCGGGATTCGTTGTTGGCATATTGTTCTCGTTGGTCATGCCTTACCTTGTGGCGAACGTGGCCGAGTGGCAACTGTCGCTCGCCCCGTCGACATTCTTGTACGCCGTGGCCGATCACTTCACTGTCGTAGCCTGGACCTTAGCTTGCGGCCTCGCCCTCGCTGCCGCCCTCAACGCCTACGACCTCTCCCTGGCCCTCCTGAAACCCAAAACCAACTCTTAGCCAAATAGCTCAGAGTGACTGCCTAATCTGATGAGTTTTATTACATTTTCGTTGTCGTCGTACCAAATCAGAAGATAGTCACCTTCGATATGACATTCCATGTGACCCGCATAATCACCTATCAATCTATGGGGGTGATATTTTGGTGGTATGGGCTTGCCGGTTTGCATATATTCTTCTACGAAATTATAAAGTAGGCGTAGTTTCTTTGGTTGATTTGCGTAGCGTTTCAAATCTTTCTTGAAACTCTTGGCAGCCTTTATTTCTTTCATTTAATTTCAAGAGATTTTAAGAACGAATCAAAACTGCTCATATCAACTGTTGAGAGGTTAGATGCGTCGCGTGCCTCTTCCATAGCAGAAATGGTTTCTGAATTGGGAGTATTAAATGCTACATCCATTAGAATAGTTTCCACATAGTTGTTTAGACTGCGATTATCTCTCGCTGCCAACTGCTTAAGACGCTCTATTAGTTCGGTTCGTAACCGAAACATAGTCGATTTTCTGTTTATAGATAATTCCATTGTGCTATCATTAACACTGCAAAGATATATATTTTTGCTTTCATAAACAAAAAAAATGTGACATAAGTTTCGTCTGGAAGAGCCGCTCGGTTGAGACGCGAATTTTCGCGTCCGCGTGATGTGTTGGTGTCGGACGCGATGAATCGCACAGCTGTCCGGTAAAAAATTTAACAATCACCTGTAAG
>CAZNGJ010000097.1:0-8232 GCA_964572615.1 uncultured Bacteroides sp.
GGATGAACATGTTGGTCACGAAGTGAGCCTGCCATGCAACCTCCATGATGAAACGCACTGCCATGCGGGTATCCTTGTTGGCGCCGCAGAAGCCGTCGACTACATAGAGTTTCTTGTTCGAGAGTTCGTCGACAGCCAGCTTTTTGCATGCGTCCCAAGCCTCGATGGTAGCGGGCTTGTTGTCGTTCTTGTATTCTTCGGTTGTCCACCAGACGTTGTCTTTCGAGTTGTCGTCGAGGACGATGAATTTGTCTTTGGGCGAGCGGCCGGTGTAAACGCCGGTCATTACGTTAACGGCACCGAGCTCGGTGGTAACGCCTTTTTCGAAGCCTTCGAGCGAGGGGAGGGTCTCTTCCTCATAGAGAGCTTCGTAAGTGGGGTTGTAAACAACTTCGGTAGTACCTGTGATGCCATACTTCACGAGGTCTTCTTTCACGCCGGCGAGGCGTGCCTTTTTGATTTCTTCGAGATTGCTCATGTTGTTTAAGTTTATTAGTGTCTGTATTTTAGATTGTTAATTTTCAAATAAGCGTTGTGCTCCAACACGTCGGCTCGTCCTATTGACGGCGTCCTTGTTTAGGCGATACAAAGTTACAAAGTTTTTTTGATTTATAGTTGGATTAAAGGGTTAATTATGGAAATTTTTCTTTATTAAATAATCTTAACGCGGCTCGGGGCTGCTTTTAACTATCTCCGAACTGCTTTCCAACGACACAACAAACGCGCCGCGGCAAATGTTCAGGCCGCAGCGCGTATGTTGAATATTAAATAGTTACGTCTTACTTAACCAGAGCTTTCGAGCCGTCGGCGTTGATGTAGATGCCGGGGGCCGGATTGGCGGGAGCGATAGTGCCGTCGAGGCGGTACATTGCGCCTGGAGCGGGAGCAGCGGCGGGGCTGTCAACAGTGATGTAGTCAATGCCGGCCTTGCCGTCATAGCGGTACACGAACGAGGGCACGGTGATCGCGAACTGCGTGTTCTTAGCCGAGGCACCCATCTCGAATCGCAGGCCGGCCAATGTAATGGGGTACAGCGAGTTGTCAGTCACGTCGAACAGGTCGGACAGCGACTTGGTGAGGGTGACTTCCTTGTTGGCTTCGAGCGGAGTATCGGCCAGTGCCACTACGCCACGGCCACCGTGGTTGTCGGTGTAGTTGAGGCGCACTTGGTTGATGGGTGCGTCGCCGGGATTGATGGTGATTTCGATAGCGTCGGGTAGACCGTAGCTGACGAACGAATCGCCGTCCTTGCCGTTCAGCTGGATGTAGCTGCCACGTCCGCTGCCGGTGCCTGTATAAGTGACAACAAAGCCTTTGTCTCCAAGAGCTTCGAATGCCAGACCCGAGGCGCCGCTCTGTTTGGATGTCAGGTCGGTGGCTGCGACGATGGCGAGCTCGCCACTGAGGGGTGCGTTCTCGGTGGTCACGGTGACGTTGCCGGTAAAGTGGTCGGAGGTTGCCGACAGTGTGGTGGTTCCGTTGGCCACACCGCGAACTGCGCCGCCCTTAACGGTGGCTACTGACTCGTCGGCCGATGTCCATACCATTGTCGAGGCGTCGACGGCAAACGTAGCCGGACCGTGAGCGGTCGAGAACAGCAGGGGATAATCGTGACGGTCGTCGACGATGTATGCCTCGAAGTCGGGCGTGGTGGGCACCTCACTGACTGTCACCTCGACCTCGGTGGTGAGGCCGGTTGATGTGGTGGCTTTCAGTGTACCCGAGGCTGCCTTTGTAGCGGCAATAAATGTATGGCCATCCTCCGAAACAGTGCCGAGGCCGGGAGTGCAAGTAAGCGTGAAGTCCTCGAAGTCGGCGTCAACGAGGTAGTCGTACTTGTTGAAGCCCAACATGCCGGGCGTAACGGTAGCGCCGACAGGCATGCGCCAGTGACCCGGCGCAAACTGGATGTCGGCCACCACGTCGTCCTTGGGAGCGGTCGAGTAGAAGATAACGCCGTTGCCGACTGCGCGTTCGGGACCGTCGCTGGTGTGATTGCGGGTCACGCCGTTGACCACCATGCAGCTGCTGCCACCGCCGTCGAGGTTGATACCATCCCAGGCACCGAGCCATTGCAGCACGCGACCCTCGTCGTCAAGGTCGATGCCGGCCGAACCGCCATAGCGGCCGTCGACAACCACCGAGTAGATGGTTTTGCTGTCCTTCGAGATGCCCATGAATGTGCGGGGATGACACTCGGGGTTGTTGATATTGGTGATTTCGCCGTTGCGCAGGATTATGTGGCCCGAGCCACCGATGGCGTCGTGGATGGTCTTCACGTCGGGGTACGAGGGCATCGTGGCACCGAGGTTGAGGGTGATGGTCTCGCCGGGCTTGAGCGCGTTGAGGAACTCGGCTGCCGAGTTGACGCCGTGCAGCAGCGCACCGTCGGCGGGGATGTCCATGCGGCCTGTGTTTTCACCCACCGACACAACCTCCATCTTCAGGTCGGTGTTGACGGGGAAGATGTTGCTACCGGCAACGGGGCGGAGTGCCACAACGGTGCCACCGGTCGAGTTGATGTTCATTTGCGAACCGAACGCCGGGGTGTACAGCGACAGCTGATAGGGATGCGAAGCGGGTTCCCACTCCAGTCGGAGTTGATTGACGGTATGGATACGGTTGGTCACACCGTCGGCGCGTGTAGCCGTACCACCAAAGTTGACATTGTCGATGCGGGGCATACCGTCGTTGTCCATACAGAACAACACTTGGCCCGTGGGGTTGAAAATCACCTCGCCAGCGCCGACAAGTCCCATACGCGATATGCCTGTTTCGCCGAGGTTGGTAGTAAAGAAGTCGCCGTTGTGTACGGCGATAACATCCACGCCGTCAGCAGTGTAGCGTTTACCCACGGACGACGGAGTCTCACACGCCACGGCAGCCTGACCGCCGTTCCACACCTCGAGGTTAAAGTACGGATTGGTCAGGTCCATCTCCATGACGTGGATTTCGAGCGGACGCGACGGCAAACGGTAGTAAGCGTACGTCGTGCCCGGGCCCACGCGGTGCTTCGCTACGAGCGTGTCGACAGCGTAGTCCTGATTGTTGATGTGGAGGTCAGCCGCCGACGCGCCTGCAGCCCCACATATACTTAAAGCCGAAAGAAGTAACAGTTTTTTCATGCGATAGACAGGTTAAAGTTTGATTAGGAATTTCAACAAAGCAAAGATAGGCATTTTTCTTTATCCCGACAAAAATTATTGTTATCTTTGCGGAGGAATATGCTTGTCGGTTGTTTTAATCGTATTGTCAGTCTATTCCGCGCGATAATTATGAACGAATTGCATAACGACATAATGGTTTTTACGGAGGCTGAGCGGGCCTACATGGAGCGGGCGCTCCAACTGGCGCGCGCCGGACTGGGTCACGCCTCGCCAAACCCCATGGTTGGCGCTGTCATAGTAGCACCCGACGGCCGAATAATCGGCGAGGGCTACCACCGCAAGTGTGGCGAGGGTCATGCCGAGGTGAATGCAGTGGCATCCGTCAACGAGGCCGACCGCGGGCTTATTCCCGAGTCGACGGCCTACGTGACGCTCGAACCGTGCGCCCACTACGGCAAGACACCGCCGTGTGCCAAGCTACTCATCGACAGTGGTTTCCGCAAAGTTATTGTGGGTGCAGTCGATCCATTCGGCAAGGTGGACGGCAAGGGTCTGGCCATGATGCGCGAGGCGGGTATCGACGTGCGCACGGGGCTAATGGCTGACGAGAGTCGCAGTCTGAACGCGCGCTTCTTCACCGCCCATACGCACCGGCGCCCGTTCATCACCCTGAAATGGGCGCAGAGCGCTGACGGATTCTTGGATCATGTTCGCCGGTCGGGCGAGGGAGCCATGCGCTTCTCCGACGGCACGGGCAGTGTACTCGTACACCGGTTGCGCGCCAACCACGACGGCATCGTTGTCGGGTCGGGAACGGCTATTGCGGACAGCCCGAGGCTCAACGTGCGCGCCTGGCACGGCGACGACCCGCGCCGCATCGTGCTTGACCGTCGCGGCCGACTCGGCTCTCCCACGGGCGAATTGCCCGAGGTGCTCTCGCAACTCTACGCCGACGGCATAACGTCGGTTATGGTCGAAGGGGGCCCCACCCTGCTGCGCTCGTTCATCGAGGCCGGGCTGTGGGACTTAGCCCGCGTGGAGGTTTCTCCCGTAACCCTCGGCCCTCAAGGTACGGCACCCGCCCCTACCCTGCCGTCGGCACCTATCGAATCGCGCAACATCGGCAACAACACCCTCTATTACTACTCCAACAATCCCTTAGTGAACAATTACTTCATAGCCCATGGGCTATGAAGTAATTGAAAATGGAAAATGGAGAATTAGATAAATGGAAAATTGAAAATTTAGAATTGAGAATTGAGAATTAATATATAATGAGTAACAAATCTATACTTATCGTCGGTGCCGGCGGTTTTATCGGCGGTTTCATCGCCAAGCGAGCTCTCGAGTTGGGTTACGACACTTGGGTGGGCGTGCGTGCGTCTACTTCGCGTCGCTATCTGACGGACAAGCGGTTGCAATTCATAGAGTTCGACTATGACGACCCGGAGAAGGTTGCCGAAGCCTTGCGTGCCAACGCACCCGAGGGTGGTCGGTGGTCCGACATCATCTGGAATCTCGGTGCCACAAAATGCGCTAACTTTGCCGACTTCAACCGCATCAACTACCTATACCTCAAAGACTTCGTCGAGCAACTGCTCGCCCTCGACATGGCGCCCGAGCGCTTCCTGTTCATGAGTTCGCTGAGCGCCTTGGGGCCGGCTGACGAGGTGAATTATACGCCGCTGAACAGCAAGACTATTCCGAATCCCAACACATGGTACGGCGTTTCGAAAATCAAGGCCGAGACTTTCCTTGAGACGGTTGCCGGCAAGCTTAACTGGATAATTTTCCGTCCGACAGGCGTTTACGGTCCCCACGAGAAGGACTACCTGATGATGATCAAGAGCATTGACTCGGGGTGGGACGTCGGCATGGGTTACAAGAAGCAGATGCTGACATTTGTCTATGTCGAGGACCTGGTGGACGCTATGTTCCGCGCACTCGAGGCACCGGCCGACCGCATTGTCCACCACAAATACATCATCAGCGAGGACCGCGCCTACACCCAGAAGGAGTTTCGCGACATCGTGGCGCGTCACCTCGGCAAACGACGCGTCGTGCCCGTCAAGTTCCCGATGTGGGTGGTGTACGGCGTAAGCACCGTTGCCGAAAAGTTAGCTGTGGCCAAAGGTAAGGCATCGACACTGAACCGCGACAAGTTCAAGATAATGAAACAGCGCAACTGGAACTGCGACGTCACCGACGCCAAACGCGACTTCGGTTTCGACCCCAAGTGGAGTCTCGACCGCGGCATCCGCGAGACGGCTGTGGCCTACCTTGCCGACAAAAAGGGTGTTGAGCCCGACGTGGTCCGTCGCGCCATGCAAGCCCTCGAAGAAAAACAGAAATAGAGTTTGTTTCGACTGCGTAACATTATCCATAATCTTAACCTCGTCCGATCCCGTTATGTCCATCATACCCGAAGGTGAATTTCGCGACCACGGCGGACCGCTCAAGCCTCGCCGCCCGTGGTGGTTCACCGTCATACTCATCATACTCGTTTTGCCCGGCTTCCTGGCTCCGTGGTTCATAGCCCGCGCCGAGGCAGCCACACCGGCCGCGGCCGATACCATGCTGCCCGACCTGCTGCGGTGGCTCCCCGCCTACCTGGTGGCGGCAGCCGTCTGCGCCTGGCTGTGCTACCCGGCCCGACGCACCCTCGCCTGGGTGCTCGCCGCCCTGATGCTCCTCTCCACCCTACCCCTCTTCCTAATATAATCGGGGCCCCTCCCGCCCTCCCCAAGGGGAGGAATTCCATCGTGAGTAATCCCCGATGCGTCATGATAAATCCCGATTAATCAAGAATAACCAAGATTAATCGGGATTCATTATAGTCTGTAGCTAAGCCTTAACTCGTATCTAAGCCTCCCCTTTGGGGAGGTTTGGTGGGCCAGGAGGTTTGGTGGGGTTATTTGTTGCGGAAGAAGCGGTTGTAGAGGCCTTCGAAGCCCTGGCCGTGACGTGCTTCGTCCTTAGCCATTTCGTGTACGGTGTCGTGGATGGCGTCGAGGTTCTGCTCCTTGGCGCGACGGGCAATGCGCATCTTGTCTTCGTTGGCACCGGCTTCGGCAGCCATGCGCTTTTCGAGGTTAGTCTTGGTGTCCCACACCACGTCGCCGAGAAGTTCAGCAAACTTGGCAGCGTGTTCGGCTTCTTCGAAAGCATAACGCTTGAAGGCGTCGGCGATTTCGGGATAGCCTTCACGGTCGGCCTGGCGCGACATAGCCAGATACATGCCTACTTCGGTGCATTCGCCCATGAAGTGGTTGTTGAGGTCGGCGATCATCTGTTCGTCGGTACCCTTGGCAACGCCAATTTCGTGTTCGGTAACAAACTTGAGTGCAGCGTCTTCGTCGAGTTCTTTGAACTTATCGGCACCTACGCCGCAGAGGGGGCACTTTTCGGGAGCGCTTTCACCTTCATGTACATAACCGCAAACGGTGCAAATCCATTTCTTTTTCATGTCTATGTAAGGGGTTAGAATTAGTAGTTAATTGTTGGAATTATTGGATAGACGTAACTATCCATACATAAAACAACCTCACGTCAAAAAAGGTTCACCGAATTGTATAAAAAACTTGTCCCCGGCCTCACGGTCGGGGATCAAGCCATTTGGGGAAATTGGATATAATAGTGGAGTTGATAGTGTGCTAAACTGTCTCCATCAATCCGTACCGGGTTAGGGCATCAGCCTACAAACCAGGTAAGGAGCGAGGGTGCGTTGTCGGTCAGGTTGAGCAGCCAGTTGTAAACGGGGCTTACGATACCGAGACCGATGATACCGGCAACGGTGATGATAAGGCCGAGGCGCTCGCTGCACGACGACTTGAAGTTGGCCACTTCGCACTGCTCGGGACTAATGTACATAGCCTTCACCACCAGCAAGTAGTAGTAGAGCGAGATGATGGTGTTGATAAGGGCGATGAGCACCAGCACGTAGATGGCGGTGGTACCGGCGTTGATGGCCGAGGTGAAAATGAAGAACTTGCTGAAGAAGCCTGCGAAGGGAGGAATACCGGCCAGCGAGAACATAGCCAGCATCATGCAGAACGACAGGCGGGGGTTGGTCTTCGACAGGCCGCGGTAGTCATCCATCGACACGCGACCGGTGGCATTCTCGATGGCACCGATAACGCCGAAGGCGGCCAGGTTGCTGAAGATGTAGACAAGGATGTAGTACATCATGGCTGCTACGCCCATGGTGTTGCCGCCGATGATGCCGAGCATTATGTAGCCGGCCTGGCTGACGGACGAGAAGGCGAGGAAGCGCTTCATGTTACGCTGACGCAGGGCGAAGAGGTTGCCGACAGTGATCGTAAGGATGATGAGTGCATAGAGCATCCATTCCCACACCTGGTGGTACAGGCAGCCGAAAGCCTGGAAGAAGATGACCAGGAAGGCAAAGGCGGTGGCGCCCTTCGAGATAACCGACAGGTAGGAGGTTACCGAGGTGGGAGCGCCTTGGTAGACATCAGCGGTCCAGAGGTGGAAGGGAACGAGCGACAGCTTGAAGCCCACACCGGCCATGACGAAAGCCAGAGCGATGATGAGCAATGTCGAGTTGGCACCGGTGATGGCCATGTAGATATTGTGGAAGTAGAGGCTGCCGGTAAGGCCGTAGACAAAGCTGAGACCCATCATGAAGACGGCCGACGAGAAGACGGCGGTCAACATATACTTAACGGCGGCTTCGTGGCTTTCGTAGCGGTTCTTGTCGAGAGCCACCATGGCTGCGAGGGGCAGCGAGGCGCTTTCGAGACCGATGACGAACAGAAGGAAGTGGCGAGCAGAAATCATGAGGTACATACCGAACAGTGTTACGAGCAGCAGCATGTAGAACTCGCCGCGGCGCATTGTCATGAAGCTGCTGTCGGCCCACTTGACTGACTGTATAAGAACGATGACAACACCTATATTAAGTATGTTCTTGATGGCAGAGATGACGGGAGTGGTCTCGTACATGCCTCCGAAGGCAGTAACTTCGGCCGTTGTGCCCAGACAGAAGGGGCACGTAGCGCAAGCGCAGAAGCCCAGCACGGTGAGCGCGGCCATGCAGATGGCCGTGACCTCCTCAGCCTCTTCCTTGGAAGCACCCTCCTTCAGAACCTTGGGAGCGCCGTCT
>CAZNGJ010000098.1:0-8209 GCA_964572615.1 uncultured Bacteroides sp.
ACCACGGCGACACATGGAACGCCATGAGCGTCTGCGACCCCGTGACGGGTATGCACGGCGCCTTCGGTTCGGCACTGCCCATCCGTTACTTCGTGCCGTCACCCACGTCGCGCTTTGACGGCGAGTGGGATCCGGCCGATATCGAACCGCTGCGCCGTACTCTGGCTGAGCATCATGACGAGATCGCCGCCTTGATCCTCGAACCCATCGTGCAGGGTGCCGGCGGCATGTGGTTTTACCACCCCGAATACCTCCGGCAGGCCCGGGCGCTGTGCGACGAGTACGAGGTCTACCTGATTTTCGACGAGATAGCCACCGGCTTCTGGCGCACCGGCCGCGCCTTCGCATGGGAGTACGCCGGCGTCGCCCCCGACATCATGACCATCGGCAAGGGTCTGACCGCCGGCTACATGACCATGAGCGCCGTTCTGACCACCGCCGAGGTGGCCGACACCATATCGCGCGGCGAGGCCGGTGTGATGATGCACGGTCCGACATTCATGGCCAACCCCCTGGCGTGCGCCGTTGCCAACGCGTCGATCGACCTGCTCAACAGTCAGGACATGGCCGCGCGGGTAGCCCATATCGCCGACATCATGACCGACGAACTGGCTGGCGCCAAGGGTGCTACGGGCGTCGCCGACGTGCGTATCCTCGGCTCGATAGGCGTCATCGAGATGGAGCAGCCGGTAAACGTCGGCGAGTTCCAGAAGAAGTGCGTGGCCGCCGGTGTATGGATCCGTCCCTTCGGGCGCAACGTCTATATCATGCCGCCTTATATCATCTCCGACGACAACCTGCGCACCCTCTGCCGCCGTATGGTGGCGCTGGCCAAGGAACTCGGGGGGCAGTCATGAACATCATCGACTCGACACTTGCCTCGCTGACAGCAGCCGGCAATCTGCGCACCATACCGCGCGACGATGCCCCGGAGGGCGTCATCGACCTCTCGTCCAACGACTACCTCGGCCTCGCCTCGCGCCGCGATCTCGCCGAAGATTTTCTATCGCGACTCGATCCGGCAGACTTCCTGCAGACTTCCTCAGCCTCGCGACTCTTGGCAGGTCGGCAGCGCGAATATACAGCTCTCGAAGACCGACTGTCCGAGGTTTACGGCGGTCGGGCTGCACTGCTATTCAACAGTGGTTATCATGCCAACACGGGGATTATCAAAGCGTTAGGCGACAAAAATACACTATTCCTTGCCGACAAACTCGTACATGCCTCCATGATCGACGGACTCAACCTTGCCGCTGCCGCCGGCTCCACGTTCATGCGGTTCCGCCATAACGATTTCGGCCATCTCAGGCGACTGATGGAGTCTCACGGACAACGCTTTAGCCGCGTAGTCATTCTCGCCGAAACCGTCTACTCGATGGACGGCGATACGACCGACATCGACGCCCTGCTCACCGTTAAGTCGCTCCATCCCAATGCCATAGTCTACCTCGACGAAGCCCACGCTGTCGGGGTCGTCGGCGTCCACGGTCTCGGCATGGCGCGCAGCCATCCCGACTTCGACCACATCGACATCGTCGTTGGCACCTTCGGCAAAGCTCTCGCCTCGATGGGCGCCTACGCCATCACCGGCGATGCCATGCGACGCTACCTGGTCAACACCGCCCGCTCGCTCATCTTCTCGACAGCGCTGCCCCCCTTGACCATGCGTTGGTCGCTGTTCACCCTCAACTACGCCATCACCGCCGATGCAGAGCGCCTCCGCCTCGCCGAGTTAGGCGCAATCCTAAAAACTATTTTATCCCCCTCCCCGGTCGGCGCCCCCTCCCCATGCCATACCCCGGTCCCGGGGTGTACCCCCTCCCGTGGCTGCGCCCCCTCCCCTCGCTGCGCCCCCTCCCCTTTGGGGAGGGCCGGGGAGGGGCCGTACCCGCGTCACATCCAACCCTTAGTCGTCGGTGATCCCGTGCGCGCCGTCGAACTGTCACAACAGCTCCTCGCCGCCGGCTACCGCGTCCTCCCCATCCGCACCCCAACAGTCCCACCCGGCACCGACCGCCTCCGCTTCTCCCTCTCCGCCACCCTCACCCCCTCCTCCCTCCTCCCCCTCCAAAAACTTCTTAGCACCATCTGACCTATAAGACCTATAAGACTTATAAGACTTATAGGGCCTATATAACTCATTTAACTAATAATTACAACATGAAGAAATCATCACTACTTGCACTGATAGGTGTTGGGTTGTTCCTCATAAGCAACCTGTACTACATTATCGTAACGTACTGTGTCGAGGCACCCTGGGAGCACGACTGGTACGACACTTTTGCAAAAATTTTCCAAATCACCTCGTATATTGGATGGATTCTTGTTGCACAGTTCTTCCTAACCCTATACAAAAAATCTAAGTAATATGGCTGAAGATAATATCAACGAGGTTCTTGGAATCCAAGAAACTATGAACACAAACGTTAATGACTCCTACGATGAGTCTAATTCAGCGACTGAGAGCAATGCCGCTGAAAACACTCTCAATGTAATTGCCGTTGTCGTCCTTTGGGTTGGTATTATCGGCACGATTTTTTGCCTCTGTACACTGACCACTACGAAAGTTGTCGACCCGACATATCATTATAGTATACACTATGATACAATTTTCAATCCCGGAGGCCTGGCAATTTCAATCGGTGTACTTCTCTCCTGTGTGACAACTTGGGCTGTACTCAAAGTTATGGTAAATATTTCTAAGACTCTGAAAGAGATCAACTCTAAAATGAAGTAAGGGATTGATATTAACCCATTCTCAAACTATAAGACCTATAAGACCTATATGAACTATAAGTCCTATAAGCCTAAGAAAAAAAGTGGGGGAAGGCTTTGTTATGTCGGGAATTATGAGTAAATTTGCAGGCCATTACGAATAGACTGTCTTACCAACAGTGCATTCACAACCACCTGCGCCGTCCGCCCGCTTCCCCCGTCGGATGGTACTAACTTTTTGAATAATATAAAGTTACATACAACAATGAAAAAAGACATTCATCCCTCCAACTATCGTGAAGTAGTATTCAAAGATATGTCGAACGAAGAAATCTTCATCACCCGCTCGACAGTTGCATCGCGTGAGACTATCGAAGTTGATGGCGTGACCTATCCCCTGGTGAAGCTTGAAATCACCAGCTCGTCGCACCCCTTCTTCACCGGCAAGCAGAAACTCGTTGACACCGCAGGTCGCGTCGACAAGTTCATGAGCCGCTACGGCAACCGCAACAAGAAATAATAGCGATAGCCGATTCACTCAGGTCGCACCCCCGACCTGTCAGCCCGACGGGCAGCCCTTTGAAACCAAAGGCGCTGCCCGTCAGCAGTTATAATAGCCTGACTCACAAACATCTCCAACACGGCCTACCTCCCGAAGTTGCATCGGAGTTGCAAAGTTGTTGCATTTTCTTTGGTCGTTAACGAAAAAAGCGCTATCTTTGTTGAAACTAAGAATTCCGTGACGTCGGCCCGGTCTGCGTGCAGACCGGCGGCGACACAACAATCATACACAGCTGCCCTATGCTATTATCGATGACCGGTTTCGGCACCTCAACAGTGCAACTTCCGACCAAAAAGCTAACTGTTGATATCAAATCGCTCAATTCCAAACAGTTCGACCTGAATTGTCGGCTGCCGTTCGGATTGCGCTCGGCCGAACTCGACCTGCGCGGCATGATAGCCGGCATCCTCGAGCGCGGCAAGATTGACCTAACCGTCACCACCGAAAACGTGGCCGGAGCCACGTCATCTCGTTTCAACGCCGCTGCAATCGCAGCTTACAAAGCTCAGATAGAGCAAGTTTCGGCCGAAACAGGACTGCCACTCCCCGAGGACTGGTACAGCGTGTTACTGCGTATGCCTGACGTAATCTCGACCGTCGACGACTCGGACCCCGATACCCTCAACGAGCAGATTCAGGCGCTCGTCACGGCCACCCGCAACGCCGTCGACGCCCTGATGGAGTATCGCCGCGCCGAGGGACGCAAGCTCGAGGAATTCTTTGCCGTCCGCATAGCCCGCATCCGCGAACTGCTACAGGAGGTGCCCCGTTACGAGTCGGAGCGCATCGAGCACATCCGCACCCGCATGACCGACGCGCTCGCCAAGATACCCGCCGTCGAGTACGATAAGGGTCGCCTGGAGCAGGAGATGATATATTACATCGAAAAACTCGATGTCAACGAAGAAAAACAGCGCCTCACCCAACACCTTGACTACTTCCTCGAGACAATGGCAGCGCCCCACCCGGGCCAAGGTAAGAAGCTCGGCTTCATCGCCCAGGAAATGGGTCGCGAAATCAACACTCTCGGCTCGAAAAGCAACCATGCCGAGATGCAAAACCTCGTTGTCCGCATGAAGGACGAGCTCGAACAAATCAAGGAGCAGGTGCTCAACGTTATGTAACCCCCTCACCACCTCGAATACAATGGAAACTCTGAAAAAAGGAAAGGTTTTTGTAGTGTCCGCTCCCTCGGGCTGCGGCAAGTCAACAATCATCAACACCATCCTCGACAAGGGCGACGTGCCGTTGCGATTCTCGGTGTCGGCCACCAACCGCGCCCCGCGTGCCGGCGAGGAAAACGGTGTGCATTACCACTTTATGAGCACGCCGGAGTTCCGTCAGGCTGTTGCCGACAACCGTTTTATCGAGTGGGAAGAGGTTTATCCGGGTCGTTACTACGGCACCCTCAAGGACGAGGTGCGCCGAGCCATCGACCGAGGCGAAAATATCATCCTTGACATTGACGTCAAAGGTGCTATCAATGTCAAGAAATACTTTGGCGACGATGCCATGACACTGTTCATCCTTCCCCCGTCGATCGACGAGCTGAAGCGTCGCCTGGAGGCTCGCGGCACCGATGCGCCCGACGTCATAGCCGAGCGCGTGGGCAAAGCCGAGTACGAAATCTCGTTTGCCGACTGTCTCGACCATCGCATCGTCAACGACGACCTCGACAAGGCCGTTGCCGAGACCCGCGGCCTCATCAACAGTTTTCTCGAACAATAACCCCCTCCTAAAAACCTGATACTATGGCGCTTGAAGAAACAATAGGTATCCTCGGAGGTTCGTTCAACCCCGTACACGTCGGCCACCTGATGCTGGCTCAGTTCGTACGCGAATGGGGATATGTCGACAAAGTATGGCTGACGCTGTCACCGCAGAACCCGCTGAAGCAGGCCGTCGACATGATGCCCGACATGAAACGTCTGGCCATGCTCAACAAGTCGACCAAAGGTACCGTCGGCATCGAGACGTGCGACATCGAGCTGTCGATGCCGCGCCCGTCGTACACCATCAACACCCTCGACACACTGGCGCGACGCTACCCGGCCAAGAAATTCAAGCTCATCATAGGCAGCGACAACTGGGAAGTATTCGAGAAGTGGAAGGACTGGGAACGTATCCTCGACCAGTTCGGCGTACTTGTCTACCCGCGCCTCGGCCACCCCATTCCCGAAGGCCATGTGGACGGCATGGAGGTAATCCACGCACCAATCATCGACCTGTCGTCGACATTCATCCGCAAAGCCATCACACAGGGTCGCGACATGACCTTTTTCCTGCCTCAGGGCGTTTATAAGTATATTATTGACAATAAACTGTACCAAAAGGAAAAATGAGCAACTACAACGCACTGGCGTTCATCGCCTTGTGTAACGAATACTGCGCGGCCATGGAGAACGCCGCCATGACCGAACCGTCCGAACTGATTGACAACATGTTACGACTGCTTCCGCGGCTATACATGTCAGTAATGGACATCAAGGAAGACCTCATGATAGGCGAGGCGGGCTACATCGCCCCGGCACTCGAAGAGGACGCCTACGACCAACTGCGCCAAACTCTTGCGGGAGTACTCGGCGAGGACGACACCTACCTCGAGGTGTTCGAGGAGGACATGAAGTACTCCGACACGCCTATCGCCGCCACTATAAGCGAATCGCTGGCCGACCTGTTCCAGGTGTTCTACGACTTCCTCGAAGCCGTGCGCGATGCCCCATCCGAACTCGTCGACGAGGCTCTCGTGTCGGTCAAGGAGAGTTTTGCGTCGTTCTGGAGCCAGACGCTTACCAATGTGCTCCGCGCGCTTAATGCTGTCAAATTCAACTAAGTACATAATACCATGAATAGCAAAGATACAATGGGTCTGCATGAGTTCATGACCCGCTCGGTGGTCAACTTCTGGGCCGTAGATACCGTCAAGAGCATCCTCGATGCCGAAGGTTTCACCGAACTCAAAGCATCCGACAAATGGGCCCTCGCTCCCGGCTCCGGTTACTACATGACCCAGAACGACAGTGCCATCTTCGCTTTCGTACCGGGTAACTCAACCGACACATCGCCCGTGCCCTTCCGCATCATCTCGGCACACAGCGATTCGCCCGGCTTCCGCGTCAAGCCCAATGCCGAGATGCTGTCCGATGGGCGCATGCTCAAGCTCAACACCGAGGTCTACGGTGGCCCCATCCTCTATACATGGTTTGACCGACCCCTGTCGTTGGCCGGTCGCGTCATCCTGCGCGGTGCCGATGCACTCCACCCCGAAACGCGTCTCGTCAAGTTCGACCGACCCCTCATGACTATACCCCATCTGGCTATCCACTATAACCGCTCGGTCAACGAGGGCAATCCCTTGTCGAAGCAGAAGGACATGCTGCCCGTAGTGGGCCGACTGCCCGAGGACGAGAACCCCAAAGGTTGGCTGACTCGGCTCGTTGCCAACGAGTTGGGCGTCGATTCAAGCGACATTCTCGACTACGATCTGTCGGTCTACGACGTGACGGGCCCTGAAGTGGTGGGTGCGTTCAACGACTTCATCACCTGCGGACGCCTCGACGACCTTTCGATGGTACACGCAGCCATCACGGCTCTCGTAGCATCGAACGACGGCAGTGCTGCCCCGTTCACCCGCGTAGTTGCCATATTCGACAACGAAGAGACCGGCTCGGGAACCAAGCAGGGCGCGGGCTCGCCTATCCTCGACTACATACTGCGACGAATCAACGGCGCGACCGGACACACCGACGAGGACTACATGCGCGCTGTCGCCGAATCGTTTATGGTCAGCGCCGACAATGCCCACGGCGTGCATCCCAATTATGTAGAAAAGCAGGATCCCACCAACCATCCGGTGCTTGGCGACGGCCCTGTCATCAAGATTAACGCCAACTGCAAGTACATGACCGACGCTGCCTCGGCTGCCGTCTTTGCCGAGATATGCCGCGAAGCGGGTGTGCCCGTGCAGTACTTCGTCAATCACAGCGACGTGGCCGGCGGCTCAACCCTGGGCAACATCCTGACAAGCCAGATTCCCCTGCGCGGCGTCGACATGGGCGCAGCCATGTGGGCCATGCACTCCGCCCGCGAAACCGCCTCCCTGGCCGACCACACCTACATCACCCGCGCCTTCACCCGCTTCCTCACCAACAAATAAAAAACGTAGCAGACGCTGATAAAGCATTAGCCCCGTATGCTTCGCCTTTCGGCTTGTCATACGGGGCTAATATTTGTGACCGGTTGACTTATTACTTGGTCAGGGGGGAGTAGTCGCGGGCGTAGCGGAGCATCTGGGCGGGGTACTCTTCGCCGTAGGTGATGGTGACGTCGACGGGGGTGCCTTGGGCGTCACGAACCAGGGTGTACGAGGGATTGACGAAGCCGCGGTAGGGTGCGATGGTCAGGTTGGCGTAGCGCTCAAGGACTTCCTTGTGGATGGTCGGGTCGACGCGGACAGCGTAAGTCTCGATAAGGTCGCGTGCAGCATCGTAGTCGCCTTCGCTGGTGATGCGCTGTATCTCGGCCAACAGATCTCCGAAGAGTTTGCGCAGGCCATCGTAGTCGTTGATTTGCACGTATGTCTTGCCGTCCTTCTTGACAAGCTCGACGATACCGTCCTTCTCGCCATGCTTGAGCGCCCATGCGGCAATCAGCTGACGGTTGCGCATGTGGGCCTCCTCGATATTGTTGCCCGGCTCGATGCGCACCAACTGCGTCATCAGACCGTTGAGCATATACTTATAATACTCAGCTTTGTACGCGTCGGGGTTGTCAAGCAGACCGAGTTCGACAAGCTTGGGATCGGCCAGGTAGTAGAGGGCGAACAGATCGGCACGGGCTTCCTCGATGGCACTGCTGTGTGCTTTGAGGGCCGTGGGGTCGGTGCCGGGCAGGAGTTTGCCCGAGCCGTGACCGAGACACTCGTGGAGGTCG
>CAZNGJ010000099.1:0-8206 GCA_964572615.1 uncultured Bacteroides sp.
AGCTCAAAATGTTAATTTTTTTACCGGACAGCTGTGCGATGAATCGCGTCCCTACTGACCCTAAAACGCAACGGAGGGGATGCCGCGGGTGCGGCATCCCCTCCGGGGGTATGGGGAGCTTGCTAACTCTTAGGGTGCTAATTGTATTAGCGACCGGTGTTGCAAGCTAAACGGGAGCTAATGGTTTAGCGGCGGAGCTTGGCGGGAGCTACGACTGCGCCGGGACGATAGGTGCGCAGTACGCGGCCACCTACGAGGAAGTCGTTCTTCTTAATCGAAGCCTTAGCCGAAACTGCCTTTGCGGGAGCCTTGGCAACCTTGGCGGCCTTAACCTTGGCTACAGCCTTCGACGATGCGTCGGGCAGAGCGATCCACGAAGCCTGGTAGTTCTTCCAGTTGTAACCGAACTCGTTGTTGCTCTGAGCGGGGATACCCCAGATGGGCAGAGGAATGGTAACGAGACCGTCCTCGTAGCTCGACTGGAATTCGGGCTTGATGCCGGGGGCAACTTCAGCCAGTGTCATGCCTTCTTCGGACATGTACATACCTTCGACGTTACCGATGGTCATTTCACCACCCCAGTTTTCGGTACCGAAGCCGCAGAGCTGAGGCATCATACCTACGTACTGGCCAAGGATGTTGAAGGCGATGTTACGCGAAGCGGGATATGCATTGTTCGAAGCGATGGGGAAGTCGGCGCCGTAGGGCTTAACGAGACGGTAGAGTTCGCCTTCGTTACCCTCGTCGGTGCTCTTCTGCACGAGTACGGGGAACGCCCATTCGTTAACATCCAGAGGCACACCACCGATAGAGAAGGCGGCGGTTACCCAACCGTCAGCGAAGTCGGCAGTACCGAAGTCTACCCAGTTGCCGGTGTCTCCGCTGAGCATGATTTCGAATGTATCGGTGTCATAGTCCTGAGGTTCGCCCGAAGCGTCGAACGATACGGCAACCATGGTGTAAACACCACCCTTGCTTACGGGGAACTTGACGTCGGCGGTGGTGGCACCGTCAACTTCAACTACGCCGGCAGCGTCGTTCATGATAGCGTTAACACCGTCCTGGGCGTTTTCGCCTTCGATCATAACAACCTTAACGGTAGCAACGTCGGATTCGCTGGTCACGGTACCCATAGCGGTCATGTTCTGCTGGCGGTCGGTGAACAGGCCGTCGTAGGTAACAGATACGCCGTATTCGGGATAGCCGTAGAGCTGGTACATTTCGTACTCCTTGGTGAAGTACGAGGTACCCTTGTCGTATTCGGGCACGTAGTAAACCATGTAGAGGTTGAAAGTACCGGTTTCCTTGGTGTAGTAGCTGGCATCGGCTACGGCAGCGGCGTTTTCTTCGCTACCGATCTGATACTTGTACCAGTTGTAAGCGTCGGCAACATATACGGGGCCGTAGGTCGAGTGGGTGTAGCCGATCGACTGGATGGGCACATTGATGATGCGGTCGCCGTCCGAGTCGGTGGCGCTCAGGTCGGCGCAGGTTACCTGCAGGTCGGTGCCTTCGCCCCAGTCGCTGATGGTCCAAACGACGTTGTTGGGGTCGGCGGGCACGTAGGAAATGGTGATGGGGCTTTCGCCGCGACCTTCCCATAAGCCGGCATAGTAGTAGATACCGAGACCTTCTTCGTACTTTTCGGTCACCATGGGAGTCTGCATCGACACGCTCAGGTTGACGGTGTTACGGCCAACGTTGATACCGTTGCCGACGGTGAGGCTGATCTCGTAGGGCTTGGCTTCTTCAAGCTTGGCGGGATCGTAGCCGATGGTGATGTTGGCAACAGTCTTACCCTCGGCGAAGGTTACGTTGGTGGGGATGGTGAAGAGGCCGCTTTCGTCGGTCGAGGTCAGCGTATACGAAGCGGGAGCGTCTTCTGTGCGATATACAGCTACGTCGAAGCTCGAAGCCTCGGTGCTGACATATATCTCGGTGGCCATGCCTTCGGCGAAGTATGCACCGGGAGCCTTGTTACCGGGTTCGTACTTGTTGTCGTCGCTGCACGAGGTCAGGGCAACTGCGACACCAAGAACTGCCAGGAATGCTGATTTAAACAATTTCATTGGTTAAATAAGTATTTTCGTTGTTAGAAAATGATTTTTTTACTTGCTCCTTGGGTACCCGGGCGACCGGGTCGGGCCACCCGGGCACTTGTTGGAGCTGATTTCTATTATCTAATACTTGTTGTTTGTCGTGCGATTAGATAGCGGGTGCCGGACGCGTTACCGAGGGGTTGTTGTCCGATGCTTCGATACCGGGGTTACCGTTGATTTCGCCCTGAGGTATGCAGTAGATCAGACAGCCGTAGTCGGGAGCGATGTTGAAGGTGAACGCAGCGGGATAGTTCGAGCCGCGACGGTCAACACCCTTGTTGAGACGCATCAGGTCGAAGTAGCTGATGCCTTCACCCCAGAACTCTACGCGACGGTCCTGGTAGACGAGCTCCTGAACCTCTTCGGCGGTGAGCGACGACTCGTTCTGGATGGTCAGCGAGGGATTACGATAGGTGGTAACGAAGTTCTTGAATGTAGCGAGACCGCCCTGGGCGTTGCCGCTCATTGCCTGAGCTTCGGCCAGGATGTAGTACATTTCTTCGATACGCATCAAGGGGATGTCGTTAGCGTTGGTGCTCTGGTTGACTACGCCCTGATAGGAGTCGAACTTAACGTTGGTGTAGGGGAAGATGTCGTCGCCAAACTCGTTGATGTAGCTCTGCTGAGCCTTGCTGAGGTTGGGCGAGGTGAGCGACTCGTCGAGGAACCAGCCCTTGCGGACGTCGTTGCGGTTGATCTGGGCATACAGCAGGCTGTTGCAGTACTTCCATGCGCCAACCGATACATAACCGTTGCCGCAGAAGGTAACCATCATCGAGGGCCAGTTAACGATACCCGAGGTAACGACACGGTCGTTTTCGGAGATTGCGATACCCCACATCCAAGCGCTGTCGTCGAGGCTGGCGAAGGAGGGCTTCGATACTTCGGCCATGCTGTAGGGCTGACCGTCGAAGTTGTTGATGGCGTTCTGAGCGTCGGCAGCAGCCTTGGCATATTCGTGCATGGTCAGGTAGACACGTGCGCGGAGACCGTAGGCGGCAGCGAGGCTAACGAGACGCTTGGGCTTGCTGTCGATAACCTGCTCGGGGGTGAGCGTAGTCTTGGTCAGGAATTCGATAGCGCCGTCGAGGTCGCTGAGGATCTGGTCGTAAACGGCCTGAACCGATGCACGGGGGTTACCGTTTTCGGCAGCTTCCTGACTGTTCTTTTCGGTTACGATGGGCACACAGGGCTTCGACTCGTTGCCTTTGTAGTTGAACTGATAGGTCTGAGCGAGTACCCAGTAGTCGTAGGCGCGGATGGCCATAGCCTGGGCGCGGTAGAACATCAGCTGGCTATCGTCGGTGTTTTCGTCGATGGTGGCGGCAACAGCGTTACAAGCGTAGATCTGGTCGTAGATGTGATACCAGGCCATAGCCGAAGGAGTACCGTTGGGGGTGGGGCTGCTGAAAGCCTCCCAGTTAGAGAACCAGTTGTAACCCGAGTTTTCGCAGACAACGTCGACACCCTGCAGGTCAAGACCGAGCATTACTGCAGGATAACCGAAGTCGAAGTGCTGGGCATAAACAGTCTCGTAGGTGCTGAACACAGATGCGCAACCTGTTACGCCGGCCAATGCCATGCCGGGGTTCAGTTCGAGAACCTCCTGCTTCTGCTCGCCGGTAACGTAGTAGCCCAGAAATTTGGTGTCGAGGCTTTCGCACGAAGCGAGGGTGAGTGCACCGAGACCGAGGGCTATATATTTATTGATTTTTTTCATTGCTAATTATTTTCTTAGGCGATTGTTAATGATTGAGAGCGGTTAATCGCTATTAGAAAGAAACCTTTACGCCACCTGCGATGGTGCGGATGGGCGAGTATGTCGAGTTTTCCGACGAGGTGAAGCCCTGACGGGGGTCGAGACCTTTACGCTTGCTCCAGAGAGCCACGTTCTCGGCGCTGCCGTAGATACGTACGCTGCTCAGACCGGCCTTTGCCGACCACTTGGAGGGCAGGGTGTAGCCGAGGGTGATGTTGTTGAGCGAAACGTAGTTGCTCGAGGTCAGGAAGCGGGTGCTGGTCGAGTTAGCGGCCGATACCTTGCTTTCGGCTGCCAGACGGGGAACGTCGGTTACTTCGCCGGCATAGCTCCATGCGTTGAGCATATCCTTGTGGAAGTTCTGACCGAGGTACGATACAGTACCGGGGTTCATGAAGTTCTGATAAGAAGAGTCGATGATCTTACCGCCGAACTGGTAGGCGAACTGCAGGCCGAGGTCGAAGCCATAGAGCTGGATGTTGGTACCGAAACCACCGTATGCCTTGGGCATCAGGTTGCCGGTAGCCTTACGGTTGGTGTTGTATGCTACCTGATAGTCGGCAGTGCGGTATTCTTCTTGTACGTACTGGTCAACGATTTCGTGACCGTTTTCGTCGATGTGAGTCAGATAGGGAGTCTTGTTGCCGTCAGCATCTACCTTATCTTTAAGAGCCCAATACTCGGCTTGACCGGTCAAGGGGTCAACGCCGGCGTAGTCAACGAGCCAGAGGTTGTACATCGATTGGCCTTCGAGGAACATGCGCGAGCCGGTCAGCCAACCCATCTGGCTATCCTGGCGCCAGTTGGCACGGGTGTTGAGGATACGGGGGTCGAGCTTGAGAACCTTGTTCCAGCCGAAGGTGATGTTGCCGTAGAGGTCCCAGGTGAAGTTGCTGTTGTTGAATACGGTGTAGTTCAGGTCGATTTCGATACCGTTGTTACGCATCGAACCAACGTTCATAGGCATCGAGCTGTAACCCAACGAGGGAGCGGTGGGCACGTTGAAGAGCATGTCGGTGGTCTGACGCTGGAAGTATTCGATGCTACCGCTCAGTTTCTTGAAGAAGCTGAAGTCGAAACCGGTGTTGAAGTTGTTCGAGGTTTCCCAGGTGATGTCGGGGTTGCCTTTCTTATAGAGCTGGCCGTCCGACCATACGCCGTCGGCACCGGTGATGCGATAGATGTCGGGGTAAGCGAGGTAGAGCGAGCCGATACCGTCGTTACCGTTCTGACCGAACGATACCTTGAACTTCAACATGTCGATGACAGTGGTGTTGTTCTTGACGAAGTTTTCCTTGGCGATATCCCAGCCACCGGACAGCGACCAGAATGTACCCCAACGGTGGTTGGGAGCGAAGCGCGACGAAGCGTCACGACGGATAGAACCCATGAAGAAGTAACGGGTGTCGAGGGTGTACTTGGCACGGGCGAAGAAGCCGCGGTGTACGAGCTGGTAAACGTTACCACCGCCACGGATGTCGTCGATAGTGTTGTCAACAACCCAAACACCGGGGTTGTAGAGGTTCGAACCGATGGCCCAAACGCCTTCCTGGTTGTACGACTGGTTTTCGAAACCGATCATAACGTCGATGTTGTGACGGTCACCGAAGGTCTTGGTGTAATCGGCGAGAGCCTGGAGGTTGATGGTGCGGTAGCGAGTCTGCGACTGCGAAACCTGGCCCTTGTAGGCCGACGACTGACCGTAGAGGCTGTTGGCCAGATAGTGGTTGCGGGTGTTGTCGATCAGGTAGCCGGCGGTACCGGTGATAGTCAGACCTTCAACGGGAGTAAGAACGGCGTACCACTTTGCATCGAAGATGTCCGACAGATATTCTTCCTTGTTGTAGATAAGGTCGCTGGCGGGGTTCGAGCTCGAGTAGGTGTTACGCGAGGGAGTACGGCCCATGCCTTCGTAAACGTACGAAGAGCTACCGTAGTCGTAGATGGGACGGTTGAACTGCTTGTTCCAAGCGATCTGACCGTCGGCGGTGCGGATGTAGAGGGGATATACGGGAGCCAGGCTGTTAACGAGGTTGAATGCGTTACCGGTCGAGGTGTTGGCATCGAGGTCCTGGTCGCCGGGATAACCCGAGTTGGTATAAGTATAGCTGAGGTTGGTACCGATCTTCAGCCATTTCTTGGCCTGGTAGTCAACGTTTGTACGGGTCGAGAAGCGGTTGAAGTGCGAGTTGGCGATGATACCTTCGTCGCCGAGGTAGCTGCCCGATACATAGTAGGTGAACTTGTCGCTACCACCCTGTATCGATACATTGTATTCCTGACGGAGACCGTCGCTGAGAGTACCCTTGGTCCAGTCGTCAGCGAGGAAGTAGAAGTTACCCGAGCGATAACCGGGAGTTGCGTAGGGGTTGAACTTGCCGTCGGTACCTACGATGTCCTGGCCGGCGGGAATGGTCCAAGTCTGGTAGCCGAGCGAGGGCCAGATCTTCGAGTTGGCGTACGTGTGAGCAGCGGGATAGAACTGGTTGTATTCGCGCATCCACTTAGCCTGATCCTCGTTGGCGGGATCGTAAGCGGGGGCCAGACCATAGAAGTCCTTAGCGGTCTGATAGTGAACCTTATATACCATTTCGAGGTACTGACGGGCGTCGGTGATCACGTCGTAGTTGGGCAGAGCGCGCGAGTTGGCACCCCAACGCATATCGACAGTAACCTTGGCCGAGCCGGTGCTACCTTTCTTGGTGGTGATCAGGATGACACCGTTGGCGCCGCGGGCACCGTACAGAGCAGCCGAAGCAGCGTCCTTAAGCACGGTCATCGACTCGATGTCGCTGTTGGACAGCGCCGAGATGTCACCGTCGAAGGGCATACCGTCGACAACGTACAGAGGCGAGGTCGATGCGTTGATCGAACCGACACCGCGGATAAGCACTGTCGAACCGGTACCGGGCTGACCGTTCGAGCTCAGGGTCTGCACACCTGCTACCTTACCGGAGATGGCGTTGGTAACATTGGAGGTCAGAGCATCCTCGAGCTGGGCGGCGCTAACCACGCCGGCCGAACCGGTGTACTCCGCACGGGTTGTCTTACCGTAAGCCACAACGATAACCTCGTCGAGGAGGTCCTTGTCGGCCTGGAGTACTACACTCACCTTATTGGAATTAGGGATGTGCACAGTGGCGGGCTTCAAGCCAACGCTCGAGATGCGGAGCGTATTGACGCCTGCGGGCACCTGGATGGCAAACGCGCCATCGATGTCGGTAGCCACACCCTGCTTGTTAGTACCTGCAACAACAGATGCACCTACTACGGGATCATCGTTGTCGTCTACCACAGTACCGGTCACTATGCGCGTCTGAGCCGACGAGCACAAGGCGACTGACAGAACTGCTACAAGTAATAGAAACAGCTTTTTCATACTATAAACAATTAGACAATAAATTAATTAAATGATTGAGTTTCAAAGTTTTACAACCCAAAATCGAATCGCTGAAACGTGATTGGCTTGCTTTTGGGATTCACAAAGATAAACAGTTTTCTCGAAAATTAAACACTATTGAGCAAAAAAAATTCATTTTTAACATTTCGCAACAAGCTGATAATTAGTCAGGTTATGCGCTAAACTGCTGAAAATGTATGTTTTACAACATATTTTCGAGGCGCATAAATATTTTTAATTGTTAAAGCGCAGAGTGACTTACAAATCGAAACCACCATAACGGAACAATTCATGTTTTGAATCGGTTTGAACGCTTTCGGTTAATTACATTATGTAATTATGTGCGGTAATTTTTAACTAAAAATTTACTTACAGCGGTTCGAATGAGGGCAGCCATTGACAAATAGTAGCGTTTTGCCACAAAAAGGCTATTTTTCGACCAAAAGAGAGCGAATGAGGCCCATGGGGTGCCGTTTTGCCGTTTTGGTTAAAAAATATGCATTTTTCAGCCCAAAATCCGAAGATTTTTGGTGGACGACCGCCACGTGGGTTTATGCCAAGAGGTCGCCACACAGTAGGGACATGCCTTTGGCATGTCTTACTGCCACAGTAAGCACCAACCTACCACCCGGACATGCCAAAGGCATGTCCCTACTGCTCAAGTTATAGGCCCTATAATATAATGTACGCGCGCGAGGGGAGCGCCCCACCCCCCGAATAATCGAGATTAATCCTGTTAAATCGAGATTAATCCCGATAAATCCCCCAAAAGAACAATCCCGATTAATCAGGACGAATCATGACTAATCGGGATTTATCGGGAGGGGACGTGACAGGGGGTGCGCCCCCTCCCCTTTGGGGAGGGCCGGGGTGGGGCCGTGGGACCGCGGGTGGGGCCGCATGGCCGGGGTGGGGCCTACTTCGCGTACTTCGAGAAGTCGGCGTTGC
>CAZNGJ010000100.1:0-8180 GCA_964572615.1 uncultured Bacteroides sp.
GGTCGGCGCGCAGGTCCTCGTCGCGGAAACACTTCACAATCTGGAAGTAGCGGTCGAAGCCGCTCACCATCAGCAGCTGCTTCAGGGTTTGGGGCGACTGGGGCAGGGCGTAGAACTGACCGGGATTCATGCGCGAGGGCACCACGAAGTCGCGGGCACCTTCGGGGGTCGACCCAACCAGCATGGGGGTTTCGATTTCAAGGAAACCCTTGCTGTCCAGATAGCGTCGCACCTCCATGGTCATACGGTGACGTAGCTCGAGGTTACTGCGCACGGGCGTACGGCGCAGGTCGAGGTAACGGTACTTCATGCGCAGGTCGTCGCCGCCGTCGGTGTTGTCCTCGATGGTGAACGGGGGCACTTCGCTGGGGTTGAGTACCGTCAGCTTCTCGGCGATAATCTCGATGTCGCCAGTGGGATTCTTGGCATTCTTGCTGGTGCGCTCCTCCACCTTGCCCTTCACCTGGATTACGTATTCACGACCGAGGTGATTGGCCGCTTCGTTGAGGGCAGCATCGGTATCGTCGTTAAACACAACCTGGGTTATGCCGTAGCGGTCGCGCAGGTCCAGGAAGGTCATGCCACCCATCTTGCGCACACGCTGCACCCAGCCGGCCAGGGTAACCTCCTTGCCGACATCATTTTTTCGGAGTTCTCCGCATGTATGAGTTCTGTACATTGATTTGTAATATCTTGATTATCAATACTTTATATTCAAAAATTAGTGGTATATCCACCACAAAAGGGCCATATCGACAGCTCGACATCGCCTTTCCGCCCACAAAGATACAAAAAATCTTCGAATAACAGACAGTTTAATAGACGCGAAATAGACTTTTGATAGACACTTATAGACTCTTATAGACGCGGCGAGGGCGTGTCATGGTGGTGACACGCCCTCGGAGTTGGGGTTGAGCTTGGGTTAAGTGCCTTTAGGGCAAGGTTGGCAAGCTCCTATCTTCAATGGGATTAATGGGGTTACTTCTTGATGGCCTTGACGGTGTGGCCGCCGGCGTTGATCAGGTAGATGCCGGGGGCGAAGGTGGCTGCGTTGACTGCAACCTGGCTGCCGTTGGCGGTGGTCTGATAAACGATGTTGCCGCTTACGTTGTAGACGGTTACAGGGGTGCCTTCAGTCACGCCGTACACGCGGAACGAGTCGGTGAATACTCCGGGGAACACGCCGGGGGTAGTAGCTTCGGCGGTGATATCGGTGGCACCGGCCTTGTTGGACTGCTTGACCACGATGTCCATGGTCGAGGCGCCGTCGGTGAGGGTCAACTTGCCCTCGCGTTCAGTCATATTGGCGGGCAGTGCGTCATAGCGGATGTGCAGGTCGTCGACGGTCATGCCGTTGGGTTCGCCCTCGACGCGCAGCCAGTCGCAGTTCGACTTGACAGGCGACTCATAACCCATGTATGAGAAGATGGTGTAGTCGACGGTGCCGGCTTCCTTACCGACGCTGAGGACGTCGTCGGGCGACAGACCCTTCATCACCGAGTGGTGTATCGAGGGGCAGATGAGGAACGAGGTGTGGTTGGCGCCTGCGGGGAAGTAGTCGGCAGCCGAGATCCACTCGCCGTCCTTGAGCATATAGGCAGTGTTGCCCTCGCCGCGGAACTTGGCCATCGTGAACGACACTGTGCATGTCTCGGAGTATTCGGGCAGGCCATCGACCACGATGAAGAACTCATCGTCAACGATGGGGCAGTCGGTGAAGGGGAAGGCCGTGCCTACCATCTCGCTGGCGTTGGCGGGCAGGTCGAGCTCGTAGACACTCCACCACCACGAGTCGAGGCGTTTGTCGGGTTTACCGTCCTTCGAGGAGTACACGTGTACGCCGACGTTGGCAATCTGGTCGGTGATTTCCTCGGCCTGAGCCTTGTTGAAGTACACGTATGCGCCATCGATCATGATGGGGCGCGAGGGAGCCGAGAAGCGTTCGGCGTAGGCCGTGATCTTGCGGGTGTTCGAGCCGGGGAATACGCCCCAGTCCTGCATGTCGAAGGTGGTAGCCAGGTCGCCGGGCATGACGTTGGTAATGATGCCCGAGTACTCGGTCGTTACCTCGGTGGCGTCTTCCGACTTGCCGTGACGGTTGGATACGCTCAGGCCAACCTGGTGGTCGTGGAGGAAGTTGAAGGCCACTTCGGGTTCGGCCTCGTCGGAGTAGGTGATGACGTCGGGGTCCTCGTCGGCCAGGGTGAAAGACCACTCATAGTCGGAGGGGAAGCCTGTTGAGGCGTCCTTGAACTGCACGGGTACCAACGGAGCCACGAGGTGCTTCAGGTTGGTAGCGTCGCGGTAGGTTGCCGGGGGCACGATGTGGGCAACGGGGCTTATGCCGGTCACTTTGACGAAAGCCGAGCGTGTCTTGGTGGCTGTCTCGCCGGCAGCATCCGTCACTGTCAGGGTGATGTCGTATGTGCCGTCCTCGGTGTAGTATATCACGGGGCTGGCTTCGGCCGACGTGGCGGGAACCGCGCCGGGGAACGACCATGCATAGGCCGCAACCTCGCCGTCGGCGATAGGTACCAGGTGGATATTGTCGCCCGTCATTACGTCGAGGCTTTCGACTGCCTTGGGTGCCGAGATGGCCAGCCCGTCAACGGCAAAGTCGGCCAGATAGCCACCAACCTTGAACGAGTCGGAGGTGCCGGGGCCGTAGGTGATGCGCAGCTTGACGGTCTGCCCGGCGTAGTCGGCCAGATCGGCTGTCACATAACGCCATGCCCATGTACGTTCGCCGGTCTGCTTGGTCGAATCCCACAGCACCTGCTCGGTCACAAAGTCATCGGTCGACACCGACACCACGAGCGACGCCATGTCGTTGTAGTTCAGGGAGTAACCGGCGTAGAACGACAGGGTCGCACCGGCGGGAACCTCGATGGCTGCCGAGGTTACCGACGAGATGGCGCGTTTGTACATCTGGTACGGACCTTCGACGTACAGCGAAGCGACGTCGTCGGGATCGATGGCCGAGAAGGACTTCTCGCCACCGGCAGCGGCGATACGCTTGGTGGTCCATTTCACGTCCGACGAAGCCGGCGAGACGGCCCACGAGGCCATGCCGTTGTCGAAATTGTCGGTATATACTGGTTCGAGCGCGTCGGCGCCTTCGACAGTGAAGTCGACCGTCAGGGCGCTGTTGGCAAAGAACGCCGCCTTGGCGGGAGTCATGCCGCCAAATGCCTGGCGGGGTGCCACAGCTGCCGTACGGCGCGCGGGAACGTCGATGCCGGCAACGGCACTCATGGCCGTTGCGGCAGACAGAATCAATAATGAAATCTTATGCATTACGGTAATTAGGATAATAATTGGTTATCAGCTGTCACCGATTACTTGATGACAACTTTGGAGGACTTGCCACCCTGCACCTTAATATAAAGGCCGGGAACAAGGTTTTCGGTATCTACTTTCACGCCGTTCAGGTTGTAGAGCACGGCATCACCTTCGGCAGCATCGACAGCGATGTCGTCAACGCCCACAACCACCGACTTCTGCACAATGTCGCTCTTGGTGAGGCACAGCGTCATTGCTGCAGTGGGCAAATGGTATGCCACGTAGTATTTTCCGTCAGCAGGCACCTCGAAGGTGGCATCGAAGCTTTTATCCCACGAAGAGGTAACAGTAACAGGCTCTGCGGATTCTACAACATCAGGATTTTCGGGATTGTCGGCACGGGTCAGCGAAACCTGGAATGTCTCGGCCCATTTTGAACTGTACGCACGCGCTGTATAGTTAACTTCAACTGTACCCTGCTTCATGTTCAACGGAGGGGTAAAGGCCCAAGAATCATCTGTAGAAGACTGTAAACCGGTACCGGTATAACTTGAAGATGCCCATGCCCACGCATCTGTGCCGTTAGTTTTCTTGCTCGACGACCAGAGTTCAAAATCATCCTTCGACGAGAACGAGGGGCTGTAGGGCAGGTCGATGGCGTCGCCGAGCTTCACGGGGCTGGCGGCGGTGGCTGCACCTTGCATACCGTCGTAGGTTGCATAGACAGCGTAGGTATAGCTGCCAAGGGACAGGTTGGCCTCGTCGTCGGTATATGTGGTTGTCTTGAGGTCGTCGGTCAGCACGTCGCCGTTGCGGGTCACGGTGTAAACCACTTCTTCGGGATTGATGTAACCGCCGTTAACGCCCTCGGTGACAGCATCAAAGGTGATGATGCAACCGTCGTCGGTAACTTCGACATTGACAGCCGCGGGAGCCGCGGGAGTATCGGGGCCAATCCAGGGCGACGCAACGGTCACCTTGTCGCCGGCGTTCTCGCCCAGGTAAGGCACGATGGTAAATGTGTACTTGCCGGGAGCCGCAACAACCACTTCGGCCGAAGCCTGCACGCCACCTTCCGAATCCTCAACGGTAGCGACTACCTCGTTGCCCAACAGCACCTCGACGCGGTCGAGCATACCGATTTCAGCGCCGGCGGTATCCTTAGCGGGGTTGGTCCATGTCACAATGGCCTTGAGTTCACCCTCGGCAGCGGCAGTTGCCTCAGCCTCGGTGACAGGCAGAGGTGTAACCTCGGTCTCGTCTAACTTAATATTGTCAACGAAGATGTCATTATAGTTCGTCTGTCCGTAGCAATGGAAACCGATACAATAATCTCCATCCTCGTCAACGCTGATAATAACTGTCTTGGTGCTGCTGTAGCCTGACTGGATCAATTCATAGAACACTTGTTTGTCGAGAGCTTCGGCAGTGGCCTCAGTACCAACAGCCACGTAAAGGTTCTTAGCGTTAGCCGCCGTTGACGATGTTAACCATGTGTCAAACTTCAGCTCGTAGGCTTTGCCCTTTTCGAGGTGGAACTTGGGAGTAACTGCCCATGCATCGGCTGTTGTGCCACCCCAGTAATCAAGCGCTTTCTTCGAATCCGACCACGACCAATCTTTCGACGTCGCATCTGTATGGAAGAAGGTGTACAAATCAACCGAATTCTCGGTAGTGAAGGGCTGCGAGTAAGGCAGCGCGGCTGTGCCACCGGTTACAACTGCGTTTGAGCTAACACCCGACCAACTATCTGTCGAACCGTTATACACGGTATATACGGTGTAGGTGTACGAGTCGAGGCCGGGAATTGTCGAATCGACGTACGGCTGCTCGCCGGCCCATGCATCTTCGAGTGTTACTGTTGTACCGGCACCGCTCTTACGAGTTATCTTATATTTAAGGGTTTCGGGATTGAGATAACCGCCGTGCGTACCTACGGCAGGTGTAAAGGTGAGCAATACGGTTTTCTCGTTTTCGTCCGAAACTGTAGCAACAACATTGGAGACCTTGCCGGCAGCGGTATCGAAACCGATCCAGCCGGACTGAACCGCGGTCGATGCTACGGTCGAGGTGCCGTTTTCGTTGAAGGGTACAACACGGTAGTAGTACTGGTCGGGCTCGGGTACGGTAGTATCGGTCCAAGCGCCTTCCGAGCCGGGAGTGGCATCAACCTCGTAGGTGCCGACCAAGGTAGCGTCGCTTGCAGCAAAGCTCGAGGTAGTACCGCGGTAGATATAAGCGCCGGTGATGGTTTCGAGGCTCGAACCGAGATCGTTCTTCGACGGCCAGGTCCATGTCAGGTCGGCCTGCTGCACACCGTCGGCAGCGCCCTTGATAACCAGGTCGGTCACTGCGCCGGGACGCGGCACAACCTTGTCGACAGCCAATGAGTGTACCGTAAAACCTCCTTTATTTGCAGCATTATAAACATGCACTCCGATATAATAAGTTCCGGTTGCTTCGGGTGTATATAGTACTTTTACATCTACAAAAGTTTTTTCTGTAAAGTTTTCATTCTTATACACTTCTGTTGTGAGGCCTTCTACAGTTGCCTCGGCACCTAAATTGATAGTAAACTTCGAATAGTCAGAATTCCATGTGCTATTCTTCTTACAGTTGAGCACTATGCTATACTCTGTTCCTGCAGTAAGTTCAATAGCCGGTGCTATCAGCCAGTTATCGGCAGCATCCAAGCGGTCCTGTTCCAAATTGGCGCCTTGATAGTACGAACTGTACGCAAACGCATTACCTGCAGGATTATTATTAATCTGCGACCACTGCGCGAAGGCGTCCTCCGAATCAATTGTCAGGGTGACGGGTGGGGTGAGCGGCGTCTGGGCGTACGCTCCCACAGTCATTATGGCCCCCATGGCCAAAATTGATAGTTTCTTCAAATTCATATCTTTTTTACTCTTAGAAATTGGCTAATTTGTCTTGGAAATCGGCTTAGAGCTTGTCTGACAAGCACATTGACCGCAAATGTACACAAAATTTATGAATTTCCCAAATTACCCCACTCCACCCTTGCTCTAAAATTGCAAAATTTACTCCACAATTTTCTCCATTTGCTCCATAACCGCAACAAATTTGCTTGTCTTCCCAAAATCCCGTATATTTGCATTGTTATAACCCCACACGAGTTGTACAACGTTATTTTGCGTTGATCGGCTTTATGCATCTCTGATGCTCTCCGGATGGACGTCCGAAGGACGTCGACTTCCTCGTAACCGGGTACGTCGAGCAACGCGAGACGTGCCCGGAAAGCGCCACCACCCACACCGGGCGTGCCGAAGGTACGCCGACTAAACGCCTGAGGCTTATTATTCAGAGGTATATGAAAAGTCAAATCATTGACAGCTTTATCGAATATATTCGCGACGAGTTGGCGTATTCGGCCCACACGGTGCGGTCGTATGGCGACGACCTGGCCGAACTGCGCGACTTTGTATCCGGCTCCGAAGCAGCCGCCTTCGACCCCACGACGGTGACCACCAACGACATCCGCGCATGGGTGGCCTCGATGGGTCGCCGCGGATTGTCAGCGGCCGCCATCAAGCGCAAACTGTCGGCCGCACGGGCTTTCTACCGATTCCTCATACGCCGCCACGGTGCCACGCAAAACCCGGCCGTAGCGGTCACCATCAATCGCCGTGAGCGCCCGCTGCCCAAGTTTATCGACACCAACGAGATGGGCGCCGTACTCGACGAAATGGATGCCGACGCTCAAGCGGGCGATGACTTCGAGTCCGTACGCAACGATCTTATCATCAACCTATTGTATCAGACCGGCATGCGCGCCTCCGAATTGGTCGGGTTGACCGACGAGCGGATTGATTGCTCCCGCAGCGAACTAAAAGTACTCGGTAAGCGTAATAAAGAAAGAATAGTTCCTATAAGCGAGCATCTCGCGGCACTCATCGACCGATACCGCGCTATCCGACCGGCAGCCGTTCGAAGCGGTCAGCCGCTGCTCACCGACGCCGACGGCCGTCCACTCGATTACCAGAGGGTATATCGCATTGTCCGCCAGTCGCTCGACGGGCGCGTATCGTCGCCCAAACGGTCGCCACACGTCCTCCGTCACACCTTCGCCACCGACATGCTCAACGGTGGCGCCGACCTTACCGGCGTTCGCAAGCTCTTAGGACACGAGTCGCTGGCCACCACCCAGATATACACACATGTATCGGTGGCCGAGATTCGCGACAGTTATATGAAGGCGCACCCGCGCGCCCGCAACAACAGACCCGACAACACCCCATCACGATAGCACAGAGGTGCACCGAGAACTACATTTATGTTTAACTAACTAACACACTATCAGGAGGTATTTACCATGACAGTACACATCCAAGCCCTTAATTTCGAGATTGCCGACCGTCTGACTCAGTTTATCCAAAAGAAGGCCGAGCGTCTTACACGTCATTACCCCGACCTCGACGTTTTCGATGTTACCCTCAAAGTCATTAAACCCGAAACCTCGATGAACAAAGAGGCAACCCTGCGCGTCACCGTTCCCGGTAGCAACGAAATGGTCAGCAACAAGATAGCCGACTCGTTCGAAGAAGCCGTCGACACCGCCATCCTCGCCATAGAGCACCAACTCGACAAGAAAAAAGCCCAGAAAGCCAAAACCCTCAACGAAGGCTAAGGTTTTAGCTACGAGGTACTGGCCCCACCAACCTCCCCAAAGGGGAGTCATGTCCCTACGGCAGTCTGGCCGTTAGCCTCCCTTTAGGGGAGGTTGCTGATGTCACGACAGGCGTCCGCAAGGACGCCGACCCTCTGTAACCCCGTACGTCGAGCAGCGCGAGACGTGCGGGGTTCAGGGAATGCATATAAAAAGGCGTGCCGAAGGTTACAGTACATGACAATTTCTCAAAGTGGTGTTAATCAAT
>CAZNGJ010000101.1:0-8151 GCA_964572615.1 uncultured Bacteroides sp.
ACACTTGGGGCACTCCTCGGCGAGGAGAGTATTCACCTGCTTTGCCAGTTCGAGGCCCTCTGGAAGAGTGGTATTCATCTTCCAGTTGCCTGCTACAATGTTCTTTCTCATTTTTTACCTTGTAGTTTAGTTGTATATCGGGATTTCTATTTTGAGCTTAATTCAGAGCCACAAAATTAGCAAATTCCACCGACATATCAAAACTAAATTGAACCAACCACCCCCGGAGTACCCACGGAGCTACGTCACACGGAGGCGCAGTCAAAGATACGCGGTCAACGGAGGCGCAGCCACGGAGACGCGGTCAACGAAGAAACCTCAGCGGAGGAAAGGTCAACGGAGACGCGGTCAACGAAGCAACCCCAGCGGAGACTTTGTCTACGGAGGCGCGGAGCGCCGGGTTCATGTGTAACCCTGCCCGGAGCGAAGCGCAGTGGAGCGACGGGTAGGGCCGAGATACATCCACCCAAGACTGAGGCTCGGAGAGCCGATTTAATGATAACCGATTTGCTACCATTAGACCGGCTCTCCGAGCCTCTAAAATTTTTGTTAATCGCTCCCCCCACCCATCGCTCCACTGCGTTACGCTCTGGGCGGGGTTGCACATTATCACGGCGCTCCGCGCCTCTATTAACCCAGCTTATGCTTCGGGTGCAGAGGCCTCATCCATAAATCACGCGCTTTTTTGTTTCTACGGCCTGGCGGAACAGTGGATTTCGGATGCCTTGTTCCTCAATGAGGTCAACGCTGCGCCCCAACAACCGCTCTAACGCATCTCGGAGTCCAAAATAATTGGTTACATAGTCCCATTCTTCGTGGTCGGAAGTATCGAAATTCACGAGTAGATCAACATCGCTGCGGTCAGTGAACCTGTCCGTGAGGATTGAACCGAAGACAGCAAGGGTCTTGACCCTATACCGTCGGCACAGGTCAATGATTTGTTGGATATTCAGTTCTATCAGCTTCATAAAACGGCATTATTATTTTGAGCCTATGCAAAGATACATCATTTTTCTCTAAACTCTGCCAATCTTTGCATAAAAAATTGAGCATACAGCCCATGATCGGGCTGTATGCTCGGGAGAATAAATTGCCCATTGGTTGCCAACGGCTTACGCCTCGGGCTCAGGCGCGATGAGCTTGTAGCCCTTGCCGTGGATGTTGATGATTTCGATGGAGGGATCCTCCTTGAGGTGCTTGCGGAGCTTGGTGATATACACGTCCATCGAGCGTGCGTTGAAGTAGTTGTCGTCAATCCAGATGGTCTTGAGCGCGAAGTTGCGTTCGAGTATCTCGTTGACGTGGGCACAGAGGAGGCTGAGGAGCTCGCTCTCCTTTGTGGTCAGCTTGGTCACCTTGTCGTCGATGAGGAGCACCTGCTTCTGGGTGTCGAAGGTGAACTTGCCGATCTTGTACATGGTGATTTCCTTGCCCTTCTTGCCTTTCACGCGGCGAAGGATGGCTTCCAAACGGAACACCAGTTCCTCCATTGAGAACGGCTTGGTCAGATAGTCGTCAGCACCGAGCTTAAAGCCTTCGAGGATGTCTTCCTTAAGCGATTTCGCAGTAAGGAATATGATAGGTACCTCCGAGTTAACGGTGCGGATTTCCTGAGCCAAAACAAAACCGTCTTTTTTAGGCATCATAACGTCGAGCACGCAGATGTCATATTTTCCTTTGAGGAAAGCCTTGTAACCGCTTTCGCCGTCGGCGAAGAGATCGGCGTTGAACCCTTTTTGCTGGAGATACTCGCGCAGGAGCATACCCAGGCTTTCGTCGTCTTCACAAAGAAGAATTCGCGTACGTTCTTCCATAATTCTATGATTTGCTAAGTGGTAAAATAATTATAAATTTCGTTCCGTGGTTGAGCTGGCTGTCGACGGTGATATCGCCGCCAAGCTCGGTTATCATTTTCTTTACGTATGCCAGTCCGAGACCGAATCCCTTGACATCGTGACGGTTGCCCGTCGACACACGATAGAATTTTTCGAATATGCGTTTTTGGTCGTCCTTGCTGATGCCGATACCGTTGTCCTCGATGCTGATTTCGAGTCGTTCGCCGGGCAGATCGCGCGAGCTTACGGTGAGGTGTAACGGTTCGTCCTCGCGTCGATATTTGACAGCATTGTCCAGCAAGTTGAAGATGACGTTTGTGAAGTGCATCTCGTCGACAACTACTATTGCATTGAGGGCATCAAGATTGGTGGTTATCTTGCCGCCGTATTTCTCGACTTTGAGCTTGAATGTGTTAACAATATTATATATAGCAAGGTTGGCATCCACTTCCTCAAGCTTGAGGGTCGCCTTTTTGCCTTCGAACATTGACATCTGGAGCACCTTCTCTACCTGGAATCGCAAACGTTTTGTCTCGTCGTTGATGACGCTCGAGATCTGATTGAGCATCACCGGCGATTTGCGTACCGATTGGTCAGTGAGCATCTGTGCCGCCAATGAGATTGACGAAATAGGTGTCTTGAACTCGTGCGTCATATTATTGATAAAGTCGTTCTTCATCTCGGTCAATTTCTTCTGACGGAAGGCCGTGATGATGGTGAACACGAACACTATCAGCAGTATAAGCGTAAATGCCAGTGTGGGTATCATGAACGACATTGACGAGTAAACAAAGTCTTTCTTCGTCGGGAAGTACACCTGCAGGTAGTACTGACTGGCCGAGGGTACATGTGGGAATAGAGCGTGGATATACAGATTGCCGCCTGATTCCTCGTCGGGGTCAAATCCGGACGAACGGTATACAGGAACGCCTGTGCGATTGACTATGGCAAATTCAAACGGTACGTTAAGACCGACCGTGTCGAGTTCGCGTCGCAGATATGTGCTGATTTTCTGAGGATCGGCACGCTGCAGTATTGGTCGGTTGCTCGCCTGACTGATGATGTCGAGGATGACGTCGTCAATCAGGTTCTTCTGGCGCAGGAAGCGTTCGTCCTTGCGGAAGTTGGCGCGACCGCTGAAATCGGGTACGTAATATGTCGCCGGGCGCTGCAGCAGCGAGATCTCGTTTGCATTACCTTCGATAGTCAGGTCCGCTTTAAGGCCCGAGTTGGTCGTAAATGTATATCGAACGCCCGAATCGCCAAGATAGCGGGTATAGATATTGGTCGACTGGATGCTATCGACTTCTTCCTCAAGGAATCGGCGGGTCTCGTCGTAGTCCAGACGTGCCGTAACTGCGTGTAGACTTTGCTTTACGGCCTGTTCGAACTGGTCGTAACGCATCTTCACCATATTCCGAATATAGAATATCTGCATTGACAGAAGTCCCACCAATGTTATACCCATCAGTATCGTTAGAATCCAGATAGTCTGCTTTTTCATTATATAAATGTAGTCCCTAAAAGGAGTTTTTCTATGCGTTTACAATTTTAACAATTAATGTCAAAAATAGTTTATCGAACGTTAAACCAATTGATTTAACATTTCAGCCCAAAATTAACATAAAAATGTGAAATAACCAAGATTCTTGCCGCCTCAATGCCAATAAAAAATGTTAAGCAATTGATCTTGTTTACATAAACACCTATGATACAGCCATCTATAAATATTTCTGTGAAATATTCCGGGAAAAATTTTGTCATTTGAAAAATGTTGTATAACTTTGCACTCGCAAAACGGCGGGATAGCTCAGTTGGTTAGAGCGTCGGATTCATAACCCGGAGGTCCCGAGTTCAATTCTCGGTCCCGCTACCAAAGTAAATTGATAAATTTTTCATAACCTCGACCTGGTTCGTGAGAATCGGGTCGTTTTTTTGTAGTGACGTGGTGTTTATTCCGAAAAAATGAGTTACCTTTGTAGACGTAAGTCTCTCTCCGTAGCTAAACGACAAAGAAACTGAAAACCCATGTTACAATATCTTACTCAACCGACAGATAAATATTCAGTGGCAGAGCAATGTCAGATGGTTATCGAGGGTGGTTGCGCCTGGATACAACTTCATCTTCCCGATGCTGATGATGCCGCTATTCGAGAATTAGCCACCGAACTGATTCCACTCTGCAAGGAAACATCAACTATATTAATGTTGGAAGATCGCCCCGAGCTTGCTAAAGAGCTTGGATTGCACGGCGTTCACCTGACGCTTGATTCGGGATTCAATGCCGCCAAGATACGAGAGGATTTCGGTCCGGAGGCTATAATTGGAATTGAGGTGACGGAGCCCTCGGCCATTTTGGCTCTTAAAGGTGCTGATATAGATTATGTCACCCTACCCGCTTCGCTGACAGACGAGCGACGGCAGCAGATTATCGAAGAAGCCAACACAGCAGGAAACGAAATGCCTGTCGTTTTTGTCGGTGATTATCAGCCCGACGATGCCGAACGTATTACTCGCCTCGGGGCTTCGGGTGTTTGCACCGGATATCGGATTATTCAAGCAGAGGATCCGGTCGGTTATACCGAAAAATTTATTGAAGCCTTGCGCAATGCCCGATAACTCAGACCGATGAATACATCGATAGTAAAAATGCTTAGCCGTGTCATCCTGCCCGTTCTTATCGGTGCAGGTGTGACATTCTTTTTATTCAGGAAGGACCTGTCATCGGGCGTGTTCACCGATTTCGAGTGGTCCGGACGGATGATAGTCGGTTTCGCATTGGCTTTGGTGTTTCTCGTAGGTCGTGATTTTGGACTTGCATGGCGATTTCATACCATTGCTTCCCCTACTCTGACGTGGGGACGTGCCATACGTGTAGATCTGATGTGCGCATTCACGTCCGCAGTTACCCCATCAGCTATGGGCGGCAGCGCCTTTGCGATTTTCTATCTTAACAGAGAAGGTGTTAAGTTGGGCAAAGCCGCCACTATGACGTTGACAACACTTTTTCTTGACGAGTTGTTTTTTGTTGTCTTCTGTCCCTTGATTCTTCTTGTTCTGCCGATGAGCGATCTTTTCGGGTCGGCAGCCACGGACAGTACTTTTCTGAAAGGCATAGAACTCGTTTTCTGGCTCGTTTATGCCGGGATAGTCGTATGGACTACGATACTGTTCTTTGGAATTCTTGTCAAACCGCATGTAGTGGCCCGGTTGATCGACCGTCTGTTCAGTTACAAACTGTTGCGTCGTTGGTCGAAGGGCGCACACGAGATGGGATGCAACATGATTGAGGCGTCGCAAGCCGTGCGTGGAGCCTCGATGCGCTGGTGGTTTAATGTCTTTGGAGCCACCGTGCTGTCTTGGTTCTCGCGATACCTGGTTGTCAACGCGCTCTTCTGGGGCTTTGTACCGGAAGCATCCGGTTTGCTCGTATTCGGTCGTCAGTTTGTCGTGTGGGTGGTATTGATGGTATCGCCAACGCCCGGTGGGAGCGGAATCAGTGAGTGGCTCTTTACTGAATATTACGGCGACTTGATAGGTTCGACAGGAATTGCGTTGATGCTTGCATTGTCATGGCGCCTCATCAGCTATTACTTTTATCTCATAGTCGGTTCTATGCTGGTGCCGACATATTTTGGCCGAAGTTCAAAACCGGCTATTACCGAAAATTCGAATACAGATGATTAATAAGTTTATAGGAATAATACCTGCTCGTTACGGATCAACCCGTTTTCCCGGTAAACCCCTCGCCGACCTCGGGGGGCAACCCATTATCGAGCACGTTTACCGACGCGCACAACGCGTTTTGGACGAGGTCGTCGTGGCAACTGACGATGCTCGAATATATGATGCGGTTGAAAGCTTTGGCGGTCGAGCTATAATGACGTCTTCTGATCACCCGAGTGGTACGGATCGTGTTCGCGAGGCCTACCACAAGTCGGGCTCGGATGCTAATGTGATAATCAACATCCAGGGTGACGAACCCTTTATCGCTGAGGCGCAGATTCGCCTGCTGGAGTCTGCTTTTGATGACGCGAATGTGGATATTGCCACCCTCGCACGTCGCTTTGACCCCGCCGAGGGCTTTGAGGCCTTGTTTGACGCGAACCTCGTAAAGGTTGTATTTGCTGACAACGGAAAGGCGCTTTATTTCTCTCGTTCGATCATCCCATACGTTCGAGGTGTCGAATGGCAGAAGTGGCTTGAAGTCGCTACTTTTTATACGCATGTCGGAATATACGCCTACCGAGCAAATGTTCTCGACGATGTGACCGAATTGAAGCGCTCAAGTCTTGAAATAGCTGAGAGTCTCGAACAGTTACGTTGGTTACAGAACGGGTTCAATATCCACGTTTCGGTGACTGATAGCCGAACCGTAGGAATTGATACACCTGCCGATTTGGAAAATGCCCGTTGTATTCTAAACGAAATGACAGAAAAATGATCTCGCCGGATAGAAGTACGCCACCGGAGATAAGGGATTTCGGTCAACTGACCATACCGCCGATTTCGAAGATTCTCCTGCCACAAGGTATTGCAGTGAATGTCGTGAAGACCGGCGAAAGTCCGGCCAATCGTGTGGGTTTGCTTTGGAATTACGGCACGAGTCGCAACAGTTCGTCAACAGCCACAAGTCTTGTCCCGGCGATGCTGTTGCAAGGGTCGAAGACATTGACGGCTGAGCAAATTGTCGACCGTACTGACTTCCTCGGCGTATTTATGAGTAATAATGTCAATGCTTCGTACACCCGTTTTGAGGTCCTGAGTCTCAATGAAGTTACGGGCCGGTTTCTCGACTTGTTGGCAGATGTCGTATTGAATCCTGTCTTTCCTGAAGACAGATTTGAGGCATTGATTCGTAAGACGCTTGCTAAATATGTTCTTAATATGTCGCGTACCAACTATGTCGCGCGCGAGGAACTGAACAAACTTATCGCAGGAGAGGATCACCCTTATCTTGTGCCGGCTACCCGCGAAGAAATACAAGCTACTACCGTTGACGATGTGCGCAATGCCTGGCGGGAAGGAGTGTATCATTCAGATATGCAGATATTCGCATCCGGAGATATAACCCCTGAGTTACAGTCACGAATGATTGAATTTGCTCATCTGCTCCGGCCCGACGAAGTCAAGTTGAGCTATATTACCCCCGTTCCTTATTCACCCGCAGAACCGGGTCTGCGAAAGATCGAAATGGCCGATGCCAGTCAGTCGTCCATCGCGATGGGTATTCCAACCATCCCACGCACACATCCCGATTATATCGCGCTGCGTATCACCGTCATGGCCCTTGGAGGCTACTTTGGTAGCCGCCTCATGACCAATATCCGCGAAGAGAAAGGGTTGACTTACGGAATCACGGCTTCCTTGATGGGTACTCACGAAGGCGCGATGATAAATGTGACTGCAGACTGCGACGCGTCGTATGTCGACCGTGTGCTCGACGAGATACGGAAAGAGATGGAGGCGCTTGCTACCAAACCAATGGACACCGACGAGTTAGCTCGATTGCGCAGTTATTACATGACCGGAATAGCATCGACACTCGAATCCTTCAAGACCATAGGCGAGTATTATGAAAACCGTCTGACTGTCGGGTTGCCGGATCATTACTTCGACGACCAGCAGACCGTGCTTCGCAACATAACGCCCGAACAAATCCGTGATATCGCAGCCAAGTACTTTAACATTGAGGATGCTATCACTGTAGTTGCCGGCAAGTAAACTATCGCGCCTCAAGCCCTGTTTGTTTTTTTTAACATCGGTGGTTTATTGGAGATGTGTTAAAAATTAAGTAAATTTGTAGCCAAATACGGCCATGTCGTTCTGCGGCAGATTTCGAGCCGATTTTTAAGTGCATATAATAAAACCATACATATTGTAAAAATCTACACACAATGAAGAAAAGTGCTTTGCAGAAAGCTCGCGCAGCCTATCAACCCAAGCTGCCTATCGTTCTGACCGGTCCCGTGAAGTCGGTTGCCGGCAAACCCACCCAGTCTGTAGCCAACCAGGAAGAAATCAAAGCCCTCTTCCCCTCGACCTATGGTCTGCCCGAACTGAAATTTGAGAAAAATTCGGCTCCTACAGCCGGACGTCCCGTCAATGTTGGCGTTATCCTCTCCGGCGGTCAGGCTCCCGGCGGTCACAATGTAATCAGCGGTCTCTTTGACGGCATCAAGAAGATACATCGCGACAGCCGCCTGTTCGGCTTCATCATGGGCCCCGGCGGTCTCGTGGACCACAACTATATGGAACTCACCTCGGCCATCATCGACGAATACCGCAATACCGGCGGTTTCGACATCATCGGTTC
>CAZNGJ010000102.1:0-8027 GCA_964572615.1 uncultured Bacteroides sp.
GTCCGACCCTCTTAGTGGAGCTGGAGGGGATTGAACCCTCGTCCAAACGTGGAACTAATAAGCTTTCTACGTGCGTAGTCTCCGCCTGGTTTTCGTGCTGTGACAGGCCGGGACGACCAATCATAGCCTTAGTTCCAATCAATTTCGACGCGGCGTCAGAACACCGCCGTGTCTATTCCCGATATACATGCACCACCGGTTCGATTAGTCTCGGAAAAAGGACAATCGGGTGATGTCTCGTCCCCACAACTGTTGCGGGGATAAAGCTAATCTACTGTACTTCGATTAGGCAGCGAGAGCATAGTTGTTGTTGCCATTTGAAATTTAGTGATGTCTCTGTTTTAAGAGCGTAGCCATCATTGCTCTGCACGCTTACTTACCACCTCGACACGCTGTCAAAACCAGTCAGCCCCGTCGTATTGCGTTAAATAGTTTGCAAAGATACTAATAATCCGACGAACGACCGAAATATTATGCATTTTTAACTATTGTATTACCATAGTTAAATCTTGTTAAATAAGAAATCAAAGCACAATAAATATTCACAAGCATTTTTGTATTCCGAAAAAAGTTCATAATTTTGCAAACGTCAAAGCGGAGTAACCGCAGACGCATCAATAAACCGATTATGAACCGACTGAAACTGTACATACAAGCCTTACTGGTAGCAGCATCGATGGGATGCGGCGCCTTGGCTGTTGCCATGCCCATACCGGGCGAGGCTACGGCGCAGTCGTTGACTTCGACCCAGCCGCAAGTGCGCGTGCTGCATGGCCAGATCGAAATCACCGTGACCGGCGAGGACGATTGTCAGGTCAAGATCTACACCCTTACCGGCCAGGTAATCAAGAGCCTGAGCGCTGCTCCGGGTGTAACGACGGTAGACCTCCCCAAGGGGTACTACATCGTCAAGTGCGACCGAGTATCGTGTCGCGTTGTCGTCAAATAAGAAAGATTAATAGATAATTTAGAGCATGACATAAAGCTTTGGTTAAGCTGCTCCCGTGAGGAAGTAGCTTATTTTTTTGCAGCTACACAATATTTGGGGTAACGTAACGTTAAAATGTTGACCTATATCATACTTTTATATCTGTCTATTATATCAACAACATAAAACATTCATGACTAAAACACTCAAGCACATCTTATTAGGTATGACAACCACAATGATCGGCCTGTCGGCATCGGCAATCCCTGCCGCGGCGACAGACAACGTCGATGCCAAATACGAAACTTACCCTGCCTACTCGGGCACGGATCTGGAAGTTGTTGTCGACAACAACACGACCCGATTCGCGCTTTGGTCGCCGGCAGCCGAGGCTGTGCGTGTCAACCTGTACAATACCGACCGTAACACCCCCGCCTACGCCACCCTGGACATGACCAAGACCGACAACGGAGTATGGCGAGTATCGGTGCCCGAGGCTCTTTATGGCAAGTTCTATACATTCAACGTCAAGATCGACGGTAAATGGCTGGCCGAAACCCCCGGCATCTGGGCAAAGGCTGTCGGCACCAACGGTCAGCGAGCCGCCATCATTGATTTTGCAAAGACCAACCCCGAAGGTTGGGCCGAAGACAAGGGCCCGCAGGTGGCCAACATCACGGATGCCGTCATCTACGAGATGCACCACCGCGACTACTCCATCTCGCCCACGAGCGGCGTAGCCAACAAAGGCAAGTTCCTGGCACTCACCGAGCCCGGCACTGTCAGCCCTGATGGTCTGGCTACCGGCATCGACCATCTCAAGGAACTCGGCGTAACCCACGTGCACATCCTGCCGTCGTACGACTACAACTCGGTTGATGAGGCCAACCTGCCCGCCAACACATACAACTGGGGTTACGACCCGTACAACTACAACGCGCCCGAAGGGTCGTACTCGACCAATCCCTCGAATCCGGCCACCCGCGTAACCGAAATGAAGCAGATGATCAAAGCCCTGCACGACGCCGGCATCGGCGTAGTGATGGACGTGGTATACAACCATACCGCCAACAACGACGACTCCAACTTCAGCCTTACCGCACCCGGATATTTCTACCGTCACCGTCCGGACGGGTCGTACAGCGACGCTTCGGGATGTGGCAACGAAACCGCATCCGACCGTCAGATGATGCAGGATTATATCGTTAATTCAGTGAAATACTGGGCCGACGAATACCACATCGACGGCTTCCGCTTCGACCTGATGGCCATACATGACACCGAGACCATGAACCGCGTGGCCAAGGAACTGAAAGAACTCAACCCCAACATTATTATATATGGCGAAGGCTGGACTGCCGGCGATTCGCCACTGCCTGTCGAACGCCGCGCCCTTAAGGAAAACGTGTCGAAGATGGAAGGCATAGCCGTGTTCAGCGACGACATCCGCGACGCCATCAAGGGACATTACAGCAACGCCGCCGACCGCGGATTTGCTACCGGCAAACCCGGCAACGAGGAGACCGTCAAGATAGGCATCGTGGCCGCAACCGCTCACCCCCAGGTGGACTACTCTAAAGGCAACAACTCGAAGTTCCCTTACGCCACATCGCCCGAGATGATAGTCAATTATGTGTCTTGCCACGACGACCTGATGCTTACCGACAAGCTCGCCAAGTCGATGCCCGGCTCGACCGAAGCCGAGCGTCAGCGCGCTGCCCGACTTGCCCAGACTATCGTCTTCACCAGCCAGGGCACACCCTTCATGTTTGCCGGCGAGGAACTGTTCCGCGACAAAAAAGGCGTTCATAACAGTTACAACAGCCCCGACTCGATCAACGCCATCGACTGGACACTCAAGAACACCAACAATGACCAGTTCAAGTACTATCAAGAGCTGATCAAGCTTCGCAAGGCCCACCCCGCCTTCCGCCTGACTACCGCCAAGGACATCGCACGCCACATCGTGTTCGACAAGGTCAACACCCCCAACGTCATCTCCTACTCCATCAAAGACAATGCCGGCGGCGACGAGTGGAAGGAAATCAAGCTCATCTTCAACGGCTCGGCCGAACCCGTCACCGTAAACATTCCCAAAGGCGACTGGACAATAATTGCCGAAGACGGCACCATAGCCGCCGACGGCCTGGGCACAACCCGCGGCGGTAAGACCACCGTAGCTCCCACCTCGGCCTACATCCTTGCCCGCAAATAATCACCTCATCAACCACCAATTTAGCCCGGAACGCAAGCCGCGTCCCGGGCTAAATTTTGTTAAAGGTTTGGAGGGGATAGATTTGTTTATTACCTTTGTCAATTGAAACAAATCTATACGCGTCCGAAATAAGTTTCGGCACGCTTGCATCAAATCTATACGCAACCCGGTGGAAAACTATTTATACCTCATACCGCGCGCTTTGGCGATCGGCATCCTGATTTCGGCCCCCATGGGACCGATCGGTATGCTCATCATCCAACGCACCCTCTCGAAGGGGCGCTGGCCTGCATTTTTTACCGGTGTCGGCGCGGGGTTAAGCGACCTGGTATACTGCCTGCTAACCGGTTTCTGCCTGAGTTTCGTAACCGAATTTATCGAGACCCATCAGTTTGCTATCCAGATAATTGGCGGTGTGGTATTGGCCGCATTCGCCATCTATCTGTTCACCAAAAACCCAACCCGAGCACTTCAGCCGACCAAACAGGCCACTACCAACTACTGGTCGGACGTGGTCTCTGGTTTCCTGCTGACATTCTCGAACCCGCTGATATTGTTTTTCATCATCGGTCTTTACGCACGATTCAACTTCATACTGCCTGAATATCAGATACATCACTTTGTCGTGGCATACTCGCTGATATTTGCCGGCGCTGTGGTGTGGTGGTATGGCGTAACCTTCCTTGTCAGCCGACTTCGCGGTCGGTTCAACGTTCGATCGCTGTGGCTTATCAACCGCATTATCGGCCTGATACTGTTAGGCATGGCCCTCGTTGGCGTAGGCATGGCAATACAGACCGAATTCTTCCCAAACCTAAAGATTGACATCTTCTGACGATGAAACAGCTCATCATCCCTTATATCAAGGACTTAGAATCGCATTCGCCTGAAGAAATCGAGTTGATGCTCGAACGACACGGTGCCCGCATCGTCATCGACCAAGTCAACTGGCCCGACACATTCCCCGATAACCGACTTACCACAGCCACCGTCGGTCACGACGACAAGACGCTGTATATCAACTTCTTTTGTCGCGGCGAACATCTGAAAGCAGAGGTGGACGCTGACCTTGGTCCCGTAGCCAACGACTCGTGTGTGGAATTTTTCGTGTCACCCGACCCCGCATCGGGCCGTTATTGGAACTTCGAGTTCAACGCCATAGGCCGCAAGAACGTGTCGACGCGCATCGAGCGGCCCAATCCACGACGACTTGACACAACAGAGTTGGCAAGCATCCGGACATACCCTTCAGCAGGCACCAATTCCTTTGCCGAACGCAATGGCTTGCACAACTGGAACTTACTCGTTGCCATTCCGCTCGAGCTGATCGGGGTGAAGTACGCCGGCCATCCCATCGAGATGAAAGGCAACTTTTATAAATGTAGTGGCAAGACATCGTCGCCACATTATATGAGTTGGGCGCCCATTACCACAGACCGACCCGACTTTCATCGCCCCGAATTTTTCGGCAGCATAATCCTTGGTTAGAACATAACCGTAATCCTTGATTAGAGCATAACCGTGTTATCCTTGATTAAAAAATCAGGGATTTTCTTGGATATTACCGCCGAAAAAGTTAATTTTGTGGAACAATCACACATACTAAATAAATGCTTAAGAGATTCTTTACCGTTTTCCTTGGTTCGATGGCCGCTATCTGGCTGTCCATATTGCTGTTGATCGGCGTAGTTATCCTTGCTGTCGCCGGCTTCTTGACCACGGGAAGCGGAGATCCGATAAAGAAAAACTCGGTGCTGCACATCTGCCTGACAGGCACCATTACCGACCGGTATGAACCACCGACAGTGCAGGACATCCTCATGGGACTGACCGACACTCCCGAAAGTTTTGATGAGATAACCGAGGCAATCCGACTGGCAGCCTACGACAACAACATCAAGGGCATCTACCTCGATTTGCGCGATGCCACTGTTGGATTTGCCATGCGTCAGGAATTGCGCAGCGCACTCGACGATTTCAAGAAGACCTCGGGTAAATGGGTCGTTGCATACGCAGACAATTATAACGCCGGCGACTACCTGACCGCCACTTCGGCCGATGAGGTCTATATCAATCCTTCGGGTCGCCTCGATGCCAACGGCATGGGCGTAACTGTGCCGTTCTTCAAGAATGCTCTCGACAAACTCGGAGTCGACGTTCAGGTCATCAAGGTCGGCACATTCAAGAGCGCCGTCGAACCTTTTATAATGACTCAGATGAGCGATTCGGCCCGCATGCAATACGACGTTCTGCTCGGTTCGATATGGAGCGGCTACGTCGACGACGTCGTTGCTGGCCGCGGACTGCCTGCCGACTCGACTGCGATGTTCAGCCGCATGGCCGCAATGCCGATGTCGGCATATTCAGCGCAGCAACTTATTGACGCCAAACTGATTAACGCGACAAAGTACGCTTACGAAGTGCAGAACCTACTGAAGAAAAAAGCCGGAAGCACCGACAAACTATTACTCGTGTCGCCACGCAAATATCTAGCGTCAATGAACTCCAACCTCGCCGAGACCCTCAAAGACAAATCCGACCACATCGCAGTTGTATATGCCGTGGGCGACATAGTCGATACCGGCAAGGACGGCATCGTGGGCGACAAGATGGCGCCGCTGATTGCCAAACTGGCCGACGACGAGCACGTCAAGGGACTTGTGCTCCGTGTCAACTCGGGAGGCGGCAGCGCATTTGCCTCCGAGCAGATATGGGCAGCCCTCGAGTACTTCAAATCGAAGGGCAAGCCCTTTGTAGCCTCGATGGGCGACGTGGCTGCTTCGGGCGGTTACTACATATCGTGCGGTGCCGACAAGATTTATGCTGATCCGGCTACCATTACCGGTTCGATCGGCATATTTGGCGTCATTCCCTACGCCAAAACCCTACTCAACGACAAATTAGGTATCAATTTCAGCGTTGTCGAGACCAATCCCAACGCCGTATTCCCGCGCCTCGACGCACCCCTTACGCCAGACCAGTACAACTGGCTGAACAAGACTGTCCATGAAGGTTACGACCTGTTTATAAATCGTGTAGCCACGGGCCGCAAGATGGACGATGCAGCTGTGCGTCGCATTGCCGAAGGTCGCGTTTGGGCCGGGTCGACAGCCAAGGAGATCGGACTGGTAGACACCATGGGCGGACTCTACGACGCTATCAACGACGTGGCCAAACAGACCGGCTTGGACGCGGAACGCTGTGTCAAGTATCCCCTGATAACCGAGTCCCCACTCGATATGCTGCTCACAATCGAGAGTTCCGGTGGAGACCCCGACGCCATGACAAGCACATCGCGTGCAGCCTCGGCTCTACGGCTTCTCGGTGTAACGGCTGCCGAACTAAACGAAGGTGCCGCGATAGTGACACGTATGCGCAATATGAGCACTATCCAGGCCAAAATGGAAGATATCAAAATTTACTAAAACCCGCCTGATGACCGAAAAGAGTACGTTACGCAAAATATTCCTGTTGCCGCTCGCCCGACTGTACGGGTTGGCCACTACAGTGCGTAACCGACTCTTCGACTGGGGCATCAAGAAGCAGACAGAGTTCGACGTGCCTGTCGTAGCGATAGGCAATCTTGCTGTCGGTGGCACCGGCAAGACACCGCACACCGAGTACATCGTCAACCTGCTGCGCAACCGTTATAACATCGGCATTCTCAGTCGTGGCTACAAGCGCCACACAAAGGGCTTCGTACTTGCAACCCCCCACTCCACCCCTCGCGACATCGGCGACGAGTCGTACCAGATGTATCACAAGTTTGGCCGGCGAATCATGGTTGCCGTATGCGAGAAGCGCGTCGAGGGTATCCGCAAGATGCTTGAGGTCGACCCCACCATCGACCTCATCCTGCTCGACGACGGTTTCCAACACCGCTACGTCAAGCCGAAAGTGTCGATACTGTTGACCGAATTTACCAACCCCTACTATCAGGACGACCTGTTGCCGTACGGACGCTTGCGCGAATCGGCCAAGGGTGCCATGCGTGCCGACATCGTCATCGTCACCAAATGCCCCGCCGGCGTCAAGGCCATCGACTACCGCTTGTTCAAGAAGCACCTCGACCTCATCCCGGCTCAGGACCTGTTCTTCTCGCACTACCACTACGACGCACCTCGCGCCGTATTCCCAGGCAGTGTGCGTCCCGACACCGTCCCGGCACTCGATCGCCTCGGATCCGACTACTGCCTGCTCGCCGTGTCAGGCATAGGCAATCCTCGTCCGTTCGTGCGTTATGTCAAGAGTTTCAAACCACGCGTCAAGGTCAACGTCTTCCCCGACCATCACGACTATACCCGCCGCGACATGGAGTTGCTCACCACCCGCTTCGAATCCATGCCACCGGGCAAACGCTTCATCCTGACCACCGAAAAAGACGCCGTGCGTCTGATAAACAACCCATACTTCCCGCACAAACTTAAACCATACATATTTTTTATTCCCGTCAGGGTTGACTTCGAGCACGAAAGCAATATGGATTTCGAAGAATCGCTCGTCAAGTTCATCAACTCGCGCTCCCTCTAACAGCGAACTTATCAGCCCCGGCGGCGTTACATCATTAACAAACCCTTAAGTTATACCTCTATGCTGACCAAAATCAAAGAAACCGCCGAATTTATCCGCACACGCCTTGGTGGCGAAACACCCCAACTCGCCATCATCCTCGGAACAGGCCTCGGCCCCCTCGGCGAACAGATCACAGACCCCGTAACCATTAAATACGAAGATATACCCAACTTCCCCGTATCTACCGTCGAAGGCCACAGCGGCAAGCTGATATACGGCAACCTCGGCGGCAAGAAAGTGTTGGCCATGTCGGGTCGTTTCCACTACTACGAAGGCTACGACATGAAGCAAGTGACATTCCCCGTCCGCGTG
>CAZNGJ010000103.1:0-7754 GCA_964572615.1 uncultured Bacteroides sp.
CATTCCTGTTCGACCACAAGTGCGTGTTCAAAATCGCCGCTAAGGACGGTGTTTCGCTCGAAGACCTCGAGCTTGAACTCATCGACTACGGTGTTGACGAACTCGACCACGACGACGAAGGCCACATCGTGCTCTACGGCGCTTTCGAGGAATACAGCAACATCCAGCACTACCTCGAAGAAAACGGTTTCGAAATCATCTCGTCCGAGTTTGAGCGCATCCCCAACGACCTGAAAGACGTTACCCCCGAACAGCGCGAAAAAATCGACAAGCTGCTCGAAAAGCTCGAAGAGGACGAAGACGTGCAGAACGTCTTCCACAACATGCGCGAAGAAGAAGAGGACGGCGAATAAGCTGTCCGTCCGACATTTCCACAAGACACCTGAGCCTATCATGAAACTTCGTCATTTCCTTTGCACGGCGATTTCAGTGCTGGCCACCCTCACTGCAGCCGCCGAGGCACCACGCTACATATTCTACTTCATTGGCGACGGCATGGGTCTCGGCCCGGTCATGGCCACGCTGAACTACAAGCGTCTCGTCCACCCGGAAGCCAAACCCCTGACAATGACCGGCTTCCCGGTGGTATCGTTCTGCCAGACTTGGTCGGCATCGACACCTGTCACCGACTCTGCCGCTGCCGGCACAGCTCTCTCAACGGGCCACAAGACCCGTAACGGTATGCTCGGCATGGATGCCGACACGGTGTCGGTAACCTCGATAGCCCGCATGCTCAAGGACGACGGCTGGGGTATCGGCGTGCTGACCTCCGTAGCCCCCGACGACGCCACTCCGGGCGCCTTCTATGCCCATGTTCCCAAGCGCAGCCAATACTACGATATTGATATTCAGGCTGCTCACAGCGGTTACGACTTCCTGGGTGGAGCATCGCTTCGTGGTGTCAAGGACAAGGAGGGCAACAAGACAGATGTCGAGGAGACATTCACCTCGGAAGGTTACCAAATCGTCTACGGTCACGACGGCCTGGCTACCATCAAGGGATATGACAAGGTTGTGGTGCTCGGCGACCCGGAGTACAACAGCAACGAAAACGACCTGTCGTACACCATCGACTCTGTGGCCGGCGCAATCTCGCTGCCCGAAATGACTCAGGCCGCGCTGACCCATCTGGAGCGCGTCAGCCCCGACCGTTTCTTCATGATGGTCGAGGGTGGCAACATCGACCATGCCCTTCACGCCAATGACGGTGGCGCTGCCATCAAGGAGATAATCAACTTTGACGAGGCCATAACCATCGCCTACAACTTCTATCTGGCCCACCCCGACGAAACTCTCATCGTCATCACCGCCGACCACGACACCGGCGGCATGGCATTAGGCAACCGCACCCTCAAGTACGGCGCCAACCTCGGTCTTATCGACAGTCAGCGCGTATCCAAGGAGAAATTCGGCGACTACTGCAAGAGCCTCCTCGACGCCGGCACTATCCCGACATGGGACGAAATGAAGAAGTACCTGACCGACAATTTCGGGTTCTGGACAGTCGTACCGGTGACTGACGAACAGACCGCGCTGCTCGAGAAGGACTTCCACAACATGATCAACAAGATAGGCACCGACGAGAAGACTCTCTACGCAAGCTTCAACAGCTTTGCCGTAACAGTCTATACTGTGCTGAACGACCTGGCCGGCTTCGGGTTCACCACTTCGAGCCACACCGGCAACCCCGTGCCAGTGTTTGCAGTGGGCGTAGGTGCCGACGCCTTCAAGTCGCTCAACAACAACGTCGACATCCCCGGGGCCATACTGAAAGCCGCCACCGGCAAAACCCTCAAGTAACCTCCCGCCCATGACGGAAGCCGAGAAGACAGACAGCGTGCCCTATCACGTGCCGGCACTATTGCCGCAGGTAATCGAAGGGCTCGACATACACCCCGGCGGGACGTACGTCGACGTCACTTTCGGCGGTGGCGGCCACAGTCGTGCCATCCTCGACCGGCTCGCCCCCGAAGGACATCTGTATTCGTTCGACCAGGACCCCGAGGCTGTTGCTCGGGCATTCAGCGACCCTCGGTTCACCATCGTTCACTCCAACTTCCGCTACCTTACCAACTTCATGGCCTACTATGACGTTGACGGTGTGGACGGCTTGTTGGCCGATCTGGGCGTATCGTTCCACCACTTCGACGACCCGGAACGCGGATTCTCCTTCCGATGGGAGGACGGTCCGTTGGATATGCGCATGAATCCGGCTGCTCCGACTACGGCGGCTGCCTTGTTGGCCGATGCCGACCTCGACCGGCTGACACACATCTTCCGTCTATACGGCGAACTCAAGAATGCCCGCCAGATAGCATCGGCCATAGTGCGCGCCCGTACCGAAGGCCGACAATTAGTGACTACGGCCGACTTGCTCGAAGTGATTGCACCACACATCAATCCCCGGCAGGAGAAGAAGGAACTGGCCTGCGTATACCAGGCCCTGCGCATCGTCGTCAACGACGAACTGAGTGTGCTGCGCCGTCTGCTTACAGCCTCGGCGCGCGTCATCAAGCCCGGCGGACGCTTAGCCATAATAACCTACCACAGTCTGGAGGACCGCCTGGTCAAGAACTTCCTGCGAACGGGCAATTTGGATGGCGACGTCGAAAAAGACTTTTTCGGTAACACGGTAGCGCCGTTCAAACCGTTGGGTAGCAAGCCTATAGTGCCCGATGAAGCCGAAATAGAATGTAACCCCCGCTCGCGTTCGGCCAAACTGCGCATAGCCGTACGCCGATAACTACCCATACACCCCTAACCCGCCATGGCAAAGAAGATAGTCGAGACACCGCTGATGAAGCAGTACATGGAGATGAAGCAGAAGCATCCCGATGCTGTTCTGCTGTTCCGTGTCGGCGACTTCTACGAGACATTCAGCGAGGATGCTATCCGCGCATCGGAGGTGTTGGGTATCACTCTGACACGACGCGCCAACGGCACCGCATCGTCGGTCGAGCTGGCCGGCTTCCCGCACCACGCCCTCGACACCTACCTGCCCAAGCTGGTGCGCGCAGGGCTCCGCGTGGCCATCTGCGAGCAACTCGAAAACCCCAAGGCGACCAAAAAGCTTGTCAAGCGCGGCATTACCGAGCTTGTCACACCCGGTGTATCGCTCAACGACAACGTCCTGGAACACAAGCAGAACAACTTCCTGGCCGCACTCCACACCGGAGCCGGAGGCAGTTACGGAGTGGCCTTTCTCGACATATCCACCGGCGAGTTCCTGACGGCTCAGGGCGACCTCGACTACATCGACAAGCTCCTGGCAACCTTCTCGCCCAAGGAGCTGTTGCTGCTGCGCGGGTCGCGTCGCCGCATCGAGGATCAGCTGTCGGCACACTACCTCGTCTTCGAACTCGACGACTGGGTATTCACCTCCGACAGTGCCAACGAGCGTTTGCTGCGCCACTTCGGCACCGCCAACCTCAAGGGGTTCGGTGTTGCCGGCATGCACGACGCTGTCATCGCATCGGGCGCCATCCTGCACTACCTCGACATCACAAATCACACCAATATAGGCCATATCAACGCCTTAACGCCCATCGACCGCGAGCGTTTTGTGCGTCTTGACCGCTTCACCATCCGCAATCTCGAACTCATACAGCCTCTGGCCGAGGAGGGAATGAGTTTGCTGCAAGTCCTCGACCGCACCGTCACCCCCATGGGCGCGCGTCTGCTGCACCAATGGGTTGTAATGCCACTGCGCGACCACGAGGCTATCAACCGGCGTCTCGATGTGGTCGACTTCTTCTTCCGTCACCCCGACGTATGCGAGCGCATCGTGGCACAACTGGAACACGTCGGCGACCTCGGACGTCTCGTGTCAAAGGTGGCAACCCTTCGTGCCACCCCGCGCGATGTCGTCGCTATACGTTACGCACTCACGGCCATCGACCCCATAAAAGCCGACCTCGTGGGCGCAGACGTGGAGGTACTCTCTTCCATCGCCAACCACATCGACCCGTGCCGGGCTATCGTCGACCGCATAGCCCGTCAGTTGGTTGAGAATCCACCGCTTAAGGCATCGCAGGGCGGAGCGATAGCCTCCGGCGTGAGCGAAGAGCTCGACAAGCTCCGCGCTATAGCCGGGTCGGGCAAACAGTACCTCGAAGACATACGCAACCGCGAGATGACCCGTACCGGTATCAGTTCGCTCAAGATTGGATTCAACAACGTCTTCGGTTACTATATCGAGGTGACCAACACGCACCGCGACAAGGTGCCCGCCGAGTGGGTGCGCCGTCAGACTTTAGCTAACGCCGAGCGCTACATCACACCCGAGCTCAAGGAATACGAGGAGAAAATCCTCGGAGCCGAGGCCAACATAGCCTCGCTCGAGGAGTCGCTGTTCAACGACATTCTGGCCGACTTGGCCCGCTACGTTGCGGCCATGCAGACCGACGCCGCCGTCATTGCACAGCTCGACTGCCTCATATCGCTGACCCGTGTGGCGGCAGCCAACCGCTATGTGCGCCCCGTGGTCGACGACTCGCTCAACCTCGACCTCGTCGAGGCGCGTCACCCTGTAATCGAGCAGCGTCTCCCGGCCGGCGAACCGTATATCGCCAATACCGTCCATCTCGACAACAACGACAATCAGATACTGATGATTACCGGTCCCAACATGTCCGGTAAGTCGGCTCTGCTGCGCCAGACGGCCCTCAACGTCATAATGGCTCAGATAGGCTCGTTCGTGGCTGCCGACAGCGCCCGCATCGGCATCGTCGACAAGATATTCACCCGCGTCGGCGCCAGCGACAACATCTCGCTCGGCGAATCGACTTTTATGGTGGAGATGAACGAGGCGGCCGCCATCATCAACAACGTCAGCAAGCGCTCGCTCATCCTGTTTGACGAATTAGGCCGCGGAACATCGACTTACGACGGCATCTCGATAGCCCGCGCTATCGTCGAGCACCTGCACGACGCAGCCGGCATCCAGCCCAAAACGCTGTTTGCCACGCACTACCACGAACTCAACGAGATGGAGCAGGACTTCCCGCGCGTTCACAACTACCATGTGGCCGTCAAGGAAATCAACGGCAAGGTGGTGTTCCTGCGTCGTCTTGAGAAGGGCGGCTCGGAGCACTCTTTCGGTATCCATGTGGCCCGACTGGCGGGTATGCCTCGCGCTATCGTCGAACGCGCCGACGAGATCCTCAACGAACTCGAATCGACACGTCGCGCAGCCACTCCTACCGACACCGCCACTCCTGCTGCTCCGTCGACACCTCGCAAGGGGCGTGACGAAGGCATGCAACTCAGTTTCTTCCAACTCGACGACCCTATCCTTACGCAGGTGCGCGACGCCATCCTCGGCCTCGACATCAACAACCTAACCCCCATGGAAGCCCTCAACCGCCTCCACGACATCCGCACCATCCTTACCGGCAAGTAGAAAATCCTGGATCATGTGAACAAGACGGGCATCAGGGTTGTTTATTTTGTTGACTAAATAAACAAATCTGACTAACCCGTTACTTAATAGGACAATGAAAAAGACTTTTCTTTTCGCAGCTGTCGCAGTTCTTGCCCTCGGCGCTGCCACTCTCACATCGTGTTCAAACAAGGAAGGCGTAAATGCCGCTAACGACGAAAGCGTAGTCGGTTCCACCGAAGGTATGATCGAAGACCAGGAAGCCAGCGAACAGATCTTCGAGGACGCACCCGGTCAGCTCGAAGGCAATACTACCGGTAGCGAAGCTCCCGCATCGGGCGTTGCCGTCGACGAAGTTACTGTCGAAGAGGTAGTTGCCAACCAGGCCGACAACGCTAAGGAAGCCGGCAAAGGCATCGTTGAAAAAGCCGTAGACGGCGTGAAGACTGCTGCCGAAAAGACCGGCGAAGGCGCCAAGAACGTTTACGAAAAGACCAAAGAAGGTGCCAAGAACGCCTACGATAAGACAAAGGAAGGCGCTAAAAATGCTTACGATAAAACTAAGGAAGGTGCCAAGAACGCCTACGACAAAACCAAAGAAGGCGTTACCAACCTCGTAAACAAACTCTAACCCCCTCCCCCCGAGAGAAATTTAATAGTAAATATCCCTCACCCCCGAGGGATATTTACTATTTTTCTCCCCCTACGGGGTGGTTGCGTCCGGAGGACGCAGATCACCGAGTAGCCGGGTACGTCGAGCAACGCGAGACGTGCCCGGTTACTATTTTCCTACGTACGGGCGTGCCGTCAGGTACGCCGACCTATTCACCCCTCACTCCATTGAGAATTTGTGTGCAATTGCACACAAATTCTCAATGGCAACACCCGGCACTCGACATTTCTTTGTATGACAAAAGTGACGATTTTTTGTTTATTTAACTTTGCAGGGGGATAGGTTTTTGTCGGTTTTTGTGTACTTTTGCTGTGACACCCCCGTCTTATGATGTATTTCGGGTTGCGTTATTACTTATTATTAGTAACTATTGTCACATTATACACATAGAATGAACCGACTTAAATCCCTAATCATTGCCTCTGCCGTCGCAATTCCGATGACAGGGCACGCCACTGATTAAAAGTGGCTTACGTTTCGGTTGGCCGATGACTCCGAACTGTCGGTGGCTGCCGAAGACCTATCCTTGAACTATAGCGACAACGCACTGTTGCTCAAATCGGCCACCGTTGACGAGTCGCTCGCCGTGGAACAGGCTAAATCCAAGCGCTTCACCACCACCCCCGCAGGTGTCACTGATACGGCCGCTAAACCGCCACAAATATGCGAAGAAGGGAGAATGTCTTCAATCAACTTTAAGCGTCCTCCCTACTTCGACATACCTTCGGATAACCTTTTCTTAATCCACGAAATTGATCAAATCGAAATACATCGCACGAGTCGATGCACCGCGGTCTTTCTCTGAAAGAAACATAAAACCGCATTTCTCGTAAAAGGGGACTGCTGCCGAGTACGCGTCCACAGTTATAAATCTGCACGCACTTCGGCGCATAGTAGCAAAGATGTGTTTGATTTGCAAAAGAATAGATTCTCCTATATGATTACCTGCGTAATCTTTTGAAACTGCGAGGCGTCCAATTTTTACAGCAGGGTATTCCTTGCGACGCTTTGTGTTAGCTATCTTACGATTCAGTCTATTCCAAAATTTTTTATCTTCCGGATCAAAAACAATCTTATCATTAAGTAGACTGTAATAGGCCACAGTCTTAAGCTCTTTATTATCTTCGAGCAGATAGGTTATAGCCATCATTGCCCGGAAATAATTCTTCGCGTCACTAACAAGAAAGTCGTTCAAATCAGCATCCCCGCAATCAAACGACTTTATTACCGTATCTGTCTCTATCTGTCGGAAGGTAAAATTGCTAAAATCCATCTTACATTTGGAAAGTGCTTATTGCTTTGAAAGCTTCGTAAGCCTTACGGGCAGCTTCCTTTTCAGAGGGATTGACAGGAGCGGGATTCGCAGTTCGTTCCGCAAATCTTAGAGCATCTTTCCCTTTTAATACCGGGGTTTCTTTGATAGGCCTTGCCATAATATTTTCCTCTTACATTAACTTTTCTACAAAGATACAACAAATAATTGAATTATAAGGATTATGGTAAGTTAATAAATAAACTCCTGTACGAAGGGATCGGGACGCAAAAAGAGCAGCGCCGGGGTGGGCGCTGCTCTCGGGGTGGAGGGTTATGTATGTGCTATTGTTGACGCGGGGGCGGGGGTTACTCGCTGCACTTGGCGTTGAGGTACTCGCGGTTGAGGCGGGCGATGTTGCTCAGCGAGATGTTCTTGGGGCACTCGGC
>CAZNGJ010000104.1:0-7552 GCA_964572615.1 uncultured Bacteroides sp.
CGCAAGCAGCTCCAGACCCGCTTCGCAGACTACCGTTGATTGGTTTATAAGATTATGAGATTATGAGATTATAAGATTAATCGGGTAATCAGACCATAAGAAAGCTTCGCCGCTTAATCTCTCATCTCTAATCTCCTAATTCCTAATCTCTTAATCTCAAAGAATCTCGTTCTCCTCTCCCCTTTTCTCCTTCTCCTCTTTCCCCAAAAACTGAAATTCAAGCAAGAAATAGATAATAGGTTAATGATTTGATAATGAGTTCCGCGCCCCGGCTGTGAAGTCGGGGCGCGGTGCTTCCACTAATTCATAATGCATAATTCATAATGCATAATTTTTGCTTCGCAAGCGCCTGCGGCGATGTCTTGCCGTGAAGGCTTGTTAAACCACAATTCGTCGTACTGAAGGGCCGTTTTTAACGAAATAGATTCCCTGAGCGGGCAGGGTTACTTCAACGGCAACGCCTTGGTAGACCTCCTGCCCGGCGAGGTTGTAGATTACTACCGGCCAGGTAGAATCAATTCCTTCAATTCGGATGGTCAAACCACTCGCTTTGGTAACGACGAAATCGCCGACGCTCACCCCTGTGATGGAAGAATTATTTTTGGTTTCGGTAAAATACTGACTGTTAGCGCCAACCACAGCCTGAATGTTCGATTCAATGATGCGCTTCACGCCGTCGTTCCGATACACTACCGGAATAATCGTCGTAACTCCCGGACTAAGCTTCAAATCGTGAATGGTTATGGATTCCGAGGTTGAGCTGCCGCGTTCGAGGAAAGACTGTTTTGGTGTCAGCGCCGTAGTATCATTATGCTCATTGACCATCAGGAATCCATAAGTCAAATTGCCGTCATACAACCCTTTGTTCAGATATTCGATTTCGAGAGTTGCAGGAGAGAGCGTATAGCTAATATTGGGCATTAGATATTCCTCGTCTTTTTCCTCATTGAGCACATTGGGGTGGAGATTGGTAATGGCGCAATGACCTTCAGATTTAGAAGTTTCGTATCCTTCATATGAATAATTAAACCCGGCTGCTTGTAATGCATTCAATTTAAAATAACCATCGCAATAACCTCCCCAACCCCAATTCATATGGAAGTAACCATCCTCATAACCATCACATATAAAGGCATGTCCCGCCTCAGGCTCTCTTGACCAAGCCTGATATGGTACCGGATTTGAATTTTTTAAGCTATTATATATCTCATCTTCCCATGCATCCTGACTTTCATATGTATAATGTACACACCATTTAGCATCATCCGCATTATAATCAAATGAATTAGTAAGTGCAGCAATTATACGAAACGTATTAGAAGATGACCTTTCTACTCCATAAGTTGTATTAATCGAAAGTCCGCACATCTTCATCAATTTTGCCACTTCATGTTGCTGTGCGAGGGTTTCATCGCCGGGGTACTGCGCGCAAAGGTTTACATAGTGGATAGCGCAAGTGTCAAGGTCGATACTCAGATTACTATAGCTGTACGACCCGGTGGGATGCGAACCGCATTTGTGGTACGCAACAATCTGCGCCATGGCTGTTGCTACGCAGCCCGAGAGCGTTTTTTGCCCGTTCGATTCAGGGCAATAGGCATTATAGGGGTGATATTGATTCCATTGCGACTTTATCAGCGGTTCTATGTCCCTCTTGGCTTCATCGCCCCGACTTTTTGCCGACCGGGCTTGAAGATTATGTTTTTCCGCATAACTGATTTCGGTGCTGTAATTCTGCAGAAAAGTTTCCATGTTGGCCGGAATGTCGCTTTTGACAAACACTCCGCTTCTGCTGTAGCCCAGCACCTCGTCGGTCAAATCCGAGCCGGAGATGATTACAAACCCGCCGCGGGCATAGTTGAACACATAGTAATTCTCGTCCTCATAGGCAAGGGTGGCCGCATTGTCCGAGCGGGCCGGGCTTGCTCCGGAGGCGAAACGTTCCGCAATACCTTGCGCTTCGCTTAGGTCCACCCGCTTGGCTGACAACGCCAGCGATACCGCCATCATGGCTACCACCAAAAATATCTTATTCATAAATCATCGTATTTCAATCACAAAGATAGCGAAAATTGACAGAATTAAAAAAGTACCCCCGACCAACCCCGGCGGGGTTCTTCGGGGGTACACTCAAGTATTACAATATAACATGTCCAAGAATTAGAGTGCGACCTTGACGGTTTTGGTTCCGACGCGCACCAGATATATGCCGTGGGGCAGCCCGCTGACGAAGCCTTCGGCTCCCACGGAGGCCACATGCACGCCGGCGAGATTATACACCTCGGCTGCTTCGCAGCCCTTTATCACGATGTTTCCGCCTTCGACGCTGATCTCAACGTCGTCAGCTTCAGCCACATCAAGGCCGCTGATTCCTTCAATATAAAAATACCACCAAGGATTGGTCGCTTTATAAATTCCCACCCTCTCTTCCGGCACCGAGAGCGTCACATTCGCATAAGTACTAAAGGCACGGCTTGTCGTTTCAGGGGGGGTAAGAGCATAACATCTTACAGAAATTATATTATTGCAGCCTTTGAAAGCCCAATCTCCAATAGATGTCACTGAGTTACCGAAAGTGACTGAGGTGAGCCTGGAGCAGCCACTGAAAGTACTGATGCCAATTGTTGTCACCGAGTTCGGAATCTCAATGGACATCAACTCGGAGCAATCTTTGAACGCAGATTCGCTAATTGTTGTCACTGAGTTCGGAATCTCAATGGACATCAACCCGCACTTCGCGAATGCGCCGGTGCTAATAGTTGTCACCGAGTTCGGAATCTCAATGGAAGGCAGCCAGGAGCAACCACTGAACGCCCAATCTCCAATAGTTGTCACTGAGTTACCGAAAGTGACTGAGTTGAGCCTGGAGCAACCACTGAAAGCCCAATCTCCAATAGTTGTCACCGAGTTCCCAAAAGTGGCTGACTTCAGCCCGGAGCAACCACGGAATGCACGGTCGCCAATTGTTGTCACCGAGTTCGGAATCTCAATGGATTTTAAATTACTACATTGGCTAAATACCCCATTTTCTATCTTGGTAAGGCTCTTCGGTAAAATTACCAATTCAAGGGAGGAACACCCAAAAAACAATTCAGGTTCAATTGAAGTAAGTGATTCCGGAAGTCTTATTTCACAAAGGTATCTGTTATTACGGAATACATTATTTTCTATTTCCACAAGGGAGAGGCCATATAATTTCTCTGGAAATGCGAAATTACAATAATTTTTTAGATTAACGCCAATGAGAGCACTGCTATTTTCCGATATCACTTTAAAGGAAAAAGTTGCATCTTCTTCGCTATGTACCAGAACATCGCCTATTTGTAAGAAAAAAACATTCCAAGGGTCCGTTGTCTTATATTTTTCTACACTCTGAGCCGGCACAATCAAATTTACCCCTATATATTTATTGAAGGAAAACCTGTCTGCTGTCGGTGGATTTATGGCATTGCAAGTTACAGTTTTAACGTTTTCACAACCATAGAACGCTCCATTTCCTATATTTGTTACCCCCTCCGGAATAGTGATGGAAGTCAGGCCGGTACAACCGTAGAAGACGCCGTCTTCGATTGAGGTAAGTAATCCGGGTATTATAGCGGTAGTAAGTCCGGTGCAATTTGCAAAAGCATAAGCTCCGATTGAATTTGTAGCGTGTGTAATCGAAACTGATGTTAGGCTTGAGTCATTACGAAACGCATTTACGCCTATCGAAGAAACGGTGTATGGGATGCTTAAGGACGTAAGCCCGGTGCAATCAGAGAAAGCACTTTCTCCAATTGAAACGACCGATAGTTCATTAGCCCTGCTCGGGATTGTCAATTCCGTTAGCTCTCCTTCATAGCCGAACACCTCACAGGTACGATCATCTATTTTCTTGTATTTTAGAGTGACGTCATCCTTCGTGAAGGTAAAAGCATCAAAGAAACGGCTCCAAGGCTGAGTTGTTTTATATTGTTCTTCGCTTTGTTCCGGAACAATCAACTTAGCGGAATAATATACATCGAATGCGGATGCAGCAGTTGTTGGAGGATTAACCGCGTTACAGGTTACGGTTGCAATACTCATACAACCGGCGAAAGCTTCCTCTCCAATAGAAGTGACTGATTCTGGAATGGTGATAGAAGTCAGGCCGGTGCCACCCGAGCAAATCCCCTTTGCAATCGTGGTTATATTTTGGGGGAAATCTATGGAAGACAGGCTGGTGCAACCGGAGAATGCGGAATCTCCGATAAAAGTCACCGACTCGGGAATAGTTACTGAAGTCAGGTGCCGGCAACCGGAAAAAGCCGAAGCCCCGATAGAAGTCACCGACACGGGAATAGTTACTGAAGTCATGATAAGGCAATACTTAAAAGCCGAAGCACCGACAGAAACTACCGAAAGTTCATAGACGTTCTCCGGTATTATCACGCTATTTGCTCTTCCTTCGTATCCGATAAGTTCGCATGTATTGTCGGTAATTATCTTATATTTAAAGATGGCATCTTGAAAGGTGGCATCTTTATAAGTATAGGAAAATTCATCTCCGGGTACCAAAAAAAATAGGCTCCATGGTAGTGTTGCCTTATATGATTCCACGCTCTGAGTTGGAATGAGCAACTTTACGCCGACATACTTACCGAAAGAGGTCTTATCGGCAGTAGGAGGTGTTGCTGCATTGCAGGTTATAGTTTTGATGGCTGTGCAACCAGCAAAAGCCTGCGACCCGATTGAAGTAACGGATGCGGGAATGGTTAGCGAAGTCAACCTTGAGCATTCAGCAAAAGCGGAAGAGCCAATGCTAACTACGGCAAGCCCTTTGGCCTGGGCCGGTATTATAAAATCTGTAGATTCTCCTTCGTACCCTATAACCTCACAAGTATTCTCGTCCAGTTTTTTGTACTTAAGTGTGGATCCCTCGTAGGTGAAGGTAAAGCCGGCTTCTATAGACAATCTGCTCCAAGGATCGGTCACCTTATAAGCTTCCACACTCTCCTCCGGCACAATTAGCGTCACGCCTTCATAGTTGCTGAAGGTAGTCTCTTCGGCTGTAGGCGGATTTACAGCATTACATATGATGGTCGTTAAATTTGTGCAGTTGGAGAAAGCATATGTTCCAATAGAAGTTAACGATTTCGGAATGGTCAAAGAAGTCAGACCGGTGCAACCGCTGAATGCCCACTCGCCGATTGAGGCAACGGATACGGGTAACGTTACAGAGGTCAGGACGGAACATTTTGTAAAAGCAAACGGCTTAATTTCCTTGATTGATTCCGGAATTACGATGTCGGTAACCGACTCACCGTTAATATATAAATTTTCTCCTCCACTTATCGGATTGGACGATTCGCTAAAATCGATATTACACCAAGCTTCTAAAGAAGGGATATAGACATTCTTAATAGGTTTAACAAAGGCGGCATACCCCACTTTAGATAATGATTTGGGAAGGGTTAGGGTATTAACGCCGGAACAATACTCGAACGCCCGTTCTCCAATGGAAGTTACACCTTCGGGGATAGTTATAGAAGTAAGTCCGGAGCAGTATCTGAATGCGTTATCGCCTATCGCAAGGACCGAATGCTCATTGGCCTTCGGGGGGATTATCAATTCCTTTATTCCTCCAACATAGCCGATAACCATACAAGTACTTTCGTCTATGACCTTGTACATGAGTGTGGAACCCACGTAGGTGAAGGAAAATTCCTCGCCGGGCGACGGAGGAGGTGTGGAGGGTAAGATGGAAAATCTGCTCCAGGGCTCAGTGGATTTATACTCTTCAACGCTTTCAGCCGGTACCGTCAACGTAACACCCTCGTAATTAGAGAATACATTTGCATTAGCCGAAGGTGGCGTAAGGGCGTTGCAGATTATAGTCTTGATTCCGGAGCACCCATAGAATGCTTGGTTTCCGATTGAAGTTACATTCGTACCAATGGTAATGGAAGTCAGCCCGGAGCAACCTTCGAAAGCATTGTGTTCTATTAAAGTTACTGATTCCGGGATGGTTATAGAAGTCAGCTTGGTGCAGTTCTTGAATGCATAGTCTCCGATAGAAGTTACAGATTCCGAGATTGTTACCGAGGCCAGACCTGAGCAACTATCGAATGCACCCCCACGAATGGAAGTTACTGATTCAGGGAGTGTTACGGAAGTCATGCTTGAATTGTACTTGAATGCCATAGCTCCGATTGATACAACGGAATAGCCCTCAGCTTGGGAGGGAATCTTCACATCCGTTTGGCCGGTTACATATCCGCTGACCTCGCAAGTGCTATTGCTGAGCACTTTGTACCTCAGCGTCGTTCCCTCATATTCGAGGGAAAAATAGTCGCCGACAGAGAGGGCTCTTGCTTCGGAGGCGGTGAGGACCGCGACAATGAGCAGGAGGACATATCTCCAGCCGGCCCTCACATGCCCTTGGAAGCATGTTGAGTGAAATTTATTGTTCATATTTATATTGTAGGTTTTTGGGAACAGGTTTATTAGTACAGCAGATAGTTGAGGTACTGCTTCTTTGGCTGCCCGAAGATCGTGAAGAGCGTTGAGATGTAGCCAATATATTTCTTACACTCTTGTTTCTCGGCAGCCTTGTATTTATGATCGTTCGGATAGAGGATGCTGACGTAGATCATTTCCCTTTCTGAATTGAGGGCGATGCGCGACACCATTTTCTTTGCAACTTGATCGCTACGATGTGTGTCCACTTCGATGATGATGAGGGGGTGCGTATCGCTTTCGCCGATGATGTCATAGCGGTCGCGAACATTTGCTGACGAACCTCCGGCAGGGTTGACAACCCCGGTTACGGTATGCTCGCATTCGAAGGTGTAACCATAAGCCGACAGCATGGAGCCGAGCAGTTCGGTTAAAGGCTCAATGATAGTTTTATTCACCGCGCCCTTTTCGCTGAAGTCCACATTCTTCACTGCGGCCTTGATTTGGTCAACGGCCTTGTTGATGATGGGTACAATGGGGTTCAGATGTCCGTTGGTGAGTGGTTGGGTAGCGTTGAGGAACGCGATGTAGAGCCTCAGGGCGGAGCGGTAGGTGGCGAGTCCGGAGTAGATGTCGCCATCAATTTCAATTTTGCTCGGATTTTTTAAGGCCGCTTCTTTGTCCTTCTTGGAGTAGGAAAGATCGGCGAGCACCGACTCCAGACCATCCTTTTTCCAATGGGCGAGCAAATCGCCATAGGCGGCGTTGATTTTAGCAACATTGCTGATGCGGTTGCTGATTGTGGCCTCGTCGTAGCCTTGCTCCCGGAGCCACGCTTCAAACTCGGAGCATAACGGCAGGTTAAATTTATTAGCCATTACATTAAGTCTCTGTGCCGCGGTCTTCCTCTCGTTGGCGATTGGTTTATAGACGAAAAGCGTAGGAATCTGTATCTTGCCGTCCTACTGCTTGAGGCTTCTCGCATCGCCTTGTCAAAGTCGGACGGCAACGCAGAAGCCCACGCTTGTATATGCACACTCATGGCCCTATGCTCGCGCATAGAACTCAGAATTACATATCCACGGGCATCTACCGTTGCTCAACCCTTGACTTTGACAAAAAAAGTTTGCGAGAC
>CAZNGJ010000105.1:0-7490 GCA_964572615.1 uncultured Bacteroides sp.
ACCTTCGGCACGCCCGATGTGTGTTGGGTCGTTTTCCGTGGACGCCTCGCCTTAGGCTCGGCATCCACGGTTAAAAGGAAGTCGACGTCCTTCGGACGCCCTTCCGTAATACATTTCTGCGTAAGGTAGACACACCGAAGACATATCTCTACTACGCTCGTGGCGCGGACGCTAAAAACTGGCGCCCCGTCGCGGACGCTAAAAACTGGCGCCCCTACTGCCATGGACGTCCGGCAGGACGCCGACCCTCCGTATCCGCGGTACGTCGAGCAACGCGAGACGTGCCCGGCATGTACCGATCCCCCCACCCCAGGCGTGCCGTCAGGTACGCCGAACAAACAAATGATGGGTAATCATATCCGTGGCATATCGGTCGGCGTCCGGCGGACGCCAATTTCGTTTGGATGCGACTACCCCGCACGCCTCACCTTCGGCTCGGCGTACGGGGTTACTGACGGTCAGCGTCCCACGGGACGCCGGGAAATAATCACTTAATAATTATCATGTTAGGAAGACATACCAAAGGCATGTCCCTACAACAGCCGTAGGGCGGACGCGAAAAATATCCCCGCGGGGAACCGGCTGCGGTTCGTCGCGGGGATATCATATCTTATGAAAAAAAGGTTATTTTTTGGACTTGATGTCTTTAAGGAGTTCGTTGACGGCAGTTTTCAGCTGGGCGTCTTCGCCTTTGACGATTTCGGCGGGGTCGTTGAGGATGAGCACGTCCGGCTCGAGTTGCTGATTCTCAAGGAACGAGCCGTCGGCGAGGCGATAACCGACTACGGGGATACCGAACACGAGTGTCGGATCCTGCATGGTCACCCAGTTGACCGAGGTCATGGTGCCGGGTACGGGTGCGCCCACAATCTTACCCAGACCCTGGTGCTGATATACCCAGGGGGTGCCGTGGGCATTGGAGTAGCAGGCCTCGTTGGTAATCATGATGGAGGGCTTGTTCCAACGGCGCGAGGGCATGTCGCAGGTTTCGTCGCCACGAATCTCCTGCGTGAAGTATTTCTTGCCACTGAACAGCACCTCAATGTCCTCGTGGAGACGGCCACCGCCGTTCCAACGGATGTCGATGACGATGCCGTTGCGGTCGTTATACTTGCCGAGAACCTTGCTGTACACCTCGCGGAACGACGGGTCGCCCATCGAACGGATGTGCACATAGCCCAGACGGCCACCCGACAGACGGTCGACCTCGGCCTCGCGGGCCTTCACCCAACGCTGATAGAGGAGTTCGCCGTTTGCACCGGCCGATATGGGGAGGATAACCTCGTCGACCTTCTCGCCGGAGGGCGTAGTGAACGACACGAGGGTTTTCTTGCCGCTGACATCGGTGAGCAGACCGGTGATGTCATTGTCGGCATCGAGTGCCGTGCCGTTGATGGCGTTGATTATCGAGCCGGCCACCATTTTGGAAGCGGCGCGGTCGAACGGACCCTTGGCGAGCACCTCGTCGACCTTGACACCCTTGCCGGTATAGGTCAGGTCGTACAGCAAGCCGAGAGCGGCTGTGCGGTCGGCATTAGGCGTACCGTTACCGCGATAGCTACCGCCGGTGTGGCTGACATTGAGTTCGCCGAGCACCTCGCTGAGCAGTTCGGCAAAATCGTAGTTATTGTTGATATGGGGCAGGAAGCGACGGTAGTTGTCGGTCAGGCGGGGCCAGTTGACACCGTGCATATCCTTGGTATAGAAGCGTTCAGCCTCCTCGCGCACCATATAGTCGTACATAAACTCGCGTTCCTTGGCACGGTCGAGGTTGATGGTCGAGCTGAACGTAATGGGCGTCATTTTGTCGCTCTTGGGGTCGAGTTTGCGCAGCGAGCTACCGAATATGAACAGATTCTTACCATCCTTGTCCGAGTCGAAACGGTTGCCGCCGTCCACCTTGCCGATGAGTTTGTGCTCGTCCTTGCGCAACGACTTCTTCCACAACTGGGTGCCGTTGGGGCCGCGGCTGATGTAGAACAGGTTCTCGCCGTCCTCGGTGATTATCATGTCGGACAGATCGGACGACATAGGCGTCAGACGCACCACGCGGTCGGTGATGCCATCGAGCTCGACATTGATAGCCTTGCTGTCCTTTTCGTCGCCGTCTTTTTTGTCTTTTTTATCCTTATCGTCGTCCTTATCAGCCTTTTTCTTGGCTGCCTTCTCGACCTCCTTGGCCAGGGCGTAGTCCTCGGCCGACAGACGGTACTTGTCGTAAGCGTCGCGGTTCATGAAGATGAGCATGGCGTCGCTCTCCGAACCCCACGAGGCATGGTTGCGCATACCGTAGCGCTCGGACGAGAACAGGATGGCGTTGCCGTCCATGACCCACGAAGGACTCTCGTCGAAATAGCCGCTGTTGGTCAGGTTGGTCAGTTCGCCGGTTTCGGTATTGATGATAGCGATGTCGTAATAAGGGTCGTGCTTGCGGTCGACAATCTCGAGAGCTATCCACTTGCTGTCGGGACTCCATGTGTAACCGAAACCACCCGTGCGGCTGCGGAAAGTCGAGCCGTCGGTGAGTTCCTTGACCTTGCCCGACTTGACGTCCATGACCTGCAGACGGTTACGGTCGAGGATGAAGGCCAACTTCTTGCCGTCGGGCGAGTAGTCGGGATATGTGCGCTCGTGTTTGTCGGCCTTGAAGAGAGGTTCCTCCTTGATAACGGTGGCGTTGGCAAAGTTGACCTCCTCGTCGGGACGAGCCATCGTCGCCTTGTAGATATTGTAACGTCCGTCACGCTGACTTGTGTAAACCAGCGACTTGCCGTCAGGGCTCCATGCCACATGACTCTCAGCCTCGGGCGTATTGGTTATCTGCTTGGTGGTGTTGTATTCCACAGAGGTAACAAACACGTCGCCGCGGTGGATAAAGGCCACCGACTTGCCGTCGGGCGAGGCCACGGCGCCCTGGGCACCGGAGCGTACGCTAAGTTTCTCGATTGGATTATCGAGGTCCTCGACGGTGGTCACCGTCAGCTTGACAGGCTTCGCACCGGGAGCCTGGGTATAAATCTCGCCATTGTATGTGTAGCACAGCAGGCCATTGTCGGCACGCGACAGGAAACGCACGGGGTGCTCCTTGAACGTGGTAACTGCCGTCGCCTTCGACGCATCGGCTATGGGCGCCTTGTAGACATTCATCGAACCACCGTCGCGCTCGCTCAGGAAATAGAAGTCCGAACCGGCCGCTACAGGATTGCGATCCTCGCCGGGACGGGCGGTCAGGTTAGTATGTTTACCCGTAGCAGGGTCGTACTGCCATATATCGCGGGTGATGCTCGATGTGTGATGCTTGCGCCATTGATCCTCAAGGCCCTTCTGGTCCTGGTAGAGCATCTTGCCGCCGGCCCACGACACGGCCTCGGCAGGAGTGCCGAGCACCTGACGGATGGCTCCGCCCTTGACGGGCACGGCATACAGCTCGGTCATACGGCCGGTTGGGAATACGGCACTCGTAGCGGGGTCCTGGATAGAGGCCGAGAAGAGAACTTCCTTGCCGTCGGGAGTGAATGACTCGGGCAACTCGGAGGCCGAGTTGCGGGTGAGGCGGGTAGCCTTGCCACCGGCTGCGGGCATGACAAAGATGTCAAAGTTGCCGTTGCGGTCGCTAGCAAAAGCTATCTGTTTGCCGTCGGGACTCCATACGGGGGTCGATTCGTAGCTGTCGAGGGTGGTAAGTCGTTTTGCCTCACCGCCTTTGACGGGCACTGTCCAGATGTCGCCAAGGTATTGGAATGCTATCGTCGAGCCGTCGGGGCTGATTTTGACATCGCGAAGCCACAGAGCCTCGCCGGAAGCGAAGACACCCTGCGCAGTCATCACACCGACTGCCGCGAGGGCCAACGCACGCATATTTCGATTGATTTTCATACTGTTATTATATTGTAGCTATTGGTTTCTTAATTAAGACAGTACCATTCGTAGAGAGCCTTGATGCCGTCGGCAAGTTCGACGCGGTGGCGCCAACCCAACGAGTGGAGTTTGGTCACGTCGCACAGTTTGCGCATCGTGCCGTCGGGTTTCGACGCATCCCAACGTATTTCGCCGCCGAAGCCGACAGCATCGCGCACCATTTCGGCTGTTTCGGCTATGGTATGTTCGATGCCGGTACCTATATTGATATGAGTGTTGCGCACATCTGGTGCCGAAGCCTTCTTCAATTCGTCAAAGCGGACATTGAGCAGCACATATACCGACGCGTCGGCCATGTCCTCGCTCCACAGGAACTCACGCAACGGCGTACCCGAGCCCCACAGTTCGAGGCGGTCGGCATATATACCGAAGCGGCTGAGGATAGCGCGAATCTCGTCGTCGGTCAGGTCGGGCGAATAGCCGGTCACGGGTCGTTTGTCGAGGTCGTCACGGACAGCCGCCATATCGCCTGCTTCGAGCAGACGCGCCAGGTGCATCTTGCGTATCATGGCCGGGAGAACATGGCTGTTCTCAAGGTGAAAATTATCGTTGGGACCGTACAGATTGGTCGGCATAACGCTCAGATATTCAGTGCCGTATTGCAGGTTCAGACTTTCGCACATCTTCATGCCGGCTATCTTGGCCAGGGCGTACGGTTCGTTGGTGTATTCGAGTGGCGAAGTCAGCAGAGCATCCTCGGTCATCGGTTGGGGAGCATTGCGCGGGTAAATGCAGGTCGAACCAAGGAAGAGCAAGTGCTTGACACCGTGGCGCCACGCCTCGGTAATGACATTCTGCTGAATACCAAGGTTTTCGACAATAAAGTCGGCTCGATATACCGAGTTGGCCATGATACCGCCTACATGGGCGGCAGCCACTATGACGGCCTCGGGACGCTCCGTGGCAAAGAACTCACGAACAGCTGCCTGGTCGGTCAGGTCGAGTTCGGCATGGCTGCGTCCAACAAGGTTCTTAAACCCACGTTCCTGCAGATTCTTCCATATCGCCGAGCCTACCAATCCTCGGTGTCCGGCAACGTATATCTTCGAGTCAGGGGTCAGCCCCTTGACATTTTCGGTACCGTTATTCATAGCTGTCTCGGCTTATTTTGCGCTCTCCTTGGCGGCAAGTTCCATGTCTGAACGCACCATGCGGCGCACCAACTCATCAAACGACGTCTTCTTCGGATCCCAACCCAAACGGGTGCGGGCCTTTGTGGGATCGCCGAGCAGTTCCTCGACTTCGGCCGGTCGGAAGAAGCGTGGGTCGACCTCGACAAGTACACGACCGGTCGCTGCGTCGATGCCTTTCTCATCAAGTCCCTCGCCTTCCCAGCGCAGGGTGATACCGGCTTCGGCAAACGCACGGGTGGTAAACTCGCGCACGGTGTGATACTCGCCCGTTGCTATCACATAATCTTCCGGCTCGGGCTGCTGCAGGATGAGCCACATGCACTCCACGTAGTCGGGGGCGTAACCCCAGTCGCGACGCGCATCCATATTGCCTAAGTAGAGTTTGTCCTGCAGGCCGTGGGCTATACGGGCGGCAGCGAGGGTAATCTTGCGTGTTACGAATGTCTCTCCTCGGCGCTCGCTCTCGTGGTTGAACAGGATGCCGTTGGCAGCGTACATGCCGTAGCTCTCGCGGTAGTTCTTCATTATCCAGAAGGCGTACAGCTTGGCCACGGCGTAAGGAGAGCGGGGATGGAAGGGCGTGGTCTCGCGCTGAGGCACCTCGGCCACCTTGCCGAACAGCTCGCTCGTCGAAGCCTGGTAGATACGAGTCGACTTTTCGCGACCGAGTATGCGCACCGCCTCAAGCAGTCGGAGCGTGCCGATAGCGTCGGCGTCGGCTGTGTATTCGGGCACATCAAACGACACCTTGACATGGCTTTGAGCCGCCAGGTTGTATATTTCGTCAGGTTTGACCGCGCCGATGATGCGCACCAACGACGACGAGTCGGTCATGTCGCCCCAATGGAGGTGGATGCGGCGGCTGGCGTGCATGTCGCGCACCCATCCGTCGAGATACAGGTGCTCGATGCGACCGGTGTTGAACGACGAGCTGCGGCGCATTATGCCGTGGACTTCGTAGCCTTTTTCGAGGAGAAATTCAGCCAGATACGAACCGTCCTGGCCGGTAATGCCGGTAATGAGAGCTATAGGCATCTTTATATCATTAATGTGTGAAATCGTGAGTAAAAATTAGATTGAGCCCGCACAAAACAAGGCTTCTTAATTCGTGCAAATTTACTAAAAATCTTTTGTATTACCAAAATAGACCGCGAGGGCATCTCAACTTTCGATAATGGGAAATGTTTTAATGATATGGAAGACACGAAAAAGAAGAAAATAATCAAACAGATATACGACGGGGCTTTTACGGCCGACCGTGAGTGGAACGACTGGTTTTTCGATAGCGTGTACCGCGACGAGGAAGCCCTGCTGCTGGCTCCCGGCGGTAATGCGGTCAGTTGCCTTTTCCTCCAGGACTATCGCTTCGAGTATCACGGAACCGAGTTGAAGTTGGCCTACATATCGGGCGCTGCCACGGCCACGAACGCCCGACATAAAGGTTATATGAGCCGTCTGCTGACCGACGCATTGCACTTGGCCTACGAGCGCGGTTATACCCTGGCAGGACTCATCCCCGCCACGCGCCGTCTGTACTTCTTCTACGACAAATTCGGATTTGCCACCGTGGTCTACAACGACATCGAGCGTTACACGGGTCTGCACGTCTTCCCCCTCACGGAGGGATATACCGTAGTCGAGCCGGACTTCGAGTCGTTCGCCAGCCTGGAACGCAAACGCACGGCAACGGTGCTCCACTCCGAACGCGACTTCGATAATATCCTGGCCGATATTGCGCACGACAAAGGTGTGGCCGTTCAGGTCAACGGTCCCGACGGCGATGTCCGTGCGATGGCTTTCGGCACGGCAGACGGTAGGGCGATTCACGTGCTCGACCTGTTGGGCGATGACCCGGATGCACTCGACATGGCACTCGGAGCAATCAAGGACAAACTGCCGGGAGAACTGCCCATGGCTGTATATCGCGCTCCCTACGGCCGACCTGCATCGCTTCGCTCTCGTGGCATGTTGCGCATAGTCAATGTCGAAAGCATCCTGACGTCGTTAGCCGCATCTCACCGCAAGCTCGACCAGGTGATTCGCGTGACCGACTCATTGATACCCGAAAACAACGGCGTATACATCATCAAGGACGGTCGTTGCACCAAAACGGACACGACACTGCGACGTCTGACCCTCGACGTGACAGTCAACGTCCTGACACGCATACTGTTCAGCAGCGACCGCATCGGCGACATCTTCGACATCCCCACCTCACACCCCCTCATGCCCCTGATGCTCGACTAACCTGTTCCGTTTTACGGAGAGATATACTAATAATAGAGATATACTAATAATATAGAAATAGGCTTGTTTATCAACCATTTTTTTTGGAGATTTGGAAATAATGTACTATATTTGCGGTTGAAAATTCCACTCAAAACTAAACTATGGATATATCATTAGGGTCAAAAATCAACCAACTATTATCGTGCGGTG
>CAZNGJ010000106.1:0-7344 GCA_964572615.1 uncultured Bacteroides sp.
ATCGCCGTGATTTCGCTTGGTGGTATCGTCAGCAACAAGTCCATCAAGATTGCCGGCGACGACCTTACCGAGGACATCCTCAACCACATGAAGCGCGCTCACAATGTCAAGGTTGGTGCCCGCACAGCCGAGCAGATCAAGATTCATGTCGGCTCGGCCATCACCGAACTCGACAACCCGCCGGAAGACTTCATCGTACGCGGCCCCAACCAGATGACAGCCCTCCCGATGGAGGTTCCTGTCAGCTATCAGGAAATCTGTCACTGTATCGACAAGACTATCAACAAGATAGAAAACGCCGTACTGGGTGCCCTCGAACAGACTCCGCCCGAACTGTATGCCGATATCGTCAAGAACGGTATCTACTTGGCCGGTGGCGGTGCACTCATCCGTGGTCTCGACAAACGTCTGACCGACAAGATCGGCATCCAGTTCCATATAGCCGAAGACCCCTTGCTGGCCGTGGCTCGCGGTACCGGGGTCGCTCTCAAGAACATCGACAAATTCTCGTTCCTTATCCGCTAAGTCATTAAGTACGCTGTTCACCGGCAATCGTGCGCGAGTTACTCAACTTCTTCATACGCAATTCCAAATGGTTTGTGTTCACGGCCTATATGGTTGTGAGTGCTATCCTCTTGGTCAATTCCAACCCTATCCACCGGAGTGTATACACCACGTCGGCCAATGCCGTGTCGGGTACAATATACGGTTGGTCGAGCAGTATTACGTCCTACTTCAACCTGCGCGAAAACAACGAGGATCTGAACCGACGCAATGCTGTCCTGCAAGCCGAGGTCGCCTCGCTGCTTATGAAGGTCGACCTGCTCCAGGAGAAACTCATGGCCGACAGTATAGTTCTGCCCGACACATTACGGCCTTACGAATTTATCGTGGCACATGTGGTGAAGAACAGCGTAATGAAGCCGCATAACTACATAACCATCAACAAAGGCAGCGCCGACGGCATACGTCCCGAGATGGGTGTTATCGACCAGAACGGTGTTGTCGGGGTGGTCAATGTGGTCGGAGAGCACCACTCGCGTGTCATGTCGTTGCTCAATCCTCATTTCCGTCTGTCGTGCAAAATCAAAGGTAACGACAGTTTCGGGTCGATGGTTTGGGACGGAAAAGATCCGCGTTACGCACTCCTCGAGGAGTTGCCGCGACATACTGTCTTCCACTCCGGTGACACGGTGATGACCAGCGGTTACTCGGATGTCTTCCCGCCGGGAATACCGGTAGGTATCATCGAGTCGAACTCCAATGCCGGCAATGAGAACTTCTTCACCCTCAAGATACGACTGCTTACCGACTTTTCGACCCTCGACAACGTACAGGTGGTGGTCAATTACGTAGCCGAAGAGTTACGCGCCATTGAAGAAGACGAGAAGCGCCTCGAAGCCGAATCCAAATAGCTGAGGTCAGGCTAACATCAATCAGTCATTTTGTCATAACATCCAGTCGTGCCAAAGTTAATAATCAACAACATACTGCTTTTCATAGTACTTGTCGTTGCACAGTCGGTGATATTCAACAACCTCGTGTTGTTCAATTCGGCTGTGGCATTGGTGTTTTTGTATATGATTATACAGTTGCCGGTTACGCTGAGTACCAATGCCACGATGACAATAGCATTCGTGCTCGGTCTGAGTGTCGACATTTTCCAGGACACACCGGGACTTAACGCCATGGCTTGCACTTTGGTTGCCTTCATGCGGCGGCCCATATTCCATCTCTACGTTCCGCGCGACGAGGAGTTGTCGGGCAAACGAGTGTGTATCAATTCGCTCGGAACCGACGCTTATCTGAAGTACATGGGCACTATGGTTGTCCTTTACTGCGCGCTGTACTTCACTCTCGAAGCACTGACATATATGGATATACAGCGGTTGCTGATACGTATCGCGGCTTCCTCGGTTTTCACCTTTATCGTTCTTTACGCTATTGACAGTTTAACACTTACACGCCGTGAGAAAAGACTATAATCTTGAGAAACGCAAATATGTAATCTGCGGTTTTCTCCTAATAATAGCCCTCATATACGGTATCCGTCTCTTCGACCTCCAGATTTCTGATAGCCGATACAAAAAGTCGGCAGACAGCAATGCATTCCTCAAGAAGACGGTTTACCCATCACGCGGTCTTATCAAGGACCGCAACGGCGAACTCGTGGTTTTCAATCAACCGGCATACGACGTCATGCTTGTTCCGCGTGATGTAGCCGAGTTTGACACCCTCGATTTCTGCCGTACGCTCAATATTACACGCGAGCAGCTGGACAAACGTTTTGCCGACATGAAGGACAAGCGTCTCAATCCAGGCTACTCGTCGTACACCCCTCAGGTACTCATCACGCACCTCTCGGCAACCGACTACGGGCGTCTGCAGGAAAAGTTGTACCGATTCCCCGGATTCTATATCCAAAAGCGCATCTTGCGCCAATATAACCACCTGTCGGCAGCTAATGTACTTGGTAATATCCGCGAGGTGAATGCAGCAGACATTGAACGCGACCCATACTTCCAGGCCGGCGACTATACCGGCGACCTTGGGGTAGAGCGCAGTTACGACACCTATTTGCGCGGCATCAAAGGCACCGAGATACTGATTCGCGATGCCAACGGTCGTATTCAGGGCAAGTACGAAAACGGTGCACACGATATTGCACCTGTTTCCGGACGCGACCTGACATTGTCGCTCGACATAAAGTTGCAGCAATACGCCGAGTCACTGATGGTCGGTAAACGCGGCGCAGTGGTGGCAATCGAACCTTCCACGGGCGAGATACTGTGCCTTGTCTCCGCGCCCGGTTACGACCCGTCACTTCTGGTAGGTCGCGAACGTGGCCGTAACTACGCCAAACTGGTGCAGGACCCTGCAAAACCTCTTTTCGACCGCGCCATACAGGCTGCCTACCCTCCCGGTTCGACGTTCAAGCCTACACAAGGTCTCATCCTCCTGCAGGAAAATATCATAACACTTGGTACAGCCTACCCATGTCATCATGGTTACATCAACGGCGGTCTCCGCGTAGGATGTCACGCTCACGGCAGTCCCCTGGCTCTCAAACCGGCCCTGCAGACTTCGTGTAACGCGTTTTTCTGTTGGGGGTTCAAGGCTATGATCGATCGACGAAGCAAATACGGCTCGTCGGCCAACGCCTTCGAAGTATGGAAAAAACATCTCGTGTCGATGGGCTACGGCTACAAGCTCGGCATAGACCTCCCCGGCGAGAGCCGCGGCTTCATCCCCAACGCAGAGAGCTATAATCGCTACTACGGCAAGGGTCGATGGAGTGCCAACACCATCATATCCGTATCGATTGGCCAGGGCGAGATTCTTGCAACGCCCATTCAGATAGCTAACCTCTGTGCCACCATAGCAAACCGCGGGTGGTTCTACACGCCGCACGTGGTCAAGGCAATTCAGGATACGGTAATTCCGGAGGAATACACGCAGAAGCGGATACCGACCATCAACTCCGGTTATTACTCATCAATAGCCGAAGGCATGCGCATGGCCGTAACGGGCGGCACTTGTCGCCGTGCCAACTTGCCTGATATCGAGGTAGCCGGCAAGACCGGTACAGCACAGAACCCGCATGGTAAGGACCACTCGGCCTTTATGGGTTTTGCACCTTATAACGACCCGAAGATTGCAGTGGCTGTCTACGTCGAGAACGCCGGCTTCGGTGCAACGTTCGGCGTACCTATCGGCAGTCTCATCATCGAAAAATACCTCAAGGGTGAAATCGCGTCAAACCGAAAGTATCTCGAGGACCAGATGTTAGCTACGACATTATATTACAAGTAACCCTCCTTTCAACTATCCAATCGTTATGCTAAGCCGTCGCGTAGATGCCGTTTCGATTTTCAAGAACCTCGACTGGATCACCGTTATAATATATGCTATAATGGTGATAGCGGGTGTTATCAGCATTTATGCAGCCAGTTATGACTTTGACGAAGCTTCGATGCTGAGTTTCAGTGAGTTTTCGGGTAAGCAAGTACGTTGGATCGGTTTGGCTTTCTTTCTTGGATTCATATTGCTGCTTTTCGATACCCGTATATACGAGACATACGCATACCCGATCTACATACTCATTCTGTGTCTGCTGTTCATCACGCCATTCCTGGCGCCTGACATCAAGGGTTCCAAGTCGTGGTTGGTATTCGGTCCGATGAGTCTGCAACCGGCTGAATTTGCCAAGTTTGCTACTGCGTTGGCGTTGGCAAAACTGTTCAGCGAATACAACTTCTCGCTAAACGCCAAATTCTCCAACTACGTCAAGGCCATCGCCATCATCGTCGTTCCGATACTGCTGATATTGTTGCAGAAAGAAACCGGTTCGGCTCTGACCTTCCTGGCATTGTTCTTCGTACTATACCGCGAGGGTATGAGCGGCTTGATACTGTTCAGCGCGTTGTTTGCAGTGGTGATATTCGTGCTCGGCATCAAGTACACCGACCCGACCATGATGGGTATGCCCGTCGGTCAATTCTGGATTTTTGTTCTGGTCATGGTGATTATGGTGGTGATGCTGCTGGTCAACAACACAGCCAAACACAAGTTCGAAATTGCCCGCAATGTCCTTGGGCTTTTTGCTATCAGCGGAGCCGTCCTCTGGATTCTCGTCGGTCAGTTCGACGTTGCCGTACCCGGTCTGCCCGTCATGCTGTCGCTAATCGGAATAGCGATTGCCTACCTGATTTTCGAGGCCGTCAAAACCCATGCCTATAAACTACTGTTGCCAGCTGCTACAGCCGTTGGAGCTATCATTTTCCTTTTTTCGGTGAATATAGCCTTCAACCAGTTGCAGCCTCACCAACAGCTGCGCATCAAGGTTGTACTCGGCATTGAGGAGGACTTGCGCGGTGCCGGTTACAATGTCAATCAGTCGAAGATTGCCATAGGCTCCGGAGGGCTTACCGGTAAGGGCTTTCTTAACGGTACGCAAACTAAACTCAAGTATGTGCCCGAACAACACACCGACTTCATCTTCTGCACCATCGGCGAGGAGGAAGGCTTCTGGGGCACAACCGCTGTTATGGCACTTTTTATTCTTCTCATTCTACGCATTGTTACACTCGCCGAACGTCAACCCACAACATTCGGTCGTGTTTACGCATACTGCGTCGCCTCCTACCTCATTTTCCACTTCTGTATCAACATCGGCATGGTGATTGGCCTCTGTCCAGTCATAGGTATCCCCCTACCCTTCTTCAGTTACGGCGGTTCGTCGCTGTGGGGTTTCACGATTCTTCTGTTCATCCTGCTGCGTATCGACGCCGGCCGAAAGCAGGTGCTTACTTACTGAAACATGCTTTCGAGCGCCTGTCGGTATTTTGACAGGGTCCCTGCCTTTCGTATAGCCTTGGTTGCCCGGTGTCCTATCTCCGGTTCAAGGTAATCCCAGAAAGGCTTTAATTTTGACAAAAGTTGGCTGTCACCGCAAAGCCGCTTTGCAAGATCCGTCTCAAAATTGCGGTACAACTCCTTCAGCTTCTCACGTCGCTCGGCTACTCCCCAATCCCTGCCAGAGCGTATCTCATCAAAAATCGAAGGTCGAGCTAAGGCGCCCCGCCCTATCATAACACCGGCAAGCTCCGGCCAACGATCAAAACTACGATATACTGCCTCAGGTGTATTTAGGTCGCCGTTCAGCACGACGGGAAACGCCGAAGCTGCCATAAAATCATTAACTTGTTCAGCATGTATCATTCCGTTGTATTGCTGGGTTGCCGTACGCGGATGTAAGGTTATGAACTCCAGCGGCAACCTGTTTATTGCCTTGATACATCTCTTCCACTCGTCGGCTTCCGTTACACCAAGTCGCATTTTGAGCGAAAAGTTAATGCCCTGCTCGTGGAAGTGCTCCAACACCGGACGTATCGAGACGAGTGCATCTGTATTTAAGGCCCCCGCACCGCGGCCATGCTTAACCTGCGGTGCAAACGGGCACCCACAATTCAGATCCACCAAACTATAACCCTCATTCGCGATAGCATCAAGAATAAGTGTCAGTTCATCCGGTCCGTCGAAAATGGATTGTGGAATCTGATTGACAAGTGTCCGGCTTTGGGTCAACTCCCGCAGGTCTTTTGGTCGCACACAGCCTTTCTCAACTCTCGAAAAAGGCATAAAATATGCATCGGCTGCACCTTCCGGGCCGTAGACGGCTGCATGAGCACGTCGATATTCTGTTTCAGTATAACCTTGCAGAGGTGCAAAAAACAGTTTCTTCATTGCGTAAAATGAGTTACCGGAGCTACAGCGACATTTGTCCAATGCGCTGTAGCTCCGGAGAGTTGTTCAGGTTGATATAAGGCAAAAAGGTAAATATGCTCTTATTAGTAGTTTTCGGGACGCAGTTCAAAGAATGCTTGGGGGTGTTTGCAAACAGGGCAAACCTGAGGAGCGGTCTTGCCAATGTGAATATGGCCACACTCGCGGCACATCCACATACGGTCACCGTCGCGGCTAAATACCAGACCGTCTTCGATGTTCTTCAACAGTGTACGATAGCGCTCCATGTGAGTGCGTTCGATTTCGCCCACCATCTCAAACATCTTTGCGATAGCAGTAAAACCTTCTTCCTTGGCTACGGCTGCGAAGTCCTTGTACATGTCTTCGTATTCGTATTCTTCGCCGGCAGCGGCATCAACGAGGTTATCGGGAGTCGAAGGTACATCGCCGTCATGGAGCAACTTAAACCATAACTTGGCATGGGTATGTTCGTTGTGTGCCGTTTCCTCGAAGATGGCACCAATCTGCTGGTAGCCGTCTTTCTTGGCCTTCTTTGCATAGAAAGAGTATTTCACTGCAGCCTGGCTTTCACCTGCAAACGCCTGACGGAGGCACTGTTCTGTCTTTGATCCTTTAAGTTCCATATTATTATGTGTTTATGTTTTAATTATCGCGTGTTAAAGTTTTAGTACTTGAACGTTGAAGTTTTCACTATTAGTCCTTGATGCAATTAAAACACCCACCACCCCACTATTGTTTATTCCTCCCCAAAAAGTTCTTTTATTTTCGCCTGCAAAATTTTCTTCGGCGACTGGATTAATTGATTCCCGGCGACTAAAATAGCCGAGAAAAACAAGACAAGCATCCTTTCTCTCAGCAGTGCTGAGAGTTTTTCATCGACATCTTTATACGTTTAGTTGTAAATTTAGCATTCTCACGATTAATTTTGGGGATATTCAAAATTATTATTAACTTTGCGGTTGCAGACCGCATCGCAGAGCCCGGTCATGGGCAACGCGGGTGGGGCTGCAACTGACATACGAAAAGCGTTTACTCGACGCTCTTTCTTGACTCATCGGAATCTGGTAAATTCAATCG